>JBJEYC010000001.1:0-3915 GCA_051886435.1 Lachnospiraceae bacterium
TCCCGCAGCACCACCAGGGTCTGGGGCGGGAAGGTGATCTCCCTAAGGGCCTTTCCGACCCAGGGGTGGGAGGCCGGAATCCGAAAGCGGATAAACTGAACCGGGGTCTCCTCGGAGTAGTCATTGAAGGTCTTCATGACATCGCTCTCATCGTCCGTCATGTGGAGGCGCTTTGCTACCGCGGGCAGGAGGGTCCCCTGGAAGAGGATGGAGAGCAGCACGATGACAAAGGTGGTGTGGAAGACGAAATCCCCCAGGGAGGTCTGCTCCACCGCGAGGATCGCAAACACGATGGAGGCGGCGCCCCGAAGGCCCGAGAAGGAGACCAGCAGGATCTTTGGCAGGGAGTCCCCCGCGGGGCCGAGGATGGCCGCCACCGCGGCGGGCCGGGCCACAAAGGTGAGAAAGAGCGCGATTAGGATGGCATCCCCTGCGGCAGCAGGGAGACGCGATGGCGTCGACAACAGGCCCAGGAGAAAGAAGATCAGCATCTGCATCAGGCCGGTGAGGCCGTCGAAGAAGTGCACCTGGTTCTTTTTGTCCGGGATCCGGTGATTGCCGAGAAAGAGGCCGGCAAGATACGTGGAGAGATAGCCGTTTCCGCCCAGAGCTGTGGGGGCAGCATAGGCAAGGAGGGCAACGCCCATCACAAAGATCGTGTCAAACCCGGCCGTCTCAAAGCGGACGTGCTGCAGCACCCACACCGCGGCCAGGGAGATCACTGCGCCAAAGGCAAGGCCCAGTCCGATCTGCAGAACCAGCATCTGCAGGATCTGTGCAACGCCCGCTTTTCCCTGCATCGCCTGAATGCAGATCATCGTGAGCAGGTAGGCAAAGGGGTCGTTGCTGCCGCTCTCGAGTTCCAGGAGGGAGGCGGTGTTGTCCTTAAGGTTGAGTTTTCGGGAGCGCAGGACTGAGAACACCGAGGCCGCATCGGTAGAGCCGATGATGGAACCCATCAGCATCCCCGCCTCCCAGGAGAGCCCCAGCGCAAAGTGGATGAAGATGCCGGTCAGAACGGCCGTGATGACCACCCCGGCGGAGGATAGAAGCACTGCTTTTCCTGCGGTGCTTCTAGCCTGCTCCCAGTTGGTGCCGAAGCCGCCGTAAAACATAATGAAGATCAGCGCTCCGGTGCAGATGTCCTCCGCAAAGGAGTAATTCTCAAAGGGAATCTTGAACAGCCCATCGCTCCCAAAGAGCATGCCCAGCAGGATGAACGCAAGGAGCATGGGGATCCCGATCCGGGAGGAGATCTTGTTCAAAAAGACGCACGCGAAGATAACGATGGCGCAAAGAAGCAGCAGGTTGGTCATGGGGTACCTCCAGATACTGTGGAAGGAGTGGCGGGAAAGGCGCCGGCATTGTCCTTTGCAAGGAGCCGGTACCCCCGCGGCGTCATGCCGGTGCGGGCGCGGAAGAGCCGGTGGAAAAAGCTCGTGTTGTCATATCCCACCGCCGCGGCAATGTCGTCCACTGAGAGCGCGGTGTCTGTAAGAAGGAGCTTGGCCTGACTGATCCGCTTTTCCAGGAGGAGCTCCTTGAAGGTCTTTCCGGTGTTCTTCTTGACGAGGCGGGAGAGACAGGTCTCCTCCACCCCGCTTTTGCCTGCAAAGTCAGCAAGATTTGCACTGCGGTACTGGGATTCAACGTAGGAGAGGAGCCGGATAATCAGATCCTGCTCCCAGGAGCTCTTCGACATGTGGATCTTGTCAGTGACCTGCATCAGGGACAGAAACAGAAGACCCATCGTGTACTGGGAGAGCAGGCGCTTGTCGCCATCGTTCGAGAGCTGGAGCCAGATCAGATTTTCCACCAGGTTTTGGACCGGCAGCACATCCGACACCTGAAAGTACAGGTAATTGCCGCCCTGGTTGGCTCCGGTCAGGCAGGAGATCACAAAATCCCGCAGGGCGCTCTCCCGGTTTCCCATCATCTGGAAGGTCCGGTCAAAGAATTCCGGCAGGATCATAAAATTGACGCCGATGTCATTAAGGGAGGCAGGCAGGATCTCCTGCACCGCGTGCTGGTTCATGAACAGCAGGTCTCCCTGGTGCAGCACGATCTTCTGTCCATCCACGAAGTGGGTCGTCTGTCCCGAGCACATATAGATGAACTCCACGAAGTTGTGGGTGTGTCGGGGAAAGTGCACAAACCTGGTGTTGGGACGGATGTCGATGAGTTTTCCGTCCGTCAGCACCCGGGCGGAATCGATCTCGTTTGAACTCTTCCCCGGGGCATAGTAGAGCGCCCGGTTCACATCTTTCTTTCCCGCCAGGATCGCCTTTTCCTCCTCCGTGACAACGGACAGTTTCTGCAACAATGCTGCATTCATGCCATTCCCCTTCTTTCCGGCCGGGAGTGCCGAAACCCTGCTCTCCACGTGCCTGTTTCGATTATCGCATGGGAGAGCAGTCCTGTGCAAGAAAGGACGCTTTTTTGTGCATCAGGGGACCTTCCGGGACGACCATCCCTGCGGTAGGATGCCCCTGTAAACAGAACAATACCGGGGCCGGGGAGCCCCGAAGCACAAAAAGGAGGACATTTTCATGACCACACAGGAGAGATACGAGGACGCAAAGGCGCGCTATGCAGCCCTTGGCATTGACACCGACAAGGCAGTGGAGGAGACCGCGAAGATCAAGATCTCGATGCACTGCTGGCAGGGCGATGATGTCGTCGGCTTTGATCAGAAGGGACCTCTGACGGGCGGCATCCAGACGACCGGAAATTATCCCTATCGCGCCACCAATCCGGAGCAGCTGATGCAGGACATCGACAAGGTTCTGACCTACATCCCCGGAAAGCACAAGCTCAACCTCCATGCTTCCTATGCGATCTTCAAGGATGGCGAGTGGGCAGATCGCGATGCATTAAAGCCGGAGCACTTCCAGGCATGGGTCGACTTTGCAAAGAAGAGAGGCCTCGGCCTGGACTTCAACCCTACCTTTTTCAGCCATCCGAAGGCAGATGCGCAGATCGGCACCCTGTCCTCCTCAGATGAGTCGATCCGCCAGTTCTGGATCCGCCATGGCATCGCGTGCCTGAAGATCTCCGAATATCTGGCCACCGAGACCGGCCAGCCGTGCCTGATGAACATCTGGATCCCGGACGGCTGCAAGGATGTCCCCGGGGACAGAACCAGAGCAAGAAAGAGACTTAAGGACTCCCTGGACCAGATCCTCGCAACGCCCTATGACCATAGCAAAGTCTATGTCGCCGTCGAGAGCAAGGTCTTCGGCATCGGTGTCGAGTCCGAGACCGTCGGTTCCCACGAGTTCTACATGAACTACGCCGCAAAGAAGGGGATCCTCTGCCTGATCGACACCGGGCACTTCCATCCGACCGAGGTGGTTGCCGACAAGCTCTCGGCAATGCTCCTGTTTAACGATAAGCTCGCTCTGCATGTCTCCCGCCCGGTGCGCTGGGACTCCGATCATGTCACGCTGTTCAACGATGACCTGAGAGACCTTGCCACCGAGATCATCCGGACCGGCTATGAGCACTACTTCATCGGCATGGACTACTTCGATGCCTCCATCAACCGGATCAGCGCCTGGACCAACGGCATGCGGAACATGGAGAAGGCTCTGCTCTATGCTGAGCTCCTGCCCAATGAGAAGCTGGCAGACCTCCAGGATGCTCACAACTTCACTGAGCTCATGAGCCTGAACGAGGAGATGAAGGTGATGCCCTTTGGCGACATCTGGGACTACTACTGCGAGAAGAACGGCGTCCTGAAGGAGACCGACTGGTTCGCTGACTGCATGCAGTATGAGAAGGACGTTCTCTCAAAGAGAGGATGAGCGCAATGGCACAGACACAGTACTTTCTTGCGGTGGACATCGGTGCCTCTTCCGGGCGCCACATGCTCTCCCACATGGAGAATGGAAAGATCGTCCTCGAGGAGATGTA
>JBJEYC010000002.1:0-3904 GCA_051886435.1 Lachnospiraceae bacterium
TCATAGTTCGGCTCCCCGGCCATCGAAAAGAAGAAGGCCCCGTGGATGGCGCCATGATCCTCCAAGACATACAGGGACCGGTCCCGGATGTCCTGCCGAAGCTGCATTTCATTCGGGCCCTCCCCGTTTTCCCACTGATGAAGATTTCCTGTTTTTCGCATGAACGCCCTGGCCCCCTCATAGAGGTCCAAAAGCGCCGGCAGATCCTCCGGTTCAGCCAGTCGAAGTTTCGCTGTTTCGTTTTCCACCGCACTGTCCTCCTTCCCGCCCTGGGCGGTCGTATCCAGACAGCATAACGCCGGAAGCGGGAAATTGCCAGCCTCAGGCGTCCTCCTCGCGGATTTCCAGGATGGCGTCCGCGATGGAGAGAGCGGCCCTTCTGTGGGAAACGAGCACGATGGTCCGATCCTTTGCGGATTCCCGCACGGTCTTCATGACAAGGCCCTCATTCAGCGCGTCCAGGCTGCTGGTGGGCTCATCCATCAAAAGGAGATCTCCACCGTGGTAGAGCGCCCGGGCGATGCCGATGCGCTGCTTCTCCCCGGCAGAGAGAAGAGCATCCGTCCCGCCAAGCTTGGTGTCATACCCCTGTGGCAGGGAGCGGATCAGGCCGTCGATATTTGCCATTTTTGCTGCCTCAATGATCTTCTCCCGGTTCACCTTTGTATCCCCGCCAGCTGGGATGCCCAGGGAAATGTTGTCGGCGGCGGTTGCCGAGAAGAGGATGGTGTCCTGGGTGACATAGGACTCGAGTCTGCGCAGAGAGGCGGTCTGAATCTTTGCCGCATCGTGCCCGCCAACCTGCACCACGCCCTCTTCCGGATCATAAAAGCGCATCAGAAGCTTCAGGACTGTGCTCTTTCCGCAGCCGGAGGGACCCTGAATGCCAAGAATCTTCCCCTTCGGAATGACCGCGGTAAGATCCCGGAGAACCGGTGCCCCGCCGTAGGAGAAGGTGACATGGGAGAGCGACGCGCCGGCATCCTCCGGCTCCTCTCCTCTTTCATTCTCTCTTGTCACAGGTTCCTCCTCCAGGAGGGAGAGCACCCGCTCACCGCTTGCCAGGGTCTGGTTCAGGCTGTTGGAGACCGATGCCAGCGCAGCGGAAGGACCGAAGGAACTCATCATCAGGCTCACCGCAAACAGGAGTGCACCGATGCCGACAGTCCCCGCAAGAAAGGCGTGGAGCATGACTCCCAGCATCAGGAAGGAGAAGCACTGGATGAGGAGATTTGCGATGGCGCGCTCTGCTGACTCGTACCGGGTGAGATCCTTCTGGATGGCAGCCAGCTTCCCTGCTCGCTCGTCCATGTCCCGGGCCGCCTTTTGGCTTCCCCCGAACTGGATCGTCTCAAACACGCCGCCGATCCCCTCGAGGAGGGCGCTGTTCATGGAGCCGAAGGACGTTCGGAAGGCCATACCGGCATTCTTTCCCCGCTTTCCGTTCCAGATGGGCAGAATCGCGCCAACCGCCACGTAGGCTGCCGCGGCCACGAGGGCGGCAGGCAGGTACTGTATGCCGAGCAGGATGCACAGGACAAGGTCGGTCACCACGGCGATCGCAATCGGGGAGATCGTGTGGGCGTAGAACACCTCCAGCAGCTCAATGTCACTGGTGAGGATCGAGACCAGGTTTCCCTGGTTCTTCCCCTCGAGCTTTGCCGGTGCCAGGGCGCGCAGGGCGGCAAAGACCTTCTGCCGGATGAGGGCGAGGATCCGGAAGGCGATGTAGTGGTTTGCGTACTGCTCCCCGTAGTGCAGAACACCCCGCAGGATGGCAAGGACGGGGATAAGGATCAGAAGTCTGCCCGGCAGTGCCCCGGTGAGGATCCTGCCGGCGCCCTCTGCCGCAAGGACCGTCACGAAGATCGCGCACAGAAAGCCGAGAACTCCCAGCGTGATGCCGCAGAGCATCACCGGCGTCAGGGGTTTGACCAGTACGATGAGCCTGCGCATGATGGCAAAGCCGCTTCTTCTTGCCGCGGGAGCAGCTGCCTCTTCGGACGCACCTGACTCTTCTCTTGTTTTTGGCTGAGTCAGGACGGTCCGCGAAATGTCCTTTCCCTCGTGCTCCTTTGTGTAGTCCTCGAGGCTCTTCTGCTCGCGGTACAGGGCGGCATAGGGTCCTCTCTTTGCAAGGAGGGCCTCATGGGTGCCGGACTCGGTCACCTGCCCGTTCTCCATGCAGTAGATCCGGTCCGCCTCCACCGCGTTGGCAAGTCGGTGGGTGATGAGGATGATCGTCTTTTTGCCGCGAAGGGCCTTCACCGCATCCATGATTGCCTCCTCCGAGGCGGCATCGATGTTGGAGGTCGCCTCGTCCAGGAGGTAGAGATCGGAGTCATGCAGCAGCGCCCTGGCAAGGACCAGGCGCTGCCGCTGCCCGCCGGAGAGGTTTGCACCGTGCTCTTCCACCTCCCGGTCCAGGCCGCCCTCTGTGGCAAACTCGCTCAGGCGGACTGTTGAGAGCGCTTGCAGAAGGTCCCTGTCCTTTGCCGCGGGATTGCCAAGAAGGAGGTTTTCCCTTATCGTCCCCGAAAAGACCGGGCTCTCATTTGCCACCAGCGTCAAATGGGAGAAGAGGCTCTCCTGCCGGATGTCAGAGAGGTCGATCCCGCCGACCGTCACCGAGCCCTGGTGATAGCGGTTCTGCAGGGTCAGGATGCCTGCAAGGGTGCTCTTTCCGGAGCCCGAGGCGCCGACGATCGCGGTAAATGACCCACGGGGGAAGGAGAAGCTGACATCCCGCAGGGCATCCCTTGAGCCGTCATAGGAAAAGGTGAGGTTTCTAACTTCGATATCGGTCTTTCCCTCCGGAATCTTTTCCTTCCCCGGTGCCTCCTCCGGAAGGTCGAGAAAGGCGAAGATCCGGTCACTCGCCTTCATGCCATTCATCCCGATGTGGAAGTAGGAGCCCAAAAGCCGCATCGGCAGGAAGAACTCGGCGCCAAGAAACAGGATGAGGATCATCCCGTAGAGGTTCACATCGCCCCGGGAAAAGGCAAGGAGTGCCGTCACAAGGCCCGCTGCCGTGCCGCCATAGGCTGCAATGTCCATCACCACGGTGGAGCATAGCTGCATGCCAAGGACCTTCATCGTGACCAGGCGGAAGTTCTCGGACTCCCTGGCCATGTCCTGTGCGGCCTTCTCATCCGCGCCGTAGACCTTCAGAACAGTGAGCCCCCGTAGCTTTTCTAGGAAGGTGTCCGCAAGGCCGTAGTAGATCCGGAAGTACCCGTCCAGGAGCTTTCTTGCCACCTTCATGACCACCATGATAACGATGGGAATCAGCGGCACAAAGACGAGGAGGATCCCGGCGGAGACAGGGGAAACGGGAAGCAGGACGAAAAAGAGTGTCAGCGGCGCGAGCATCGCATAGAAGAACTGGGACAGGTACTTGCCGTAGTAGGTCTCCAGCTGCTCCACGCCCTCCGTCGTCATCTGCATGACCTCCGCCGGCGGGATCTTTTCCCGGTAGGAGGGGCCGAGGCGCAGGAGTTTTTCGTAGATCTTCCCGCGTAGCACCCGCTTGACGTCGACGCTGGCAAGGTACCCCGCCCTTCCGTAGCACCGGTCACAGAGGTACCGGACGAGGACCAGGACGCCTGCAAGGACAAAGAAGCGCAGGATGAGTTCCTGCGTCAGGGTGTGGTCATACGCCCCCTGCACAAGGCCTGCAATACAGGTGACAATCCCCACCTGGGCGAGCAGGGAGATCCACTGCCAGAAGATCTGGAGTCCCACATACTTTTTGGAGGAGCCCATCAGCTCCAGGAGCCGCTTTTTGATCATGATTTCCTTTCCGTTTGTAACTTTTAACGTACTTTCGTAATACTTGTCTAATTTCGCTTCCCTACCCTACCACGCGGGCGGGGCGCTGTCCAGAATAGACATTTTTAAATTT
>JBJEYC010000003.1:0-3897 GCA_051886435.1 Lachnospiraceae bacterium
CCGAAGGCAAAAAGATCGGTCGTTCCGTGAAGCGGGGCGGTGGGCTTTCGCGCGCTCTTGGCAAAGGCACTGATCTTTCCCCGCTCCCTGGTAAGAAGCACCACTCTCCTGTCATACTCCCCGATGGGGCGCACCTCGATCACCATCCCGGTGACCTCGAAGTAGGGATTGTCCAGTGCCTCGGGATCCACACCCTCTGCCATGGGCGATCACCTCCTTCTTTCTTTACTCCTTCCGGAGCTTTTTCTCGTCGTATCCAAGCCCCCGCAGGGTCCCGGCGTCGTCTTTCCAGCCGGGGCGCACCTTCACAAACAGATGAAGGTTGACCTTGCTCTGCAGCATGTTTTCCATGTCGATCCGGGCTGCGGTGCCGATCTTCTTGAGCATCGAACCGCCCTTGCCAATGATGATGCCCTTATGGGATTCCCGCTCGCAGAAGACATCCGCGTCGATGTCCCAGATTTCTCCCGCGCCGCCTTTTGCCTTTCTTGCGTGCATCGTGCGGATCTCCACGGCGATGCCGTGGGGCACCTCCTCCTGCAGAAGGCGCAGGGCCTTCTCCCGAATGATCTCCGCCGCGATCTCCCGCTGGGTCTGGGTGGTGACCTCCTCCGGGTCGTAGAAGGGCTCCCCCTCCGGGAGCTTGTCAAAGATGAGGGCCTTGAGCTCGTCCATCCCGTTCCTTGTCCTTGCGGACACCGGGATGATGTCGGGCAGGTCCTTTCCGGTCTCCTTCTGCCAGGCATTCGCGTAGGCCGCGATGACGGCAAGGACGACCTCCTTCTTCACGGTGTCGGTCTTGGTGATCACGATGATGACCGGGGACCCGGACTTTGCGACGAGGGAGAGGACCGCCAGGTCCTCCTCTTTGAGCTTGTCCTTTGGCTCCACGAGCCAGAGGACGACGTCCACGTCCTGGATTGCGTTCTCCGCGGACTTTTCCATGTACCGGCCGAGCCGGTCCTTTGCCGTAAAGATGCCCGGCGTGTCCAGAAAGACGATCTGTCCCGTCTCGTCCGTGTAGATTGTCCGGATCTGGTTTCTCGTCGTCTGGGGCTTATAGGATGTAATCGCGATCTTCTGCCCGATCAGGGTATTCATCAGGGTCGACTTGCCGACATTGGGCTTGCCGATGATGGCTGCAAAACCTGCCTTTGCCATGCGCACTCCTCACTTACTTGCTTGATTTCTTCCTGTCCTCTTGCAGGAGCTTTTTCTCCTCTTCCTTCTCGAGGAGCTTTTCCCGGGCCTGGTCCTCTTTTTTCTTCTCCCTGGCTTGCTTCCGCGCTTTCTTCTTTGCCCGGCGCTTTTCCTTCCACTCTCTTGATGCAAAGATGGCAACGAGGATTGCCACCACAAGACGGATGAGAAGGATCACGATGATGGCAAGGACCAGGTAGTAGAGGATCATCGGCGCGTTGGAGGCAAGATCCACGGCAAGGTTCTCCACGTGGTCCCGAAGCTCCTGCACGGAGCTTGCAAATCCTTCCTGGATCCGCTCCGCCGGGGTCCGCGACTCGGTCACCGCCGTGTACTCTTTGGTCTCCGTCACCGAGATATTGACGGTGCTGTAGGAGACCTGGTTGTCATAGTGGCGAAGGGTCGTCTCGAGCTCCTGGAGCTCGCTCCGCACATCGGTCAGGGCGTTCTCGATCTGGATCAGGTCATCGACGGATTCCGCTTTCTTTAACATCTCCTCGAGGCGCTTCTTCTCGGTCTCCAGGGCGGTCTTTCTCGAGTCCGTGTCGATGTACTGCAGGGTGATGTCCTGCGTGTCGGTGGACTTGCTGGTGACGCTCGACTCCCCCTCCAGGGCGGTGGCAAACTCATCAAGCTTTTCACTCGGGATGCGCAGCGTATACGTCGCATAGCGGGCGTACCAGGAGTCGTCCCCCTCGTGGTTGCCGTCCTTGCTGGAGGACTCCACATATCCGCCAAGCTTCTTTGTTTCCGCAAGGATGCTCTCATCCAGGGCGTCCAGGTCCTTGGTCTCCACGCTGTAGTTTAAGGTCACAACGAGCTTTTGACCGGTGGCGTCGTCGGTGACAGCTTCCCCTTCCGTCTCCCCGGTATCCTGCGCTCCGGCATCTGTTGCGGCCAGGGAAGCGCTGTCCCAGGAGAGGGAGGGGTCCTCGTTCACCGAGGACTTGTCTGCGACAGCGTTGTCTGCGATATCACTCTCCACATAGCTGTCGGCACTTGTGCCGGCGCTCTCTGATGCCGCACCGCAGGCCGTCAGCGCCAGGGAACCCGCCAGGACAGCAGCCAGCAGGGTCAGGGTATGTCGTTTCACTTTGCTCCTCCTATTCCCCGCACCGCCGCTTCGTGTCAGATCAGCTGGTCGATGCGGTCAAACACGTAGTCTGTCTCCTCGATCCGGTCCTTTGAGCCGATGACACAGATGCAGCTCTGGCTCAGAAAGGCCCGGACCGGACCGGCAAGCCTTCGGATATCCTCTTTGGTGCAGGAGAGCACCTCGTCCCGCTCCCTCTGCAGGTCTTCCCCGGTGACCCCGGTCAGAAGCGCCTGCAGGGAATAGCGGCCCATCTGTCTGGGGGAGAGCGGCCGGTCCAGAGCGGACACGGCGCCGATGACGGACTTTGTCATGGTCCGCTCATCGCAGTCGTAAGATGCCAGGTATTCCGCCGCCTGGGCAAACACAAACAGCGAGTCCAGAAGGTGGGGATCCCGGTAGGTGACAAAGAAGGCACCGCCCGTTCTTCCAAAACCGCTCATGCAGCCGTAGGCGCCGCCCAGCACCCGGATGCGCTGCCAGAGATAGTCATACCCGAGGATCACCCGCAGCACATCCATGGCGCCAGTGTAGCGGTATCCCGCCCGCATAAAGTTGCCGGCAGCCGCCACGTACTGAACGCTCCCCGCGGTGGCAAAGCCCTCTGAACCCTGGGTAAGCTCCGGCGCATAGGGGGCAAGATCCCAGTCAGCGGGGGCGTTTTCTCCTGTTCCCGGCAGAGAATCGGCAAATGCCTGCAAGAGAGGCAGTGCTTTCGCAGTCGTCTCCTCATACGCCGTGATGTCAAGGAAGAGGTTCTCCCTGCGAAACAGGAAGGATGCGGTCTCCTTCAGTCTGTCAAGGAATCCATCGATGTCCGTTCCTGCCTTCAGATCCTCGAGGATCTTTGACATCGAGCGGTATGCGTCGATTCCGGAGAGCTTATCCTGGATCTTGGCGGAAACATCGCACTGGCTCCTTGCCCGGCAGGCAGCGGTCGCGTGGCCGCTCTCCGGAAGCGATGCCTTCATCTCAGAGACTTCCTCCTCGAGAACCTCAATGATCCGCTTGACGTCTCTGTACTTCGTATTCCGGATGATCTCCCCGGCAAGTTCCATGCCGGCCGCAAGGTTCCGATCCAGCACCTTCATCGTGACCTCAAAGCGGAGGGCGCAGACCCCTTCCTTCTTTGCGGAGGGAAACATCGAGGTATTGGGATAGATGCCGCCGGTTCGGATCGTGACCTCCTGGTCGAGGGCTGCGTACCCGAAGTGCTCGGTGTCGAGAGCGCCCAGAACCGTGCGAAGGATCGTCACATAGGGGAAGAGCCGCGCCGGGATCTTCGAAAAGTCAAACTGAAAATTGACATAGTCGATGCCGGAGGTAAATACCGGATGGGAAATGACAACCGGTCCCTTTTTGGGAAGGGACGACAACTGCTTTCCCGCCGGGGTCAGGAGGACGTTCACAGGAAGCAGTGCCTCCTTCTTGAGATCGCTCCTTGCAAGAACCGGGATGCTCTGCAGCGCCTCCTCGGTATCGGGCGTTGTCTGCCATTTCTTGAGGGCAATCGTCTCATCGACGATTTTCTCCCGCTCTTTCTCGGAGAGGGAAGCCCGATAGGCCGCCATCTTCTCCTTCAGAGCGGCGTCCTGTCTTGTCTG
>JBJEYC010000004.1:0-19615 GCA_051886435.1 Lachnospiraceae bacterium
TGGCGTCCATCAAAGACCAGTCGGTCCCGTCAAAGCGGATGATGCCGTTGACCCATCCCACGTCCTCCACGTATGTGGAGACCCAAGCGTGGTATACGTCGCCCGCATAGCCAACCTCGACCCGCGTGGGGATGCGCTGGGAGCGCAGCATCGCGCAAAGCAGCGCGGAGAAGTCAACGCAGATCCCCTTTCCAGTCTCGAGCACCTCATCCACGTCCGGAATGTACCCGGACTGTACAGTCTCCGCCTCATCCCAATCATAGGTCACATGGGTGATCACGTAGTCGTAGATCTCAGAAATCGCGTCCAGATCGGAGTTGGCAGGGACCACCGTTTCCTCTGCCACCGCCACCGCTTTCGTGTCACTGGTGAACCAGACTTCGGTGTTGGGATAGAGAAAAGGGGTGAGAGAGTCGGTAAGGGAGACCTCGATGGTGGTGTCAAATGCCGCCGCGTATTTGTTTCCCTCCACATTTTCGTAGACGGCAATCCGATAGGAGCCGTCTCCGCAGGAGAAGGGATAATAGGACAGGGTTCCGTCGGAGGCAAGATCAAAGGTATAGACCACGTCGTTGGGCGGCGTGATCCGGAGCTTTCGCTTCTTGTCATCCCCGGCGCGACAGGAGACAGAGAGGTACCCATCGGACGCATTGGAGATGTCGATGGTGATTGTGTCCGTCCCAAGGACCGTGGTGCCGGGACTCTTTGGCACGAGTACTTTCGGGGTGTTGTCCCGGGTTCCCTGCACCGTCTCTGTCGAATCGGTTGACGCTTCGCTTTCGACGATCTGAGAGAGCGTCTCGGAAGAATTCTTTCCGCAGCCGACGAAAGCCCCTGCCGCCGCGGTCAGCGCAAGGACCATTGGGAGCGGATGAAATTTACAGTTGGGTCGCTCTGACATGCCGTTTACTCCTTATTGTGCCCGCGCTCTGGAGTGCAGGCAGCTGCAGCAAAATCATTTTACACAGGATCGACCCGAAAGGAAAGTCAGCCTGTGACGGGCGTTTTTCGCCTCCGCATTTGGTTTGACCGTCCCCTTTCCATCTGCTATACTTTTCCCCGGTATCAAGGAAACATACCGAAACAGATCTTCAGAGAGGAGCAATTCATCATGAGAAATGTAGTAGTTGGTCAGTCCGGCGGCCCCACCGCCGTCATCAATTCCTCCGTAGCCGGCGTCTATGTCGGAGCCAAGGAGCAGGGCGCTGTTCATGTCTATGGCATGGTCCACGGCATCGAGGGCTTCCTGCAGGGCAAGATCGTGGATCTGGACAAGTACCTTGCAGATCCCATGGGCATTGAGCTCCTGAAGAGAACCCCCTCCGCATTCCTGGGCTCCTGCCGTTACAAGATGCCTAAGCCCGAGGGACATGAGGATGTCTACGAGAAGATCTTCCAGGTGATGGAGGAGAACGACATCGATACCCTGTTCTATGCAGGTGGAAACGACTCCATGGATACCGTCAAGATGCTCTCTGACTATGCCAAGGAGCATGGCAAGAAGCAGACCTTCATGGGTGTGCCCAAGACCATCGACAACGATCTTCCGATCACCGATCACTGCCCTGGATACGGCTCTGCCGCAAAGTACATCGCAACGACCCTGAAGGAGATCATCCGCGACAACGAGTCCTTCGGCGCTGAGAAGCCCACCATCTGCGTGACCGAGATCATGGGCCGTGATGCCGGATGGCTGACCGCTGCCGCTGCTCTTGCAAAGGGTGATGACTGCTCTGGTGTGGATGCCATCTATCTGCCGGAGCGCGTCTTCGATGTTGACAAGTTCCTGGACAAGGTTGAGCACCTGGCAAAGACCAAGAGATCCGTCGTGATCGCTGTCTCCGAGGGCCTGAAGCTCGCTGATGGCAGATATGCCTGCGAGCTGGGTGATGCTTCCGACAAGGTCGATGCATTCGGACACAAGCAGCTCTCCGGAACCGCTTCTGCACTCTGCAAGCTGATTGGCGAGCGCACTGGCTGCAAGACCAGACCGATCGAGTTCTCCACCATGCAGAGAGCCGCTACCCATGTGGCATCCCTGACCGATATCAACGAGGCCTTTACGGCCGGCAAGATGGCTGCTGAGGCAGCTGCCGACGGCGAGACCGGCGAGATGGTCATCTTCAAGAGAGTGAACACCGAGAAGGAGCCTTACCGCATCGAGTTCTCCCGCTTCGATATCCATCAGATCGCAAACGGCGTGAAGAACGTTCCTGACGAGATGATCAATGCAGAAGGCGACGATGTCACCGAGGCATATATCAAGTACGCAAGACCTCTTATCGAGGGCGAGCTCTATCCGATCTGGGTCAACGGCACCCCGAGACACCTGGTCATGAAGGAGCTCTTCGAGTTCTGAGATCCGAAGAAATGTAATACATAGAACTGTGGCCATGCCTGCCTTTCCGAACGGGGAGGCATGCATGGCTTTTTTGCAAGCGGGAAAGACTGGGAAACGACGGGAAGGACAGGAAAAAATGAGAATTCAGTCAACCAACATGCAGCGGGATGTCCTGAACATGAACATGGAGCGCCAGGTGCAGGAGATCGCGAAAGCGCGGTTCGGCCACTCCTTCGGGGAGTGCTCCGACTGGGAGCTCTACTATGTGCTGCTGGACTACTGCAAGCGGCTGCTCAAAGTCACCGAGCACAACACCGGAGAGAAAATTATCTACTACCTCTCCGCCGAGTTCCTCATCGGAAAACTTCTGTCCAACAACCTGATCAACCTGCGCATCTATGACAGAATGAAGGCCCTTCTGGAGAAATACGGAAAGGACCTGTCCCGGATCGAAGAGGTAGAACCGGAGCCTTCTCTGGGTAATGGCGGACTGGGGCGCCTGGCCGCCTGCTATCTTGACTCCATCGCGACCCTCGGCCTTGCCGGCGAGGGAATCGGCCTCAATTACCACTACGGAATCTTCCGGCAGGTCCTGGACGATCACCTGCAGAAGGAGGAGAAGGACCCCTGGATTGAACCCGACTCCTGGGAAGTTGCCAGCGATGTCTCCTTTGATGTGTACTTCGGCGACCGGAAAGTCACAAGCCACATGTACGACCTGGACGTGGTGGGCTATGACTCCGGTGTCAACCGCCTGCGCCTCTTTGACGTGGACAGCGTAGACGAAGATCTGGTGCGGGACGGCATCACCTTTGACAAGACCGCGATCGAGAAGAATCTGACCCTGTTCCTGTACCCGGATGACTCCGATGAAAAAGGAAAACTCCTGCGTCTGTATCAGCAGTATTTTCTGGTCTCCAATGCGGCCCAGTGGATACTGCACGAGATGAAGACGCGGCAGTATGACCTGCGGCATCTGGACCAGCACGCGGTGATCCAGATCAATGACACGCATCCGGCCCTCATCATCCCGGAGCTGATTCGGATTCTGACCACCACCAAGGCCATGCCTTTGGACGAGGCGATCAGTGTCGTCGAGAAGACCTGTGCCTACACCAACCATACGATCCTGGCCGAGGCCCTGGAGACCTGGCCCATGTCCGCACTGGAGGAAGTCGTGCCCCAGCTCGTCCCGATTCTGCGGGAACTGGACCGGCGGGTGAAGGAGAAGTTCAGCGATCCGGATCTTTGGATCATCGATAAAAACGACGTGATCCACATGGCGTATCTCGCCATCCACTACGGATTCTCCGTCAACGGTGTTGCCGCCATCCACACCCAGATCCTGGAAGAGGAAGAGCTGCACAAGTTTTACGAGATCTATCCGTATAAGTTTTCAAACAAGACCAACGGCATCACTTTCCGCAGATGGCTCCTGTCCTGCAACCATGAGCTGGCTGACTTTATCAGCTCCAAGATCAACGACGCCTACAAGCGGGATGCCACAAAACTCGAAGGGCTCCTTGCCTTCCAGGATGATCCGGAGACGCTTCAGACCCTGGAGGAGATCCGCATGCGCAACAAAATGGCGCTGGCGGAGTACATCGAGCGCACCGAGGACGTGGTCCTGGACCCCTACGGCATCTTTGACATCCAGATCAAGCGCCTGCACGAGTACAAGCGCCAGCAGATGAACGCGCTCTACATCATCCACAAGTATCTGGAGGTGAAACGCGGTCTTCGGCCGAAGCGCCCGCTCAACTTTATCTTTGGCGGCAAGGCGGCACCCGCCTACGTGCTCGCCAAGGACATCATCCATCTGCTTCTGGTTCTCGCCGATATCATCAATAGCGATCCGGATGTGAACAGTGTGCTGCACATGGTGTTCGTGACCAACTACAACGTTTCCTACGCGGAGCGCCTGATTCCGGCCTGCGACGTATCTGAGCAGATCAGTCTGGCCACCAAGGAGGCCTCCGGCACTTCCAACATGAAGTTCATGCTCAACGGCGCCGTGACCCTCGGTACCGCGGACGGTGCAAACGTGGAGATCCGGGATCTGGTTGGGGAAGACAACTGCTACATCTTCGGCATTAACAAGGATGAGGTGCTGCGCCACCAGGCAGCCGGGGACTATAATCCCAGAAAGATTTACGAGAAGAGCCCGGTTGTAAAGGAAGCGGTGGACTTTATCACCGGCCCCCAGTGCCTGGAGATCGGACATCGGGAGAACCTCGAGCGCCTGCAGAACGAGCTCCTTACCAGGGATACCTTTATGTCCCTCATTGATCTGGAGGACTACATCCGTGTCAAAGACCGGTGCTTTGCGGACTACGAGAACCGGACGAAGTGGAACCGGATGAGCCTTGTCAACATCGCAAAGAGCGGCTACTTCTCCTCTGACCGCGCCGTGGAGGAGTACAACCGCGACATCTGGAAGCTGTGATTTTTCATGGATCTATTTGAGTACATGTCAGAACAGAAGAAGGAGTCGGAATCGCCCCTGGCCGCCAGGCTCCGCCCCAGAACTCTGGACGAAGTGGTGGGACAGCAGCATCTCATTGGCAAGGGAAAGATGCTCTCCCGCATGATCCAGGCGGACCGGCTCTCCTCTGTGATCTTCTACGGCCCGCCGGGAACGGGAAAGACCACCCTGGCCCGGGTCATTGCCAACACGACCAGCGCCGCGTTCTGCCAGATCAATGCCACCAGTGCCGGCAAGAAGGATATGGAGGACGTGGTGGCCAAGGCGAAGGAGCGCCTCGGCGGATACGGCAAGAAGACGATCCTGTTTATCGATGAGATCCACCGCTTCAACAAGGGACAGCAGGATTACCTGCTCCCCTTTGTGGAGGACGGAACACTGATCCTGATCGGGGCGACCACGGAAAACCCCTATTTTGAGGTGAACTCGGCGCTTCTTTCCCGCTCCATGATCTTCGAATTAAAGCCCCTGGGCCAGGAGGACATCAAGACCCTGCTGCAGCGTGCTCTTACCGACAGCGAGCGGGGCCTGGGGTCTTACCACGCGGTCATCGACGACGATGCCCTGGACTTCCTCTCCGACATGGCAGGGGGCGACGCGCGGCATGCGTTGAACGCGATCGAGATGGCGGTTCTGACCACAGCAAGGTCTGCGGACGGAAAGATACACATCACAATGGAGGTCGCCTCCGAGTGCATCCAGAAGCGTGTCATGCGCTATGACAAGTCCGGAGACGGCCATTATGACACGATTTCGGCTTTCATCAAGAGCATGCGGGGATCTGACCCGGACGCAGCTGTGTACTACCTTGCCCGCATGATCCGGGCAGGAGAGGATCCGGTCTTTATCGCAAGACGGATCATGATCTGCGCTGCCGAGGATGTGGGCAATGCAGACCCGCAGGCTCTGCAGGTCGCCGTGGCAGCATCACTTGCCGCGGAGCGAATCGGCTGGCCCGAATCCCAGATCATTCTGGCCCAGGCGGCAGAATACGTCGCCAGCGCCCCCAAGTCCAACACTGCCGTGGAGTCGGTCACAGCCGCAGAGAAGGAAGTGGATCGCTCCGGAAATCTGCCGATTCCACCCTATCTGCAGGACGCCCACTACCACCATGCAGCTGATTTGGGACATGGCATCGGCTACCAGTACGCCCATGACTATGAGGAGCACTACTCCGGTCAGCAGTACCTGCCGGACGCGCTGCGGGATGCCTCCTTCTATGTCCCCTCTGCCAACGGGTATGAGAAGAATATCCGGGAGCGGCTGCATCGGCTGACCGGGCAAGAGAAGTACGAAACACCGGAGGACCTCCTTCCCAGGGATCCGAAGAATCAGAAACAGTGACGCGGGGAAACGGGGGAACTCGTCATGGAATCGACCATCGCAATCTACCAACTGATTATTCTTTACCTACTGCACCGCTCCCCGAAGGAGCTGCCGATGGTGCTTTTGTCGAACTTCATGCTTGAGAACGGCTACGTCAACTTCGAGACCCTGGCTGCAACTTATGAGGAACTGAAGGCAAACGGCTATGTTACAGCCCGGGAGGAGAGCGATGGAGCGGTCTTTTTATCCGTCACGAAGGAGGGAAATGAGACCCTCTTTTTCTTCCGCAACCAGATCTCTGACAAGATCAAGACCCAGGCGGACGCGTTTCTCAAGGAAAACGGCTACGGTCTGACCAGCGACCAGAGTGTCACCGGGGAGTACTACAAGGCCTCCTTCGGCGGCTACACCGTGCACATGTGCATCCGGGAGAATCAGCAGATCCTCTTTGAGCTGAATCTGAATGTCCCCTCGGAGAAGGTCGCCCGGGCGGTCCTTGCCAAGTGGCGCGCCCAGAATGAATCCCTCTATCAGATGGTGATCGGGAGTCTCTTTTGAAGCGGAATTGGAAAATTTTGCGTCAATTATGATTCCTTTTCCCTGCGGAAAACATTCTGCCAAATCTTTTTGCATATGGCATTGCATTTGCGGCAGAGGGTGGATTATAATAGCGAAAATGAAATGCAAGATTACGTCATCAGGCAGTTCCCATCTGCTTCGCTTCTGAAGAGGGAACGTGTTTCTCGTTGAACTGATTTTTTTCAATATACCGTTTTCTATTGATGATCCCATAGAAAAAATTGATCCGTTTTTTTATCCGGCCGGGGTAAAATCCGGTGCGGATTTTTTCGCTTATCAATACATCCATTCGGCCGGTGTTTCCGACCATGCACCATGTACCAAAGAGAGGGAGAAAGTAAGAGTTCATGATCAACATGACAAGAGAGAAGTACGAGGCACTGAGCGTGAGCGATCTGCGCGACATCGCCAGAAAGCGGGAAATGAAGATCCCTTCCCGCATCAAGAAGGCGGAGCTGATTGATCTGATGCTTGCCCAGGATGAGCAGGATGCCAAAGAGCGGGCGCAGCAGGCGGCAGCTGCCGCGGCACCCGCTTCCCCCGCACCTTCGCAGAGCACCCCGAAAGACGGCATCATCCGCCGCACCGTGGTTCGGAAAAAGCCGGTGATCTACCGCTCCGGAGAACCTGCCGCGGAGATCCCCCAGCAGCAGCGTCCGGCACCGAATTTCCGCCCGGCGCCGAGACCGGAACCCCCGAGGATCAGCCGCCCTCAGGAAGACCGGGAGTATGAGCCCCGGTATCTCGACGGGGACAGTTCCTATCGTGACCGGATTGATGAGACGGAGGATCGCACACGCCATGCGGTACGTCCCGAGATTGCTCCTTCCCGCCGCAGTGATTTGAACAGTTCGGAGTTGGATTCCGGCATCACCGTCACCGGCATTCTGGAGGTGATGAACGACGGCTTTGGCTTTATCCGGTCCGACAATTACATGCCCGGCGACGCGGATGTATATGTGGCGCCCAGCCAGATCCGCAAGTTCCACTTAAAAACCGGCGATATCGTTACCGGTAACACCAGAAACCGCACTTCTGCCGAGAAATTCTCCGCGCTCCTTTACGTCACGAGTGTCAACGGCGAGATACCAGATGACACCACACCCCGTGTGAACTTCGAGGATCTGACGCCGATCTTCCCAAATGAGAAGATCCGCCTCGAACGCCAGGGAGGATCCCTGGCCATGCGCGTTATGGATCTGATGTGCCCGGTGGGCAAGGGACAGAGAGGCATGATCGTCTCCCCGCCCAAGGCCGGAAAGACAACGCTTCTCAAGCAGGTCGCTTCTTCGGTCCTTGTAAACAATCCTGAGATCCATCTGATCATCCTGCTTATCGATGAGCGCCCGGAGGAAGTCACTGACATCAAGGAGGCCATCCAGGGCCCCAACGTGGAGGTCATCTATTCCACCTTCGACGAACTGCCGGAACACCACAAGCGGGTCTCTGAGATGGTGATTGAGCGCGCGAAGCGTCTGGTGGAGCAGAAGCGCGACGTGATGATCCTCATCGACTCCATCACAAGACTCACAAGAGCCTATAACATAACCGAGGAGTCCAGCGGAAGAACTCTGTCGGGCGGTCTTGATCCGGCGGCTCTGCACATGCCCAAGCGCTTCTTCGGCGCAGCCCGCAACATGCGGGAGGGCGGTTCGCTGACGATCCTCGCCACGGCCCTGATCGAGACCGGCTCCAAGATGGATGACGTCGTCTACGAGGAGTTCAAGGGCACCGGCAACATGGAACTTATCTTAAACCGCAGACTCTCCGAGCGCCGGATCTTCCCCGCTGTGGATCTGGCAAAGTCTGGCACAAGACGGGACGATCTTCTTCTGACTCCTAGGGAGCAGGAAGCCGCCGCGATCATTCACCGGATGTTCATCGGCCAGCGTGCTGAGGACGCAACCGACACGATTCTGGATCTGTTTTCCAAGACCCGGAACAACGCGGAATTCGTGGAGCAGATCCGCCGCATGAATGCCATGAAGTGGAGATATTGAACTCCGGAAAACAGAATCATGCTGATAAAAGACGCCGCCTGGAAGATATCCAGGCGGCGTTTTTTGCTGTTTTTGGGGAGTTTGCCCAAAGAGGGCAGATTTTCCGGGACGTTTACGAAGATATACGAAATCTATTTCGTAATATCCTCCAATTTTTACCAGTTGAATTTGGTATAATCGACAAATCGACGAAAAAAGCCGAAAAACCTGTTGCCAGATTTTGAGGTCAGTGCTATATTGAAAACAGTTCCGGAAACGGTACCGATACCGATACCGAGAACAGTTCCGGCAGTTGTTCAAATCCGCAAGGGGATTGGAATCTCACACAAGAAAAGGAGAGGAACATGAAAAAGAAAACCGTTACCATCGTCCTGACAGCAGCAATGGCAGCCGCAATGCTTGCAGGCTGCGGAAGCAGCTCTTCCAGCGACACCGCTGCATCTACTGCAGCTACCGAGGCAGCTACAACCACTGCAACAGAGGCCGCTGCTGCGACTACAGAAGCTGCATCCGATACCACTGAGGCTTCTGATACTTCCGATTCCATGGATCCCGGCACTGGCAAAGTCTATCTGTTAAACTTCAAGCCCGAGACCGATGAGGCCTGGCAGGATCTGGCTCAGACCTATACCGATGAGACCGGCGTTGATGTTCAGGTTCTGACCGCAGCAGACGGACAGTACAACACCACCCTTCAGTCCGAGATGGCAAAGGGAAGCGATGCACCGACCATCTTCAACCTCGGCTCCGCAACCGATGCACAGACCTGGGATGATTACACCTATGATCTGAAGGATTCCTCCCTTTACAATCATCTGACTGATAAGTCTCTTGCAGTTGAGTACAACGGAAAGATCGCCGCTGTTGCAAACTGCTACGAGTGCTTCGGCATCATCTACAACAAGACCATTCTCGATGACTACTGCACGATGGACAACGCAGTGGTCTCCTCTGTCGATGAGATCAACAGCTTCGATACCCTGAAGGCCGTTGCAGACGACATCAACAGCAGAATCGATGAGATCAACGAGCAGTTCGGCACGAGCCTGACCGAGGCCTTCGCTTCCGCAGGTCTGGATGATGGTTCTTCCTGGAGATTCTCCGGACACCTTGCAACCCTTCCTCTTTACTACGAGTTCAAGGATGACGGTGTAGACACCACCGCAGGCGAGGCTACCATCAAGGGAACCTACCTCGACAACTACAAGGCAGTCTGGGATATGTACGTTGCAGATTCCGCAGCAGATCCCAAGACCCTGGCATCCGGCTCCTACAACGCAGAAGAGGAGTTCGGCCTGGGCGAGGCAGTCTTCTATCAGAACGGCGACTGGGAGTACTCCGCACTCACCAATCCGGACAACGGCTATGAGGTTACCGCTGATGACCTCGGCATGATGCCCATCTACTTCGGCGTCGACGATGCGAACGAGGGTCTCTGCGTTGGTACTGAGAACCACTGGGCTGTCAACAGCCAGGCTTCCGAGGAGGACATCCAGTCCACTCTGGCATTCCTCGACTGGGTCATCACCTCTGATGAGGGCCGCGATGCCATCACCAACACGATGGGCCTGACCGCTCCGTTTGATACCTTCACTGGCGACTACGCATCCAGCAACCCGTTCTTCCAGGATGCAAACGACATGATGTCCAACGGCAAGACCTCCGTTGCATGGAGCTTCAACGCAACTCCTAACGTCGATGACTGGAGAGCAGATGTTGTCTCCGCTCTGACCGCTTACACCGATGGTTCCGGCACTTGGGACGATGTGAAGACCGCATTCGTCGATGGCTGGGCTACTCAGTGGCAGCTCCAGGAAGAGGCAGCTCAGTAAGTCTCTTTGAAACACAATTGAAGATCGTCTGATTTACCACGGGTGAGTGAGTCATTCTCACTCACCCGCTTTCTGATTCAGGAGGAGTCTTATGCAAAAGTCCATCCGAAAATATTGGCCGCTCTTCGTCCTGCCTACAATGGCAGCATTCCTGATCGGCTTCATCATTCCGTTCTGCTATGGCGTATTCCTTTCGTTCTGCAAGTTCACTACCGTTACTGACTGGAAGTGGGTCGGCCTGCAGAACTACACCAAGATCTTCTATGTAGCCGGTGAGCTCGACACGACGTTCCTGCACTCGCTCTGGTACACCACACTGTTCACCGTGGTGACGATGGCGATCATCAACGTTGTCGCCTTCGCAATCGCTATGGCACTCACGAAGGGCATCCGTGGAACGAACTTCTTCCGCACCTGCTTCTTCCTCCCGAACCTGATCGGCGGCATCGTCCTGTCCTACATCTGGCTGATGATTTTCAACAGCGTCCTGTCGAACTACTCGATGACGATCGTCTCCACACAGTGGACCGCCTTCTGGGGTCTGGTCGCAGTGGTGTGCTGGCAGCAGATCGGATACATGATGATCATCTATGTGGCGGGCATTCAGAACGTCTCGGCGGATCTGATTGAGGCAGCCAAGATCGACGGTGCAAACAGCCGTCAGCTTCTGACCAACATCATCCTGCCGTCACTTCGTCCGACCATCACGGTCTGCACGTTCCTGACTCTGACCAATGGCTTCAAGCTCTTCGATCAGAACCTGGCTCTGACCGGCGGCAACCCTGGCAAGCAATCCGAACTCCTTGCCCTGAACATCTACAACACGATGTACGGCAAGACCGGCTGGCAGGGCGTTGGCCAGGCAAAGGCCGTGATCTTCTTCATCCTGGTGGCAGTCATTTCCCTTATTCAGAATAAGGTCTCGAGAAGCGGGGAGGTAGAACAGTAATGTCAGCAAAGAAAGTTACGAAAGCTGAGGCGCAGGTCTCGACCGTCCGTCGTTCCAAACACAGCGGCGCGCTCTCCGTGGTCATGTTGATCCTGTCCCTTCTGTGGATTTATCCGCTGTTTGTGGTGCTCTTAAACTCCTTTAAGCGGAAGGCTTACATCTTCAAGAACCCCTTCGGACTCTCAAAGACACCGATCTCCCAGGGATTCGAACAGTGGAAGGCCGGTATCTCCAAGACCTTCGTCGGCTGGCTCAACTACGCCAACGCCATCAAGAAGACCGATTTCTTCCATACCTTCGGATACTCTCTGTTCATCACGGTGGTGTCCGTTGCGCTGATCATCCTGTGCTGCTCGATGACCGCATGGTTCATCGTCCGTGTGAAGGACTTCGGTTCCAACCTGATCTACGTGCTGTGCATGTTCTCGATGATCGTCCCTTTCCAGATGGTCATGTTCACGCTGAGCAAGCTGGCAAATATGCTCAAGCTCTCCAACCCGGTTGGCATCTGCATCGTCTATCTGGGATTTGGCGCAGGGCTGGCAGTATTCATGTTTACGGGCTTTGTCAAGAGTATTCCGCTGGAGATTGAGGAAGCGGCCATGATCGACGGCTGCACGCCGATCCAGACCTACTTCCAGGTCATCGTCCCGATCATGAAGCCGACACTGATCACTGTCGCGATCCTCGATGCGATGTGGATCTGGAACGACTATCTGCTTCCTGCCCTCGTTCTGAATGTCAACAAGTACAAGACCATCCCGATCGCGGTCCAGTATCTGAAGCAGAGCCACGGCCAGGTCGACTGGGGTGCTATGATGGCAGTACTGGTTCTCGCCATCGTCCCGATCGTCATCTTCTACATTTTCTGCCAGAAGTACATCATCGAAGGTGTCATGGCAGGTGCAGTCAAGGGCTGAGCGATGCTTGCGGGGTGCGGATCCCGGATCCGGATCCCGCATTCTTTTGACCGCTATTTGAAAACGTTCCCGGAAATGTAGTGGCATATTTCCGGTAAGTGTGCTACAAAGTGTAACGAATCACAGCAAAGGAGACACAGCAATGTCAAGAACATGCGGCGTATTGCTCCCCATCGCATCTCTGCCTTCAAAGCAGGGCATCGGGTGCTTTTCCCGGGATGCATATGCGTTTGTCGATTTTCTCGCAGAGGCGGGTCAGTCTCTCTGGCAGATCCTGCCGATCGGTCAGACCGGATATGGGGATTCCCCCTATCAGTCCTTCTCTACCTTCGCAGGCAACCCCTACTTCATTGATCTGGAAGAACTGGTTTCGGCAGGGTATCTCGATGAGGCGGATGTAACCGGAGCAGACTTTGGTTCCGATCCGGAGCATATCGACTACGAAAAGCTCTACTTTCACTTTTACCCGGTGCTGGAGAAGGCCTATGAGAACAGCCCCTACGCTCTGCACCCTGCAAAGAAGTACGAAACCCCGGAATACGACAAGGAGCGGGCCGCCTTCGAGGACTTCATCCAGACGAATGCTGACTGGCTGGACGACTATGCGCTCTACAGCGCCGTAAAAGAGGCGCAGGGCGGCAAGAGTTACATCGAGTGGGAAGAGGATATCCGCACAAGGCAGCCTAAGGCCATGGACCGGTATCGGAAGGAGCTCGCGGAGAAGATCCGGGAGATCCAGTTCCAGCAGTACCTGTTCTTCGGTCAGTGGAGAAAGCTCAAGGCCTACGCGAACAAGAAGGGCATCCGGATCGTGGGAGATATCCCGATCTATGTGGCTTTCGACTCAGCAGACACCTGGAGCCATCCGGAACTCTTCGAGTTCGATGAGAAGGGATATCCGATCGTCGTGGCAGGATGCCCGCCGGATGGATTCTCTGCAACGGGTCAGCTCTGGGGCAATCCGATCTATCGCTGGGACTATCACAAGAAGACGGGTTATGCCTGGTGGCTCAAGCGTCTCTCCGCCTGTTTCGAGCTCTACGATGTGGTCCGCATCGACCACTTCCGTGGCTTCGATGAGTACTGGGCGGTACCCTACGGAGATCCAACCGCAGAGAACGGCAAGTGGATGCCGGGTCCCGGAATCGATCTGTTCCGCACGGTAAAGAAGCAGCTTGGCAAGAAGGAGATCATCGCTGAGGATCTGGGCTTTATGACTCCGTCGGTCATCAAGCTGGTGAAGGATTCCGGATATCCGGGCATGAAGGTGCTCCAGTTTGCCTTTGACTCCCGAGAGGAGTCGGATTACCTGCCTCACAACTACAAGAACAACTGCGTGGTCTACACTGGAACACACGACAACGAGACCATGCGCGGCTGGTACGAGCACGTCGGCCGCCGTGACAGAGCTTTTGCAAAGCGCTATATTGACATCCACAGCACGAAGGACATCGCCTGGAAGTTTATCCGCTGCGCATTTATGAGCGTTGCGGACACCGCGATCATCCCGATGCAGGACTACCTGAATCTGGGAGATGAGGCGAGAATCAATACCCCGTCAACGCTCGGTGGCAACTGGGTCTGGCGCATGCGGGATGATGCCTGCACTGCGGAACTTGCCAAGAAGATGTGCGTTCTGGCAAAGACCTACGGCAGAAAGAAGTAATGAAGTAACAAAGAAGCGGCGTCCAGGGGGAGAGAAGCGGGGAACCGCTGCTCTCCTTCGGGTTTTGCAGGGAAAAACCCGAAGAGCGTTCCTCTGATTGGCCCAGCGGCGGGCGCCGTTTTCGGGAGGGAGTTATGTCAAATACAACGATCAAGGACATCGCACGGATCTGCGGCGTAGGGGTCAGCACCGTCTCCCGGGCGATCAACAACCATCCGGACATCAATCCGGAGACGAAGAAGAAGATCATGGCGGTGATCGAGGAGTACGGTTTCGTGCCGAATGACTCCGCGCGGTACTTAAAGCGCAGCGAATCCGACTCAATCGCCTTCCTCGTCAAGGGAATTTCCAACCCCTTCTTCCTGGGTATGGTCCGGATCATGGAGCAGTTCACACAGAAGAAGAACTACGCGGCGATCCTGCGGCATGTTGACGACGACCAGGATGAGGTTACCGTTGCCCAGGCCCTTGTCAAGGAGCGCAAGCTCAAGGGCATTGTGTTCCTCGGCGGAAATTTCAATCATACGCCAGAGAGCCTGCAGCAGATCGATGTGCCCTACATCTTCTGTACCGTCGGCAATGAGGATGAATTCCAGATGGAGGGTCGGCCCAGAGTCCGGGACAGTGTCCGCTACGCGAACGTTGCGGTGGATGACCTGGCAGAGTCCGAAAAGGCTGTTCTGTATCTGATTGAGCAGGGGCACAAGCATATCGGGATCATCACCGAGGGCCTTGACAAGCCCAGCGTCGGCCAGCTGCGTTTTCTCGGTTATCAGAAAGCCCTGCGGGAGCGGGGAATGGAATTTGATCCGCGCCTTGTCTATGAGATCAAGACAAAGAGTGCCGAGCGCTACACAAGGGAGAACGGATATCTCGGCGCCCAAGCGCTGATGCGGGACAATCCTGGGCTGTCCGCGATCTTCTGTATCTCCGATGTCATCGCGATCGGCGCAATTCGCGCGATCATCGACAGCGGCCGAAAAATCCCTGAGGATGTCTCTGTGGTGGGATACGATGGTATTGATGAGGGCAAGTACTGTGTACCACGGCTTTCCACCATCGAGCAGCCCCAGTCCGAGATGGCAGAGGCGACGATCCAGTTTCTGTTCGACATGATCAATGGCAAGCGCCAGCCTGACAACCTGCTGATGCCGGCAAAGCTCGTGATCCGTGAGTCCTCCGGAAGCGGCTATCGTCCGGGAACCGAATAACGCGGTGATCGTAAAAAAGTGCAAAAGAAGAGAGATGTAAGGCGGATGCCTCACATCTCTTTTTTCTTTTCCCTGTGATGGATCTTACCCTTTGAATGATCTGTCCCCGCCTCCGGGATATCCCGCCGTCTGTCCCCTCAGACCGCGCGGGTTCTCTGTCGGTCTACCCGGCGGACCACTTCCTTGGATTCCCGTCCCTGCAGCTCATCGATGAGCGCCTGCAGGATATCCTTCCTCGTGACGATGCCGATAAATACGCCGGAATCGTCGGTGACCGGAATGAAGTTCTGGGTCTTTGCCGACTCAAACAGCTCCCAGATCTCTGCGTTAACCCGAACCGGCCTATAGTCCCGGTTGCGCGGAATACAGCCGACGGGCCGCTCCAGGGTCTTTTGAAGAAGCGCATCACCTGTGGTGATCTCCCGGAGGATGTCCCCCTGGGTGATGGTGCCGATGTACTTTCCCGTGTCCCCGTTGATCATGGGGTAGGAGGTGTACTCATGGCACTTCATGCGCTCGAGTGTCTGTCCCACCGTCTCGTCCTCATAGATCATGTCAATGCTGCTCTTGGGTGTCAGGAAAAACAGGATGTTCAGATTTTGCATTTCAGCCCTCCCCGGTAAACAGAATGTTGTCCCGCAGCGCCTTGGCGGCCTCCCTTCCGCTGTAGTGCGCAACGATCCGAAGGCCAAAAGGAACCGCCGTGCCCATGGCCCGGGAAGTGATGATGTTGTTGTCCTCGGCGACGGGGTCCTGCACCAGATTTGCGCCTCCCGCAAGCAGTGCAGCCTCTTTCGATGGGTTGCAGGCTGCCGTGCGGCCCTTGAGAATCCCCAGATCCGCCAGGATCGAAGGCGCAGCGCAGATTGCCGCAATCTCTTTTCCTTTTGCCGCAAAATCAAGGAGCGCGTCGGTCAGGGGCTTGCAGGCTGCCAGGTTTGGCGTGCCCGGGATCCCGCCCGGCAGGATGAGCATGTCGTAGTCATCAAAGTGAATTTCAGAAATGGTGGTATCCGCCGTGATGCGGATTCCGTGGGAACCGGTCACCTCCTTTGTCGTGCCGATTGATACCATGGTGACGGGGATCTTCGCCCTGCGGAGAAGATCCACAGTGGTCAGCGCCTCCACCTCCTCACAGCCTTCTGCGAGAAAGATCGCTGTCAGTTTGTCCATTTGCACCTCCTAAATGGTTCATGCAGGCATCCGGGAGGCTCACCTCCCTGTGCCAGCAACATTATAAGAAGATTCCTGTTGAAAATCCATAAACAATCTGTGAAAAAATTCCGAATTCGGGACGTTCTGCACAAAATTGGTCTGAAGGCGGCAAAACAACGCACAGTTTTTCCTCAGCGAATTGACAAGACAGCCAGATTCAGCTAGTATGACTTGTCCCCAAATGTGAAAAAATTATCAATGTTGGGGAAAGGAGGAAGAACAGAGAAATGAGTGCGAAAAAGTTGACAGGCCTATTTACGGCCCTGCTCCTTGCGGCAGGCACCGTTACGGGCTGCGGATCATCCGCAGGTTCTCAGGAGGCGGCAACGACCCAGGAGACCGCCACAATTATGGAGACCACAGCAGCAACGGAAGCATCTACTGAGGCAGCTTCCGAGGCGGCAACAGAAGCCGCGACGGAGGCGCCTGCTGAGGCAGCAACCGAAGCTGCCACAGAGACTGCGGCCACAGATGATGTGACGGTGCGCGTGGGCGCCCTGAAGGGACCCACCACCATGGGTCTGGTAAATCTGATGGCAGAGAGTGATGCCGGCACCTCGGAGGGAAACTACGAATTCACCGTTGAGTCCGCTCCGGATGCCATCACACCCCTTGTTGCCTCCGGCGATCTTGACATCGCCCTGGTACCCGCAAATCTTGCCAGTGTCCTCTATCACAAGACCAACGAAGGCATCTCGGTGATCGACATCAATACCGAGGGTGTCCTCTATTGCGTGACAGGAGATGACTCCATCGACAGCTTTGACGATCTCGATGGCAAGACCATCGTGACGACCGGCCAGGGTGCCACCCCTGAGTACGCAATCCGCTACCTGCTTGATGCCTACGGCATCAGCGCGGATCTGGACTTCAGATCTGAGGCCACCGAGGTTGCCTCGGTCCTTGCTGAGGATTCCAGCACGGTCGCGATTCTGCCCCAGCCCTTTGCTACCGCGGCAACCATTCAGAACCAGAATGTCCACGAGGCATTCTCTCTGAATGATTCCTGGAATGACATCGCAGACGGCAAGAGCTCCATGGTGCAGGGCGTCACGATCGTGAACAACGATTTCCTTGCTGCGCACCCGGCTGCCGTGGAGACTTTCCTGAAGGAGCAGGAAGCCAGCGTGGAGAAGGCATCCAGCGATGTCTCCGGCACGGCTGAACTCGTCGCGTCCTACGGGATCGTTGAGAAGGCTGCTGTCGCCGAGAAAGCTCTTCCCAAGTGCGCCATTGTCTGCGTGACGGGAGAGGAGATGAAGACGAAGCTCTCCGGCTTCCTCGACATCCTGGCTGGCTTTGACGCCACTTCCGTGGGCGGAAGCGTCCCCGGGGACGACTTCTACTACCTCGGCGAATAATCAGGACACGCAAACCTGTCTGACCGCTTCTGCAGCAGTTCCTGCGGGGGCGGTTTTTTCGTGGAGAAATCCAGGATTCTGCGGTAGGATACCGGAGGAGGAAATTCACATGAAACAACACCTGAAAAAGGCGGGCATCATCCTGTTCTGGCTTCTTGTCTGGCAGCTGGTATCGCTTCTTGTGCACAACAGCGTCATGCTGGTAGGTCCTGTGGAGACAGCGGAGAGTCTTTGCCGGCTTGTCGTCACAGCCGACTTCTGGATCAGCATCTGGTACACCTTCTGGCGGATCGGACTTGGCTTTTTGTGTGCCTCGCTCCTTGGGATCCTCCTTGCCTTTGCCGGCACAAAAAGGCCGATCCTGGGAGCGTTTCTGTCCCCGTTCATTGCCGCGCTCAAGTCCGTCCCGGTCGCAAGCTTTGTGGTGCTTCTTCTCATCTGGTTCGGCTCAAAAAACCTCTCGTTCTTTACCAGTCTGATTGTGGTTCTGCCGATCCTATACGGAAGCACAAGGGAGGGGCTTGCATCCACTGACAAAAAACTCCTTGAGATGGCGCAGGTCTTTCGCGTTCCCTTTGGGGCAAAGCTCCATTACATCCTTCTGCCGGGGCTTGCCCCGTTCTGGAAGAGTGCCTTTTCCCTGGCCCTTGGAATGTGCTGGAAGGCAGGTGTTGCAGCCGAGGTCATCGGACAGCCCCTGCAGTCGATCGGAAACCGGCTCTACCAGGCAAAGATCTATCTGGAGACCGGAGACCTCCTGGCATGGACTGTGGTGATCATCCTCCTCTCCTTTGGCGTGGAGAAGGCCTTTGCAAGACTTCTTCGCCTTCTGCCGGGAGGCGGAGCGGAAGAGCAAAAAGAGGTGCCGGAGAAAGGAGAAACCGCATGACGATACAGGTGGACCACGTATCCAAGTCCTTTGACGGACAGCCCGTTCTGAATAACTTCTGCATGGAGCTCTCAGACGGCAATTCCTACCTGCTGACCGGCCCCTCTGGATCGGGAAAGACGACGCTTCTTCGGATCCTCCTTGGATTGACATACCCCGACAGCGGCAGTGTACGGCTTCTCGGGGACTACAAGTACAGCGGGATTCACGCCGGTGTCGTCTTTCAGGAGGATCGGCTCTGCGAGCCTTTCTCCGCCGTGGAAAATGTGGCGATGGTGAGCAAAAAGCTCTCCCCGAGGATCGCCAGAGAGGCGCTTGAGAAGCTCCTTCCCGCAGACGCCCTGGACAAACCCGTGCGGGAGCTCTCCGGCGGGATGCGAAGAAGGGTTGCCATCGTGCGGGCCCTCTGCGTGCCAAGCGACGTGCTCCTTTTCGATGAGCCCTTCACCGGCCTCGACCGGGATAACCGCAAAAAGGCGATCGACCTCATCCTCGCAGAGAAGGGTTCGGTACCGCTTCTCATCACAGGTCACTCTGACGAGGACCTGGGATTCTGCCATCCCATTGATGTCAGGACCGGGGTGCCGCTCCAGATGGGATGAACAGTCCCAATATGCCGGTACCGTTCCGGATTGCACCGTAAAAATCCCCCTGCCGCATTGCAAAAACGCGCGTTTCGTGTATAATCAATGCAGATTAAGTTAATTTTTTAACAAGCCCGCCTGTGAGACAGACGGGCCCCATTCCATGTCACAGGCGGGCTCTGAGGGAACCTGCCGGAAAGATAGGAGAATATGGTAACTGGTGATAAAAGTCTTCTGAGCTACAAACACAAGGTCAT
>JBJEYC010000005.1:0-2565 GCA_051886435.1 Lachnospiraceae bacterium
CCCTCGGGGCAGGAGCCGCCGCGCTCGTCCTTGTCGTGCTCCATCTCGTAGCCACGGTGGAAGGCCGCGTTGACCTCCACAAGCTCCATCCTGCCCTCGATGTAGTCGTCGTACATCTTGAGTATTCCAGGGGCACAGCCGTCGCAGAGTCCGTCGGTGATGCCAAGGGCATCATAGACGATTTTCTCCCGCTCTTCCCGTGTCGTGTTCGCAATCAGGTATTCCTCACCCATCGCTGCTCCTTTCCAAAAATCATCCTAATTCCAGTCCCAGTCAGGATCCCGCATGACCTCTTTCTGGGGATCCGAGCAAAACGCCGCAAGGTCCTTCTGAAATGCCGGGTCGATCTGGGAGGCCCGGCCCTCGTCCCCGCAGAGGGGATCGATCCACCGCTTCTTGACCCTAAGGCTCCGCCAGCCGCTGTTTTCTCCCTCCTTCGGGAAATCCTCCCGGACTTCAAGCCTTTGCATCCTGCCAAAGGCTGCCCAGTCGGAAGCAAGCGGCGATTCGGAGAGCTTTTGAGAAACCCGCGGCTCTGTGGTCCAAAGATCCGCCTCCGAAAGGATCCCCCGTTCCAGGGCCTTCTTTAACAGCTCTGCAAGGATCTCCATGCCGTAGCGGTCCTCCGGGCAGGAGTAGACGCTCCCGCAAAGAAGGGCCCTTTTTGCAAAGGCGATCCCACTCTCTGCATCGGAAAAGGCAAGCTCCTCCTCTCCCGCCTCGTTCTGCCGGATCGTGACGTGATCCAGATAGGTCTTCGCCTCCTCCTTTTTGGCAAAGCCGTAGTTGACCATGTTGCCGAGGGTGTACTCGAGGCGGTCGGCGCAAAGGCCGGGCGCCTTACAGTTTGCAAGGGGATAGGCACTGTCGGAGGAGACGTCCTGCACCGAGAGCCCAAGTTCTTCCAGGACCTCCCGGATCACCGGATCATCCCGGATGATGCCCTCCGTCTCCCGCTCCGTCGCCTCCTGCTTTTGGTAATCTCCCCTTGCAAAGTCCACCACGTGGGAGAAGGCGGGGGCCGCAATGTCGTGAAAGAGGCCCGCAAGGGCAGCCGCAGGGTCCTTTGTCACTCGCCAGAGGATGCAGGAGACCCCCAGGCTGTGCTCATAGCGGCTGTAGGCGCCGATCCTGGCAAAGCGGGGAAATGCTGTGTAATTCATCCCGCAGTTCATGTCGACGTCTCGAATTCTTTTCATTGCCGGGGCCTCGCAGGCCCTTCGCAGCGCCGGGGGAAGGTCCGCTTCCCGCCACCAAAGTACCATCGCTCTTCTCCCTTGTTTCTTTCGCATCATTGCAAAAACGTCCGCCTGCCCGGAGGGGTCAGACGGACGTCGCTTAAGTTGGTCAGGCAGTCAGCGCACGTTTCTTCCGTGGCACTTCTTGTACTTCTTGCCGCTGCCGCAGGGGCAGGGATCGTTGGGGTAGATCTTCTTCGGCGCGATGTAGGTGCCGGACTTCTTCTGCTCGAGGTAGAGGCGCTTTCTCTCCTTCTCGTCGTAGATCGCATCCCACTCCGGCAGCTCATAGAGCCAGTTGGCGTCGGCGGCGACCATGTTCTTGTAGAGCTTCTCGGTGTCGAAGGCGAGGGACACTTCCGTGTCCTCCGCAAGATCGTTCTCGATCGGGTTCGGGGTCTTGAGGCTCTCCTGGATGCCATCCAGGAAGGCGGTCATGTACTCGACGGTGATGCCGAACCGATCCGCCAGCTCTTTGACGGTGCCCTTGACTTCCTCATTGGGGTTCTTCAGGAGCTCGGCGTAGATATCCTTCTCCTTGGCAAAATAGCTGTTCCACAAGTTGGTCAGCTGCTTCTGGTCTGCGTTCTGGTTGTAGGCCTTTTTATGCCAGTCTTCCAGTAATCCCATGGTTTCGTTTCCTCCAGATTTCTCGTGTGCACCCGGCCGGTTCCCCAGCCCGGATGCTTTTCGTATTCTACTACATCTTCCGGATTCTTTCCATTGCCTCCACGGAATTTTCCTCACTGCCGAAAGCAGTCAGGCGGAAGAAGTGCTCGCCGGAGGGACCAAAGCCCGATCCAGGCGTGCCCACCACGTTGGCCTTGGACAGGAGCAGATCAAAGAACTCCCAGGAGGTCAGGTTGCCCGGGGTGTGGATCCAGATGTAGGGGGAGTTCACGCCGCCATAGGTGGCATAGCCCATGTCCGCAAGGCTCTTGCGGATGAAGGCCGCGTTGTGCATGTAGCGGCCGACCATCTCGCGGATCTCCTCCTTGCCCTCCTTGGTGTAGCAGGCTTCACCTGCCCGCTGCACGATGTAGGGAGCGCCGTTGTACTTGGTGCCGTGGCGCCGTGCCCAGAGATTCCAGAGCGGGACCCCGTTGTGGTCCTTGAGATCCTTCGGAATGACCGTTGCCCCGAGCCGCAGGCCCGTAAAGCCCGCGTTCTTTGAGAAGGAGCGGAACTCGATGGCGCAGGTTCTTGCGCCGGCGCACTCATAGATCGAGTGGGGGACGTTCTCGTCGTGGATGTAGGCCTCATAGGCAGCGTCAAAGAGGATGACAGCGCCCTTCTCGTTGGCATAGTCAACCCAGCCCTGGAGCTG
>JBJEYC010000005.1:2665-3874 GCA_051886435.1 Lachnospiraceae bacterium
GCATAGCCGCGGAAGGTCTTCGCGTCCGCCTGCTCATCCACTGCCTTGTGGAGCGCCTTGATCACCGCGGGCGGCAGGGGCTGCGTCACATCGCCGATGCCCATGCGGATGATCTTTGCATCCGGATGCTCCGCCATGTAGGCCGCGGTCTTCTTCGCCACGGTGGAGAAGAGATAGCTCCCCGGGAGCTTCAAGTAGTCTTCGTTCGCTTCAAACATGTGTCTACCTCCTTGTGTTGGTGTCGGATTCTTCACCTCTCACCCCTTGTCCGGGGCCGCAGGTTATCGCCTTAAATGCGGATCTCCCCGGAGAAGACCTCCGTCGCAGGGCCCTGCATCCGGATCCTGCCGGACTCCGGGTCCCAGAAGATCCCGATTTCGCCGCCTTTCACCTCCACGGTGATGGCGCGGTTGGTCTTCCCGTTCAAAACGCAGGCAGTGCCGGTTGCACAGCACCCGGTGCCGCAGGCTAAGGTCTCGCCGGTCCCGCGCTCCCAGACCCGCATCTTCACGCGGTCCTTCGCAAGGACCTGCACAAACTCCGTGTTGGTCCGCTTCGGGAAGCGGGGATGGTGCTCAAACTTCGGGCCGATGGCAGGAAGGTCCAGTGCGTCCACGTCATCCACAAAGATGACGCAGTGGGGATTTCCCATGGAGACACAGGTCATGCGGTATTCTCTGCCGTCCACCTCGATGGGCTCGTTCACCACCGGGGAGGCATCCGCGGCAACCGGGATGTCCTCTGCTTTCAGAATCGGCGCTCCCATGTCAACGGCGAGTTCCTTTGCCGATCCGTCCGGATTGGTCTTTGTGATCTCCAGGTGCTTGACAGCGCCAAAGCTCTCAATCGTAAAAGTCTTTTCCCGGACCATGCCCCGGTCATAGGCGTACTTTCCGACGCAGCGGATACCGTTTCCGCACATCTCGCCCCGGGTGCCGTCCGCGTTGTACATCTCCATCTCAAGGTCTGCCTGCTTCCCGGCGTTGATGAAGATCACACCGTCTCCGCCGATGCCGAAGTGCCGGTCTGAGAGGCGGCGCACCACAGCGGGTTTCTCCTCTTCCTTCACGTGCTCAGAAAAGCCGTTCACGTAGATGTAGTCGTTGCCAGCTCCTTCCATCTTGGTAAAGTGAAGTACCATACCCTAATCCTTTCTGCGGGATCCCGCAAAGAACCTCAAAGTTTTTCGAGTTCTGCCATCCAGAGATC
>JBJEYC010000006.1:0-3862 GCA_051886435.1 Lachnospiraceae bacterium
TCGCCGGTCTTGAAGGAGGCGATGCTCTCGTTGTACATGCTGTACGGAGAGGTGGTGCCCGCCTTGATGATGTTGCCCTTGTAGAGGGCGAGCTTCACGGTGCCGGTGACATAGCGCTGGGTGGACTCGATGAAGGCCTGCAGTGCCTCGCGCAGAGGAGAGAACCACTTGCCCTCATAGATCGTGCTGGCGAACTTGGAGGCAACCTCGATCTTCATGGCCGTGGTCTCGCGGTCGAGGCAGAGTTCCTCGAGCTGCTGGTGTGCCTCGTAGAGGATGGTTCCGCCAGGCGTCTCATACACGCCGCGGCTCTTCATGCCGACCACACGGTTCTCGACGATATCGACGATGCCGATGCCGTTCTCGCCGCCGAGCTTGTTGCAGGTGCGGATGATGTCGGAGAGCTTCATCTTCTGACCGTTGATGGCAACCGGAATGCCCTTCTCAAAGTCGATGGTGATGTAGGTCTTCTTGTCGGGTGCCTTCTCCGGCGGGGTGGTCAGAACCAGCAGGTGGTCATAGTTGGGCTCGAGAGACGGATCCTCGAGCTCGAGGCCCTCGTGGGAGATGTGCCAGATGTTCCGGTCGCGGCTGTAGGAGTTGTCCTTGGAGCCGAAGGCGAGGTGGATGCCGTGGGCCTCAGCATAGGCGATCTCGGACTCACGGGAATCCAGCTTCCAGAGGGGATCACGCCATGCGGCGATGATCTTCAGATCCGGTGCCAGAGCCTTGATGCCCAGCTCAAAGCGGATCTGGTCATTGCCCTTGCCGGTGGCACCGTGGCAGATGGCGACGGCGTTCTCCTTGCGGGCGATCTCCACCAGCTTCTTGGCAATCAGCGGACGTGCCATGGAGGTACCGATCAGGTACTTGTTCTCATAGACCGCGTGGGCCTGGATGCAGGGAGCGATGTACTCATCGCAGAACTCATCGACCACGTCCAGGATGTAGAGTTTGTCGGCGCCGCAGTACTTGGCCCGCTCCTCGAGTCCGGAGAGCTCCTCCTCCTGGCCCACATCGATGCAGACGCAGACGACGTCGTAGTTGTAGTTCTCCTTGAGCCAGGGAATGATGCAGGTGGTATCGAGACCGCCCGAGTACGCCAGGATGACTTTTTCTTTTGCCATGATCTTCTCCTTTATAAGTGCTGCGGCGGCGGATGCCGCCGGTTCCTTCCGACAACAGGTTGACTATACAACACCCCCATCCCGTTTGCAAGGGGAGAAATATACATTCTTCATGCATGATTGCGAATATTAATTCAGAATAATGTATATTTAAGCCGGTATATGCATTAAATATGCATATACCGTTCTCGCAAATGCATGGGATTTGGCACAAAACGCTCTCCCTCCGGGCACATAGCATGCATAATCATGATTATAATATGCATGAAATATTCATATTTATGCATATCAAAACGGAAAGATGCATATTTTATGAATTTCACGTTGCAAACCGGGCGGACCAGGCGTATCATGTTGCCATGTGTCACAGGAAATGTGCGTTGCAGGGCCCCCATTTCGCGCTATAATTTTTTCATGCGCAAAAAGCAGGCCTCCTGCAAAAAGAGAGAGAGGAACAAATTCAATTGGAAGGATCCGTGATCCTGCGCCCGATGACGCCGCAGGACTATGAAGAAGTACATGACCTCTGGATGACCATCCAGGGCTTCGGCATCAGAAGCCTTGACGATGGAAGAGAGGATGTCACCCGGTTTATCAAGCGAAACCCCACCACCTCGGTGGTCGCGGAGAGTGCGGGAAAGATCGTTGGCTCGATCCTGTGCGGAAATGACGGCAGACAGGGATGTCTCTACCACGTGTGCGTGGCACAGGATTTCCGGCGCATGGGCATCGGCACCCAGATGGTTGGCTACTGCATGCGGCAGCTTCGGGAACTTGGCATCAACAAGGTGACGCTGGTCGCCTTCAAAAGGAACGACGGCGGGAACGCCTTCTGGCGCAAGATCGGCTGGAAGAAACGCGAGGACTTCAACTATTATGAGTTTGTCCTGAATGAGAAAAACATCACGAAGTTCATCGGGGCGGACCAGAGCGCAACAGTTCAGTAAGGAGGATTGCGATGGCACAGTATCAGAAGATTGCAGGCGGCGTGACCGCAGCACAGGGCTTTGCGGCGGCCTCCGCGGCAGCCGGGATCAAGTATCAGAACCGCACGGACATGGCGCTCTTCTGCAGCAGCGTTCCCTGCACTGCGGCGGGCACCTTCACCTCCAACGTGGTCAAGGCGGCACCGGTTGTCTGGGACCGGGAGATTGTGAGAAAGTCCAACGGCCCGGTACAGGCCATCGTTGCAAACTCCGGCATCGCGAACGCCTGCACCGGTGAGCTGGGGCTCTCCGTCTGTGAGAAGACCGCAGAGGCTGCGGGAGAAGCTCTTGGGATCCCCGCAAAGAGCGTGCTCCTGGGTTCCACCGGCGTCATCGGCATGCAGATCCCGGTGGACAAGATCACGGCCGGGGTGAAGGCCCTCGCCGCCGCAAAGGAGGAGACGCTCGAAGCCGGCACAAGGGCTGCCAAAGCCATCATGACCACTGACACCCACCACAAGGAGATCGCCTATGAATTTACGGTGGGCGGAAAGAAGGTGACCCTCGGCGGCTGCGCCAAGGGTTCGGGCATGATCCATCCCAACATGTGCACGATGCTTGCCTATCTCACTACTGACCTTTCGATTTCCAAGCACCTTCTGCAGAAGGCCCTCTCGGACACCGTGACCGAGACTTTCAACATGATCTCCGTGGACGGGGACATGTCCACCAACGACACGCTCCTGATCCTCGCGAACGGCCTTGCGGGGAACCCTGAGATCACCGAGGAGAATGCGGATTACCACCTCTTCTGTGAGGTCCTCATGGAGGTCTGCCGGTTCCTTGCCATGCAGATGGCGGGAGACGGTGAGGGTGCACAGCACCTCATCGAGGCAAAGGTTGTGGGGTGCGACACGAAGGACCACGCAAGGCTCCTTGCCAAGAGTGTCATCCAGTCCAACCTGACCAAGGCCGCAATCTTCGGAAAGGACGCCAACTGGGGACGGGTTCTCTGCGCCCTCGGCTATGCCGGCGCACCCTTTGATCCCGAAAACGTGGACCTGTACTTTGCGGCAAACGGAGAGAAGATGCTGATCTTCACGAAGGGGTCCGCGGCAGACTACTCCGAGGAGAAGGCGGCTAAGCTGCTTTCCAATCCCGCCGTCCAGATCCTTGCCGACATGCACCTTGGCGAGGAGGAAGCAACGGCCTGGGGATGCGATCTCACCTATGACTATGTGAAGATCAACGCGGACTACCGGTCCTGAAGAAACAAAGTTTGCGACTAAGAAGAGAAGAGAGAGTACAGCCCAGGGAGGCAGTGATGCAGGAGTATCAGATCGAGGCACAGAAGAAGGCGGAGGTTCTCATTGAGGCCCTCCCCTATATCCAGAAGTTCAACCGCAAGATCATTGTGGTCAAGTACGGGGGATCCGCGATGACGGATGAGACCCTGGAGTCCAACGTCATCAAGGACGTGACACTTCTAAAGCTCGTCGGCTTCAAGCCGATCATCGTCCACGGCGGCGGCAAGGCCATCTCCTCCTGGGTGAAAAAGACCGGGAAGGAGGCGAAGTTCGTCAACGGCCTTCGGGTCACCGACGCGGACACGATGGAGATCGCGGAGATGGTCCTGGGACGCCTCTCCAAGAAGCTCGTCACCATGGTGGAGCAGCTCGGCAGCAAGGCGGTCGGCATCTCCGGCAAGGACGGGAGACTTCTGGAAGTGACAAAGAAGTATGCCGGCGGAGAGGACATCGGCTTTGTCGGGGAGATCACAAAGGTGAACCCCAAGATCCTCTTTGACCT
>JBJEYC010000007.1:0-3855 GCA_051886435.1 Lachnospiraceae bacterium
CGGAGCAAAAAGTAGCATTTCCTGCCATCGAAGCGGGAAATGCCTTTTTTTATACTTGAAACAGAACGGGACAGTCAGAAAGAACTTTTCATTTTGTTCTGCTCCCGATCGGCAACCGAAAATCTCATGCAAAGACAGAGAGGGGAATCATGCAGTACGGACACTTTGACAACAAGGCGCGGGAGTATGTGATTGATCGCGTAGATCTGCCGACATCCTGGACAAACTACATCGGGACGCATGACATGATGGGCGTATTCAATCAGACGGCCGGGGGCTATGTCATCTATCGATCATCGGAGTACCACCGCATCACGCGGTTTCGCGGCAATGGCGTGCCGATGGACACCCCCGGCCATTACATTTACGTCCGGGACAATGCGGACGGCGACTATTGGAGCCTCAGCTGGCAGCCGGTCGGAAAGCCAAAGGAGTATTACTCCTGCTGCCACGGCCTCTCCTATATCCGGTACCTGTGCAGCTACTCCGGCATCAGCGCGCAGCAGAAACTCTCCATCGCGATGGATGATCCTGTGGAGATCATCGATGTCACGCTGACCAATACATCCCAACGGCCTCGTGACCTCAGCGTCTTTTCCTACATGGAATTCTCGTTCCATCAGGTACCGATGGACAACCAGAACTTCCAGATGAGTCTGTATGCAGCGGGTTCCCACTTCGAGAACAACGCCATCATCTACGAGCTCCACTACGAGGAAAACAGTTATCAGTTCCTGACCTCGGACTTTGCAGCGGACGGATTTGACTGCCTGAGAGATACCTTTCTCGGCATTTATCACAGCGAAAAAAATCCAGCCGTGGTGGAGAAGGGCGCCTGTCAGGGTTCCTTTATGGACGGCGGCAATCACTGCGGCGTCCTGGAAAAGAAGCTGCACCTGGAGCCCGGAAAGAGCGTCCGCCTTCTGTACTTTCTCGGCGAGGGAGGCGCGGATCAGGCAGAGGCGATGCGGAAAAAGTACACGCCGGAAGCGGTGGATCACGAAGCCAAGCGCCTCCGCAGCTTTTGGGAAGACCGTCTTTCCCGCCTGCAGGTGAAAACCCCGAACGAGGGGATGAACACGGAGCTCAACATCTGGAATCTTTACCAGAGCGAGATCAACGTCATGTTTTCGCGCTTCACTTCCTTCATCGAGGTCGGCGGACGGGTGGGCCTGGGCTTTCGGGACACCGCCCAGGACGCAATGACGATCCCGCACGCGGATGCAAAGAATTGCAAAAAGCGTATCATCCAGCTCCTTCGGGCACTCACGACGACCGGCTACGGGCTGCATCTGTTTGAGCCAAGGTGGTTTGAGAAGCACGAGGAACCGACATTCCAGTCACCGACGGTGATCCCGACGCCGGATAAGAGCACATATGTGCACGGAATCGGGGATGCCTGCTCCGATGACGCCATATGGCTTGTCTCTGCGATCGACCAGTATGTAAAGGAGACCGGTGATTTTGGGTTTGTCGATGAGGTCATCACCTATGCAGACGGCGGTGCGGGAACGGTCTATGAGCACATGAAAAAGATCCTGGACTTCTCCTCCCGGGAAGTCGGTGCACACGGGATCTGCAAGGGACTTCGCGCGGACTGGAACGACTGTCTGAACCTGGGCGGCGGCGAGAGCGCGATGGTGAGCTTCCTGCTTGTGTGGGCGATGAAGAAGTTTGTCTCTCTTGCAGAGCGCCTCGAACGCAGGGAGGACATGGCGTATTACCGGGCAAAGTGCAGGGAGATCTCCACAAGAGCCGAGAAGGTGCTCTGGGACAACGGCTGGTACATCCGCGGTTTTACGGCAGACGGAAGGGCCATCGGCACACACCGGGACTTGGAGGGAAAGGTCCATATGGAGTCCAATACCTGGGCTGTCATCTCGGGCGCAGCCTCCTATGCGCACGGAATACAGGCAATGGATGCCGTAGACAAGTATCTCTACACCCCATACGGCCTGATGCTGAACGCACCCTGCTATACAAAGCGCGACGATGGCATCGGTTTCGTCACCAGAGTGTATCCGGGTCTGAAGGAGAACGGTTCGATATTCTCTCATCCGAATCCCTGGGCATGGTGTGCCGAGGCAAAGCTTGGACGCGGCACGCGGGCAATGAAGTTCTACAACGCCCTCTGCCCGGCACTGCAGAATGACAGGATCGAGATACGAAAAGCCGAGCCCTACAGCTACTGCCAGTTTGTTGCAGGACGCGATCACAAAGCGTTTGGAACGGCACGCCATCCGTTTATGACCGGCTCTGCCGGCTGGTCCTACTATGCGGCAACCCAGTACCTTCTCGGGATAAAGCCGGATTACGACGGCCTTGTCATCGATCCCTGCATTCCGTCTTACTGGAAGCACTATGAGGTGAAACGGATCTTCCGCGGCGCAACATACCTGATCAGCATCGACAACCCGCACGGCGTAGAGCACGGCGTGCAGGAGATCACCGTCAATGGCAGGAAGATGACACATGTGCCTGTAGGAGAACCAGGCACAACGGTCCGTGTCCACGTGCTGATGGGAAAAGGAGAAAAGGCATGATTCATTTCGGAACCGGCGGCTGGAGAGCCGTCATTGCAGATGATTTCACAAGGGAGAATATCCGGCTTCTGACTGCCGGGCTCTGCAGTCTGATGGAAAAAGAGGGCCTTGCAGGAAGCGAAGTGTGTGTCGGGTACGACCGCCGTTTCCTTTCGAAGGAGTCCGCGCACTGGATTGCCGAGGTCCTGACCGGCAATGGTTTTCCTGTCTATATGATCAACCGCGCCTCACCGACCCCGCTGATCATGTATACGGTGAGAAATCGCGGTCTGTCCTATGGCATGTGCGTCACGGCAAGCCACAACCCTGCGATCTACAACGGCATCAAGGTGTTCACAAAAGGCGGCCGCGATGCAGACCGCGAGGTGACGCTGAAAATCGAAGAGGAGATCCGTCATATCGATCCCGAAAAGATCTCATCGATCCGTTATGAGGACGCGCTCGGAAAGGGTCTTATCAAAGAGGAGAATCCCCTCAACGGCTATATCGATTCTATCCTGCATGCCGTCGATGTCGAAAAAATAAAGGATGCGCATCTGCGCGTTGCCATCGACCCGATGTATGGGGTCGGACAGCAGAGTCTTTTGACCATCCTCATGACATGCCGCTGCGATGTCGATGCGCTCCATATCCAGCACGATACGCTGTTTGGCGGCCATATGCCGGCACCGAACGCAGAGGCACTGGGGCAGCTGTCCCACAACGTTGTGGAGGATCACTGCGACGTCGGGATCGCCACAGATGGTGATGCAGACCGCCTCGGCGCGATCGATGAGAAGGGGAGATATGTGCACCCCAATGCCATGCTCGTTCTTCTCTATCATTACCTGCTCGAGTACCGGCACTGGGACGGACCGTGCGTGCGGAACAATTCGACCACCATGCTGCTCGACCGCGTGGCAAAGGCACACCATCAGGTCTGTTATGAGGTTCCCGTCGGCTTCAAGTGGATCTCTGCGAAGATGGCGGAGAAGAATGCCATCATCGGCGGCGAATCCTCCGGCGGCATGGCAATCCGGGGCCACATCTCCGGCAAGGATGGCATCTATGCCGCTGCGCTCCTCCTGGAGATGCTCGCGGTGATGGGAAAGCCCCTCTCTGCCATCTATGACAGTCTCCTCGACCGGTATGGCCATCTGGCATATGGCGATGCCGCGATCCCGATGACCAGGGAGCGCAAAGAGGAGCTGATGGCAGTTCTTTTTGAAGACAAACGGCTCCCGAAATTCGACAACGTCATCGACCACATCAGCTACGAAGACGGCGTCAAAATCTACTTTGCCGATGAGAGCTGGGTGATCTGCCGCTTCTC
>JBJEYC010000008.1:0-3849 GCA_051886435.1 Lachnospiraceae bacterium
TGGACCATGCGGACTACCTGCCGCCGGTCGCGGACAGCACGGTTCAGTACTCCCACATCTTTGAGTATATCGCCGCCTCCTACCAGGGGGCGAAGAACCTGGTGACCCGGTCCGGATACCAGATCGGCGGCTCCTACTGGGTCAGCTGCCAGGGGGAGGGGGACATCGGCAATCCCTCCTATGAGACCTACTACCGGGAGGTGACCGACTGCCTGGACGCCCTGGGCTTTACAGAGGGCGCTCTGGTGGAGACCTCCAGCACCATCGGAGAGGCCAAGTATTACCCTTATGTGGAAAAGATGCACATCTATCAGGAGACCCTGGGCACGGAGAGTGCAGACATCTGCCTGGGTTCCACCCTGGACTACGACCGCTACCTGCCGGACCGCGAGACCTATGAGACGCAGGATACGGAGCAGGCGAAGTGGGGCGGCATCTCCTACCGGAGCGCCTACAAGATGGCGAGCTGGTATGTGGACACCCTCTCCTGGAACCGTGTGCACTTAAACAGCGCGGCCCTCTCTCAGATGGGGCGGGATACGGCAAAAAAACTTGCCGCCCTGGTGCTGTCGGTAAACGGAAAGTGAGGAGCATATGATACAGGTGCTGCACATCGGAGATCCCAGAGCGGTTGCGCGCTATTCCGCAAACTGCCCGCTCTACCGGGAGGCAGCGGTCACAGAGGCCCCGGTCGGGCACTCCGTGGAGGAATACCTTGCGGCGGGGCGGGAAGCTTCGTTTCTTATCGTGGATGCCATGCAGGAGGTGCCCGCTGCCCTCATAGACGGCATGCCGAACCTTCGCATGATCCACTCGGAGGGCGTTGCCTTCAACCGGATCGACTGCGAGGCGGCTAGGGCGCACGGCGTCTATGTCTGCAACAGCCGCGGGATGAACGCCGGGGCGGTGGCAGAGCAGACGATCCTGCTGATGCTGGGGTGCCTTCGAAATGTCGCGGAAAATGATAAGGCGGTCCGGGAGGGCCGCCAGATGGCGGTCAAGATGGGCTATATCGAGCGGGGAGACCTCCTGGAGCTCTCCGCCCTCTCCGTGGGCCTTGTGGGCTTTGGGGACATCGCCAAAAAGACCGCGGCCCTTCTGCGGGCCTTCGGCGTTCGGGAAATCTACTGCACCAGACGCCATCCCCTGACAAAAGAGGAGGAGGAAACCTACGGCGTACAGCTTGTGGGCCTTCCGGAACTTCTTGCAAAGAGCCGGATCGTCAGTCTCCACGTCCCGGTCACTCCGGAGACCACGCACCTTGCGGACACGGACTTTTTTGCCAAGATGCAGGACGGCGCCTACTTCATCAACACCTCCCGCGGGGAGCTGGTGGACGATGCGGCGCTGGCAGGGGCCCTTCGCAGTGGGAAGCTCACCATGGCGGGCCTTGACACCCTGGACGGCGAGCCCATTGGCCCTGACCACTATCTGCTGAAACAGAAAGATCTGCAGGAGAAACTCCTCTACAGCCCCCACATCGGGGGTGTTACCGGCGCAAGCTTCCAGAGAAGCTACGCTATGATATGGGACGACATCTCGTCGGTCCTTGCGGGCAGACGCCCGGAAAGAGTTGTCAACAATTTATGAAGGAAATGCTCTATTCTGCCGTTGAGACGATTGCGCGGATTCACGATGCGATCAACCGGATCAACGACACGAAGCAGTACGGCTTTACCGATAAGGGGCTGCACTTTATGGTGATCGGGCTTCTGGGCCTTGGACTCACCCTGGTCCTGTACCCTTTGTTCAAGGCCCTTGTCAGGCACGAGAAGACGCTGACCATCACCTGGATCTACGTCTTCACGGTGCTCATCGTGATCACCTTTGCCATTGAGATCGGCCAGGGATTCACCCACACGGGGACCATGGATTTCGACGACATCGTCTTCGGCATCTTCGGCTTCGTGGTCTTCTTTGCGATCTTTGCCCTGATCCGGGGCATCATTCACCTGATCGCGTATCTGGTGCGGCGAAAACGCCGCTGAATAAAACAAAATACAGGAAACCGTGCCGTATCATTCGGCACGGTTTTTTTTCGTGTCTGGCTATGAAAAATGGGTTATACTCAAAGTCGAACGATCAGAGGGAGCAGAGAGATGAGAAAGATTTTTGTGGATCTGGAGATGAACCCGATTGACAGAAGCTACGTCAAGGAGCGGGAGACCTGCACGATGGAGACGATCGAGATCGGCGCCATCTGCCTGGGGGAGGACAATCAGGAGATCGGGAACTTCTGCGAGTACGTCAAGCCCCAGTACAGCGAGGCAATTCAGCCAAAGTACGAGAAGCTGACCGGCATCACCACCGATATGGTGGCAGGGGCTTCGCCCTTCCGGGAGGTCCTTGCCCGCTTTGCCGCCTGGTGCGGGGAGGAGCCCTACACGGTCTGGTCCTGGAGCGATTCGGACATCTGGCAGATCCTGAAGGAGACAGACTTAAAGAAGATCCCGGACACGCCCGAGGTCAAATACATGCTCAACCACTGGCGGGACTTTCAGCAGGAGTTCGGGAGCATGATGCACATCACCAAGGCGATGAAGCTCGAGAAGGCGGTGAGCCTTGCGGGGCTCGACTTTGCGGGCCGCGCCCACGACGGGCTGACGGACGCGCGCAACACCGCCTACCTCTACCAGAAGACTCAGGACAAGGAGGAGTTTCAAAAGCTCCAGGACATTGTGGCGGATGCCTTTGCGCCGCACAGCTTCACGATGGGGGATGTGTTCAACTTCGGAAACCTGAACCTGCCGAAGGAATGAGTGCACCAATTAAAAAGTGTACTAACGGATTGAGGATACTGCATGGCCAAGGAAGAAAAATACTATGAAAAACTTGCGGATGAGAACACGGACCGGCTGCGGGAACTGCTGCAGGAGCTCCCGGCGTTCTGCACGGAGTACTTCCGGAGCCTGAAAAATGGCACCGAGCCCCGCACCCGTCTGGAATATGCCAAGGACTTAAAGACCTTCTTCACCTACCTGCACGACTCCGGGACCGGAGAATGGGGAGAGATGCCGATTCACGACTACACTGTGGGAATGCTGAACCGGGTGACCAAGGAGGACCTGGAGTCCTACATGGATTACATCACCAAGTACGAGTATGACGGAAAGGTCCGCAAGAACGCAGAGCGCGGCTCCGGCAAAAAGCGCAAGCTCGCCGCCCTCCATGGGCTGTTTGGCTACTACTTCCGGGAGGAAAAGCTCGACCGGGATGTGTCGATCCTGGTGACCCCGGTGTCCATTCGCAAAAAGGACAACAAGTCGATCATCCGCCTCGATGCGGCGGAGACCGCAAACTTTCTCGATGAGGTGGACAGCGCGGAGGGGCTCACCAAACGGCAGCAGGCCTTCAACAAGAGGACGCAGGTCCGGGACGCCGCGATCTGCACGGTATTTCTGGGCACGGGGCTTCGTGTCTCGGAGCTGGTGGGCCTGGACCTTTCGGACATCAACTTCGATGACGGGTGCCTTATGATCCACCGAAAGGGCGGCTATGACTCCGCGGTCTACTTTGGGGAAGAGGTCGCTGCGGCCCTCGAGGCGTATCTTGCAGAGCGGGAGGAGATCACGCCGGCGCCAGGAAATGAGAACGCCCTGTTTCTCTCCCTGCAGAAAAAGCGGATCAGCACCCGGGCGGTGGAAAAGATGGTGTCCAAGTATGCGGCCAATGTGACCGGAAAGCACATCACGCCCCACAAGCTCCGGGCAACCTACGGCTCGAGCCTCTACCAGGCGACCGGGGACATCTACCTCGTCGCGGACACCCTGGGGCACACTTCGGTGGAGACCACCAAGACCTACTACGCCCAGATGCCGGAGGAGAACCGAAGGCGCACCGCCAACGCGG
>JBJEYC010000009.1:0-19306 GCA_051886435.1 Lachnospiraceae bacterium
TGATCAGGCAGAGCCATCAGGCAGCCTGCTATTCCGCACTGCAGTCAGACACAAAAACGCCGTCCGGGCATTGATCCGGACGGCGATTGTGAGGGGGAGTGTTATGAAAAAGTTGTTTTCTGCTTGCTGCCAAAGGGCTCTGTCGGTTCCCTTCGGACATCTTCAAGATACCAACAGCCTGTGTTTTCTTCTTGTCCACACCGTGAAGAATCTGTGAAACCTTTTGCCCCTTCCATCGCCGGATCTCCAACTGCTGGTTTCTGAATTTCCGCGACAAAAAACACCGTCCGGAGTGCTAGGTTTCCGGACGGCGCATTAGAGGGGAAGTGTTATGAAAAAGCTGTTCTTCGTATTTCTGAAGGGCTCTGTCGGTTCCCTTCGGACATCTTCAAGATACCAGTTGTCTGTGTTCTCTTCTTGTCCCTGCCGTGAAGAAACTGTGAATTCCGTTCCCACCCTTTCTTTTGCAGGCCCCGGGTTTTTCCAATCTCTACTCATGGTATGATACCGAAAAGGGTCCGGGAACAGGCAGCGGATCGAAACCGCCGGAAGGCAGGGAGGCAGGATTTTATGGAAGACAGAGACGAACACATCAGTGACTGGGACCGGATGGTCGCGGGAAAACTCTACAACTCCGCAAGCAAAGACATCGAGGAGCGGCACATGCAGGGACTGATCCGCTGCGACAACTTCAACCGCACGCCGGTCTCGGACTTTGCCGCAAAGCAGGCGGCTCTGGAGGAGCTGATTCCCTCTGCCGTGGGGAAGAACCTGGGCGTGTTTGCCCCGTTCTACTGCGAGTACGGCGTCAACATCCACGTGGGAAAGGAGTGTTTTTTCAACTATGGCTGCACCTTTCTCGATGTCTCGCCGATCACACTGGGAGATGGGGTCTGGATCGGTGCCAACGTCACCCTGGCCACACCGAACCACCCGTATCTTCCCGAGGAGCGGCTCAACGCCCGGTATCCCGACGGATACCATGACCTTGAGTACTCCGCCCCGATCACCATCGGAGACGGCTGCTGGATCTGCTCCGGCGCCATCATCGGAGGCGGCGTGACCATCGGAAAAGGCAGCATCATCGCTGCCGGTGCGGTGGTCCTCCAGGATGTGCCGGAGGGCTGCATCGCAGGCGGCGTTCCCGCCCGGGTGATCCGAAAGATCGATGAAAAGGACCGGATGAACGTCTGGGAGACCTACCGGCAGAACGCTGTACCCCAGTCCCTGCGGGACCGGGAGAAAGCGGCAGGAAACAGCGAAGAATGATCGCTGTTTTCCCCGAAACACAGATCTTCAAGTGATACAGAAAGGCCCTGCCCCGGCAGCTTGCCGGGAGCAGGGCTTTTGTACGGTCATGTGAATGATTTTTTCAGAAAAGCTTATGCCTTTGCGCGGTCAAGGCTCTTGCGGATCTCGGGGAGGTACTTTTCCACGTCCATGAACAGAACCAGGACCACCAAGATCGCACTGCCGATCGCACCGAGCCATCCAAAGTCGAAGCGGATTGCGGAGACCACCGCATCGCTGACCTCACCCGGCACGTAATTCACTGCTGCCAGGATCCAGGCGGTGCAGGCAGAGCCCAGGCCGATGCCGATCTTGGAGCCGATGGACTGGGAGGCAGCCATCAGGCCCTCAGAGCGGATGCCGTACTTCCACTCGCCGAAGTCTGCTGCGTCAGCGCAGAAGGCGTAGATGCCGGCAAACATGGGTCCGATGCCGATGGAACGGATGACCACACCGAGAAGGAGAAGGCTCTTGCTGTCACCGGCCAGGCCGCAGAGGGCAAAGCCGATCACCATCAGGATGCCGCCGAAGGTCATAAAGGTGCGCTTGGAGTAGCGGTTCACAAACCAGGGCATCACGAACAGGATCAGGAGTCCGGGTGCCTGGCCTGCTGCCATCAGCACCGACATATAAGCGGGATCCTGCAGGACCACGTTGCAATAGTAGATCTGCGCAGCGATAGCATTGGCGTTGACGAACAGGATGACCGCACCGATCACCAGGCAGATCCAGAAGTAGCGGTTCCGGAAGACAGCGGGGAGCTGCTTGTTCAGCGGAAGCTCTTCCTTCTTCTCTCCGGACATGCCGACGACCTCACGGCAGAAGATCCCGGGAATCAGGATCAGACCGCAGGAGATGGCGCCCAGGATGACGGACGTGATGGTCCAGCCAAAGCGAAGCTGCAGGACTGTGATCAGGGAGCCCACCACCAGGCCGGAGAGGTTGTTCAGGATCGAGCTCACCGTGGAAGTGGTGTTTCCCGCCTTCGGGTCTCTGGTCATTCTGGCAAGAAGCGAGGTGTGGGCGATGCCCAGGATCGTGTACACGATGCAGTTGAGGAAGATGTAGGTCAGGTACGCATACAGGAGCTTGCCGCCCGGCGTCGTATCCGGCACATGCAGGATCAGGACGATCCCGAGGAACATCATCGGCGCACAGATTAAAAGCCAGGGCCGGCACTTGCCCAGCCGGCTCTTGGTCTTATCCACAATGCCGCCCATCAGGAAGTCCGTGACGCCGTCCAGAAGGCGGCAGATCACAAACATGGTGCCGATGGCTGCTGCCGCCATTCCCGCGGTGTCCGTGTAGTAGGACAGCAGGAAGGAGGCAAGAAGCGTGGACATGACATTTCCGCCTGCGGCGCCGCAGCCATATGCGATAGATGTGCGGAGCGGAATCTTGACCAGCTCCTTTTGTTCCGTGTTGACCTGCGTAGTTGATTCATTCATGGCAATTACCTCTCTTTTCCTTTGCTGTGGTTGAATCGAAAGGAGGAAACGCTGATTCAGCAGGCCTGTTCTGAATCCCGGTCTTCGTCCCCTGTGATGTCTTTACTCTACCGCGCCGGGTGCTTCCCGTCGTGGCAGGGATTGACCAAAAATTACGTCTGATTGCACTTGCTGCCGTCCCATCTTCGGTAATCCGGGGAGGAAATTCCAAAAGGAGACAGCAGACGGCAGGCGACCTGGGTCACCATCTCATCGATGGTGGAAGGTCTGGTGTAGAAATTCATCATAAGCGGGGTGATGTGCACCCCGGGGATCATGGAGAGCTCCTGCATGTTCCGAAGGTGGATCGGCGAAAGCGGGCACTCCCGTACTCCGAGGACCAGCGGGCGCTGCTCCTTGATCGTCACATCCGCGGCGCGCAGCAGAAGGTTTTCGGCATAGCCCGCATGGATGCCCGCCAGGGTCTTCATCGAGCAGGGGACGATCACCATCCCCGCGTTCTCGAAGGAGCCGCTCGCTGGACCAGCACCCAGATCTTCACTGTCATAGACCCGATCCGCCAGTCTGCAGAGTGCCCCGACATTAAGATCTGTCTCCTGCGTCAGGGTGAGCTTTGCCGCTTCGGTCAGAATGAGCCCGGCGGACCAGGAAGGGTCCCTTTGAATCAGCTCCAGCACACGAATCAGCACCGGAAAGCCGCTCGCCCCGGTGGCACCCACCAAAATCGATTTTGCTGTCATCACACATCTCCGTCAAAGAAATGCTTTCCACTTGTCCTTGTCCGGCTCCTGAAAGGCTGCCCGGTGGAACCGGTCCTTCATGGCAAAGGGCACGGTGCAGTCAAAGATCGTCTTGCAGGAGATGCCCACATCCGCAATGGAAGGGTCATAGGCCGGATTCGAGGAGGGATCCAGCGGATGGCACCGGACCCCGGGGATCGTGATGATGTCACGATCTGCCTGGAAACGGGTATTCATCGCCCAGAGGACATCGTCCGTATCAAAGATGTCCACATCCTCATCGACAAGAATCACATGTTTGAGCTCCGTGAAGGCAGCAAAGGCGATCAGGGCTGCCTGCCGCTGCTTGCCCTCATCCGTGGGGACGGTCTTGCGGAACTGGATGATCGCCATGTATTTACCGCCGCCGGACCGATGGCAGTAGACATTGACCACCTTACCCGGCATCGCCCGGTCAAGCATGTTCAGGATCGAGGCTTCCGTCGGAAGACCGGCCATGTTGACATGCTCCTCCGAGGGTCCGATGCAGGTCTGCATGATGGGGTGCTTCCTGTGGGTCAGCGCCTTGACCTTGAGCAGCCAGCAGACATGGGATGCCTTCCCGTTGTAGCCCGGGAACTCCGGCATTGCGTATCCGGTGTGGCTGTTCTGGTCCTCCACCACGTGATTGCTTCCGGGGAGGATCTCCCCCTCAATCACGTACTCGGCATTGGCGATCGCGTTCTCCTTCACCGTGAGGCAGGGAACCAGTTCCACCGGCTTTCCCCGAAGGGCACCCGCGATCGAGAGCTCGTTGAAACCAAGGGGCGTGGTCGGCGGCTCAAAGCAGCTGGTCACGCTGACCGCGGGGTCCACGCCGATGGACACCGAGATCGGAAGGGGCTTTCCGAGCTCTGTCGCCCGCTCCGCCATGGCACCGATGTGCCGGGAGCCGGGCTGCAAAAAGATGGACAGGGTGTCCTTCGACTGGATGCACATCCTGTGGATCGTCACATCCGAGAGTCCGGTGTCCGGGTGGGTGGCGTAGCACATGCCCAGGGTGACATAGGGGCCCGCATCCACCGGCGTGTTCTTCGGTGCCGGCAGGAGCCTGAACAGGTCAAAGTCCGGATCCTCTGCCCTGTGCACCACTTCCTGCACCGGTGCGGGACCGGAGATGACAACGGGCTGCACCGGATTATTGGCACAGTCCCGAATCCGACGTCCCAGTTCTTCCTTCCTGCAGCCAAACATCGCCGCCACACGCGCCCGGCTCGCCATCAGGCCGATTGCGATGTCCGTGTCCGGAAAACCGATCACGTTGTGAAAGACCATGGCGGGGCCGTTTGTGTGGGTGGGCCTTGCCACAGTACCGCCCGCGCCGACGACCTTGTAGACGCCGGAGAGCTCTGCCTCCGGGTCCACCGGGATGTCGGTCTCGGTCAGCTGTCCGGGCTGTTCCTTCAAAAATGCCAGCGCGCTGCGCAGGCTGTCGATTTCCTCTGCTTTCATCGCTGCCTCCTTTTTCAGTCTTTTACAATCCGGTCAATCCAGGCAAACATTTCCGGAAGATCGTAGTCTCCCGCGTGAGGAATGCCCCAGGGATGCGCGATATCCGCGTCCACGCCCGCTGCCCTGAGGGACAGGTAGAGGATCTCCGAGATCGCAAGAGAGGTGTCCCGGTCCACCGCGCCGTGGCGGATGCGCACATGGGGTGCCTTGTCTGCACGGGGATCCCCGATGTAGTTCATCGGGTTCATGAGGCGGATCTGCTCGGCATCTGCAAGGGCAGGATGGCCAGAGGCATCATGCTCCATGGAGAATTCCGTGAAGTGCCGCTCCTTCTGGTCAGCGCTCCCAAAGAGCTCCGTCTCCGCGGTGCCCATCCGGATGTCGTCGAAGGCAGGCGCGGGTTTCATTCTGGTCCGGAAGGCGACGTACTTCTTCCAGTCTGCCGACTTCGCCTTTCCGTTTTCCACGGTGAGCCAGTCGGACACACCAGGCTCCTCCGCAACATTCTTTCCCTCAGCCATTGCCTTGTCTGCTGCCGCCAGCACGTGAGTGAGGATGTAATCGGTGAAGTTTCCACTCCCGTCGGGGTTCATGGTAAGAGCGGTGCCATCCTCTGTGTGGAGTCCCAGGCTGTTGAAGTAAGCGGGGAACATCTGCGCCAGAAGATCCGAGCAGCGCTCCATCTCCTCTGTCATCACTGCATCCACACGTCTCATCTTGGGCGGCTTCCCGGAGAGCAGGTTCGGGTGGTCCTTGGGACCGTCCTCCTGGATCATTTCCATGCGGTGGTAGTCCGAAATGCCGTGGAACTCCCACTCGTAGGCCATGTCGGCGTGATCGAGATTGGTGATCGGGCAGTAGCAGGAAGCGCCAAACACATCATCCCGCTCCTTTGCCGCGCCAAGAGCGGCAAGGTAGGGCTCGTAGTCCGGGTGATTTCCGGTTGTGGCAAGAAGGGAGGACATTGCGCCGCCCGCAGAGGTGCCGTTGGAAATGATGCGGTCCGCATTGCCGGGAAGCACTTCGCGGTTGAACCGGATCCAGCGGATCGCTGCCTTGAGGTCCACGATGTCCGCCGGCGCCATGCCGCAGTTATGGCCGTTTGCATCCCGGCATCCTCTGCCCCGCACACCGGCACTCACCACTACATATCCGTGGAGCAGTGCGTAGAACGAGGCATTGGTGTGGCCCATGAAATTGGCACCCGGTGCCTCTTCCGGTCCCGGCATGTAGCCGCCCACGGTGTTGGGGAAGAAAATCGGCGCGGTGTGCAGGGTGTAACCGTTCACGGAGCCGCCTTCCTCATAGAAGGCCTCCGGGACATAGACCGAGAGTTTCTGAATGGGGTGCACCGGGTACTGCACATAGGGGATGTGCTCGAAAGCCCGGTAGACCAGAGTCTTTCCGTCCCGCTCGAGGGTGCGGACTTCATAGGTTTCGGGATCAAATCTTAAAGCTGTTTGCTGCATGGTGTCTGCCTCCATGGCGCTGTCGTTGCGCCAATCTGTTTTCTCTACTCTGTTATCTTACGGGCAAGGGCAGGGCTTCGCATTGCAGCAGTTGACCGTGGGCGAAAAAAAATTGCGTCAGATTGACCTGATTTAAGTCACAATGTGAAAAGAATGGGAGGAAATTGCAAAAAATGATATAGTGCAGGGAGACGGACGGCGTTTGCTAGGATCCGGAAAGGAGACAGCGGGATGAAAAGCAGCGAGCGCTACAACGAGGAAAAGGGCCACTACCAGATGACACCCTTTCAAAAACATGTACCGGTTCTGGTGCACCGGATTCTGGGACAGAGTGAGGGCGGCATCGGTGAGGACCCCCACAACATCCTGGAGCACTGGCACTCCGACTACGAATTTGTCCTCACCCTTCACGGCCACGCCACTCACTTCATCGACGGACGGGAGTACACGGCAGCGCCGGGGAAGGTCTTTGCGGTCAACTCCGAGAGCATTCACAAGATCCTGCCGGACATCGCCTCCAACCGGAGTCTGGCCCCAGGGGAAGCGGCCGCCATCGTGATTCATATTGAGCAGCACTTTTTGCAGGACGTGCTCCGGGACTACCCCAACGACTACTTTCTCCCGGATTCCGGCCACGACCAGAGTGCCCTCGCTTCCTCCATGTCCCGGATCGCCGAGATTTTCCCGGAGGGGCACCAGGTCGTGGGTTATGAGTGGCTGCATATCATGAGCGCGGTGGATGAGTTTTTATACCTCCTCTGCCAGGACCGACTGGTCTCCCGGGAGGTGTATTTTCCCATCAACCGGGCCAAGAACCAGGAGCGGCTCCGCGGCGTCCTCATGTATGTCGCGGATCACTATACCGAGGATCTCTCCCAGCAGGAGGTCGCCGGAAAGTTCTACTTCTCCAAGGAGTACTTTGCGCGGTTTTTCAAGGAGTGCACCGGCATGACCTTTATGTCCTATGTGACGAGATTCCGCCTCGACAAGGCCCGGGATGCCCTGCTTTCCACCAACGACGGCGTCCTGGAGATCGCCCTGCAGAACGGCTTTTCTGATTCCAGAGGTCTCATCAACGCGTTCAGGAAGTACTACGACGACACGCCGCTCCAGTACCGGAAAAAGGCAAGGCAGGGACAGACCAGGTAACCAGTCTCAGTGCAAAAGCCGCAAAAGTCCTGTCACCAGAGCGATGCCCCCTGCCGGCACCAGCAGAAGGTACAGGCAGCAGACTCCGCAGCAGCCCCTGCCGTTCCCGCCGCCCCCGCCATGATGCCGGGCTGCGTCCTTCATGAGCTCATAGTCCATCATGTTATCAAAGGCATCGTCGCGCCTGCCGTTTCCGTTCCAGTCAACAAACATATTCCTTCCCTCCCCGCTTTGCTTTTTCTTAAGGATACTACAAATAAGGACGGCGGGCACGCTGCCCTGCCGTCCTGCCATTTTTTCTCCCTGCATATTTCCGGCCGGATTGCCTGTGATCAGTCTGCCTGCCGCTGTGACCATCCGGTATGCAGCCGGTGATTTCGTTTTGCCGTCTGCTCACGGCTTCCCATCTTCATGTTTCAGGAAAATGAGACGGACCTTTCCGATGATCCCCGTCGGAGACACTGGATGGTGCAGGTTCATACTGAAGGTGTCCACCCCTGCTGCCCTCATCCTGCGCTCCAGCGTGGTGGCAACATCAATCCGAATGCGGTTTGTGCCATTCTGAAGCAGTCCATCGAGTTTGAAGCGATAGGGCTGCGCCACCCGCTCTCCGGCATCCTTACCGTTCACAAAGACCCGGGCGCCCTCCCAGGCATCCTCCAGCACCAGCTCTGCCCGCAGGGCACCTTCGCAGGAAACTTCTGTCTCATAGGAGAGCCAGCCGGAAAAATCCGGATAGGCGATGGCTGCACTCTTCAGGGTGCCGTCTTCTTCCTCCAGCCCGAGTGTCCTGGTATCCGTTCCGGGGATTGCCGGCTTCTCCCTGCCGGTCCTGCAGCTCTTTGCATCATAGCCAGAGAGCACAAAGCTGTGGAGGATCTTCTCCTCCCCTGCTCTGCCGGCGGGCTCTGCGATAACCTCGGCATCGAAGATGACAATCGCAAGCTCCAGCGGCGCCAGAGTGAGCGTCATCGAGGTCCGCCCTGCTTCTGCCTGATAAGGGATCGAGCAGACCGTGTTGTCCCACGCATCATACCGGACAGGTCTTCCCTCTGCTGCCACCCGGATCGTTCCGGAATACGCCCTTCCGGGATCTTCATTGAGGATCAGGTAACAGTCCCTGCCGTTTTGGTAGTGGTAGATGGTGAGTGCCCCGCAGGGTGCTTCGGGTTCGACATCCCGCAGTCCCCGGGCGCTCAGCCACGCCGCAAGCTCCTCCGGCTGCACCACCGGGATGGTCCGCACGGCAGCCATAAGCTCTGCCTCCCCGGCATCCTCCCGCGGATCTGCGATACCCTCCGGCAGTCCTCCCACAAAGACCACCGGAAACCCCGACTGCAGAGCCTTTGCAGCAAACACAGCTGCCGCCCGGCAGAGAAAATCGCTGCCGCAAAGAACCAGCGCATGGTACTTTGTTCCGTTCACACACAGGGTTTTCCCGTCAAAGGTGGTACGATACCGCTCCGTCTCCTCAAATACGTCCGCCGGAATGATCTGGTAATCGAGCTGCGACGTGGAGAGCGCCTTTGCCGCAACCGCATTCGACAGGAATGATCCTGCCCAGTCCGCCTCCCCGTGGTAGAGGATCGCCGCGCTGGGTTTGGAAACTCCGCCGCTGATCAGATGGCAGACCCGGTTGGCATAGCGCATCAGACTTCCGAATGCATGGTACTGGGGATTCTCCCCATGGGCGTAAAAGTGGGGCGGGCAGTCCGGATCCGGAAAGTTCCTGGGGGTGAAGGCATGCGGGACAAAGTAGTTCACACCCCGCACCAGGAGCTCATCCGTAAGGTATTTCATCGTGCGGACACCCGTCTCCCAGCCATAGGCGCCGAAGTTCTCACACATGGCCCTGCCCTGTTTCTTGGGATCGATGGCCGCATGGGACGCTGCGAGTTTTCCCAGCTCGTAGTGATAAAACAGCGCCTCCGCGGTTTCGTAGGGGCGATGCCGTCCCGTGTGCTGGGCTCCGATCTCAAGGCAGCTTCCGATGTTGTCGACGCCGGCCATGTGCTGTCCGTCCAGGCCGCGGAAGAAGTGCCCCATGGAGGGACCGAGCTTCGAGTTCGCGTCCACGTCCTCCAGCATGTGCCCGATGTACGAGACCCCGTGTGCCTCACACCAGCTGCCCAGCTGATCCGAAAAACAGGTCCGCACCAGGCGCGTCACAGCATCCATGTATGCGGTGCGCACCCTGGCTGCCGCTGCCTTATCGTCTGCCCTGCCCCAGAGATACGGAAGAAGCTGGGTCCAGCCCGCGCCGCCAAAGCTCTCTGTAAACGCCGCCTCCATGGCGCGGGACCAGGGCAGGAACGCATCCGGCTCCGTTCCCACTGTGCCCATCATGGTGTAGCCCGGCGTATTTCCGATGGGCGGCTCGTCGGAAAAGAAACCCTCGATGACGTTTCCGAAGTACTTGCCGCAGTGCTCCCAGTGCGGCTCATACACCGCATCGATCTGCAGCCGGCAGGAGGACGCATCCAGAAAGTTGATGTAGTCGTTGCGCCCCCGGCCGTCATAGGTGAGGTAAATGACAAAGATCCGCCAGTACCCTTCCGGCACATCCCAGCGAAATGTACCTGCTCTCACCTGCGAATCCAGAAGCACCGGGGTGCCAAGGCCCGCATCCTCCAGAACGGGGCAGGCCAGGATATGAAAGCAGCGGTCGTCGTGGATTGGCGCCGGCGCATCCTTTGGCGTTGCAATCCAGGGCGGCAGCACCGGGGGATGAATCATATCCTCCACCCGGAATTCCACCTGGGGCTTGGGTCCTGCGCTCTCTAAGGTGTTGCATCCCAGATAGAGATGGTGCAGTTCTTTGGGCGCCGTTTTCAGGGCGCCATTTGCGATTCCGGTGGGAAAGTGGGAATCATCCAGGATCCAGACCTTCATGCCAAGTGTTTTGGCCTCCTCCAGGATGATGTCCATGTCACGCCACCAGCCCGGGCCCGCAAAGTCCGGGTGGGGCCGGGACTCTACGCAGAATGCACCGATGTTGCAATCGTGGATGGCCCGCACGTACTCCCGGAGCGTTGCCGCATCCTCCCCATGCTGCCAGAAAAAAGGCAGGATGTAATTTTCCTCCTCCCCCGCCAGAACCTGCTTGAATCTGTCTTTCATGTGTTCCTCCCAAACCAAATGGTGCCTGCTGATACTGCGGAAATCTGCCCTCCAGCATATCAGAACCGCGTCACAGTTTTTTTCAGAATCCTGTCCATGTTGTTCAAATTCTGACCTTGGTGTTTCCGGTCTTGCCTGCACTCCTGCGCGGCAGTGCGCCGCCTGGGCACAAAAAAGGCAGGGGCTGCAACAGTCCCTGCCAAAATCTTTGGATGGCCTCACGCCTGGGGCAGCCCCGACTTTCTCGTAAAGAAGATCCAGGCGGCCGCTGCCAGCACGCCGAACATCATGATCGGCGGATAAACAAGAAGGCTCAGAACCAGGGCGATGACCTTGATCGCGATATCCGGAATCAGAATCCTGCGGTAGGCTGCCGTCGAGGCAAGAAGGGCAGGATTTCCAGCGTTTGGCCGGTCCAGCACCCGATGCAGATGGTAATTGACCACCGTCATCAGGATGACAGTGCAGCCGTAGACCGCCTGCAGCATGTGGTTGTCAAAGGCATCCCCCACAAGGCTCGTCGTGTAAGGGATGAAGGATGCAAGAAACAGCAGCACCAGCGTCCACCAGACCACCCGGTTGTCGATCTTTTCCGCCTTCTCCCAGATGCTGTTGAGCCCCATCCACAGGGAGCCGAGCCAGAAAAATGAGAGCGCATAGGCAAAAAAGTTCCACCGAAGCGCCCAGAACCCTGCAAAGGTGTAGGTGTCAGGCTTGTCCAGCTCCAGAACCAGTATCGTCATGATGATCGCCAGCACCGCATCGGTGAACGCGACCAGTCTCTCCTTCGACATATCTCCTCCTCTTGCCGGACTCACCCGGCCAGGTTTTTTCGCACTGCCCGCATGCGAAGGCGCACATAGTCCAGGTACCAGGCCGTCTCCCGAAAGAGCACCGGCCGAAGGGCTTCCTGCACTTCGTCTGTGATCTCCTCCCGCACTGCGTCCGAAACGCCTGCAAAGGGGCGGTTCACAAACATGTGGATCCAGTTTTTGAGGCCGTCCTCTCCCTCGAATTTCGTCGGCCGCGCAAACAAAAAGGCGCTTGTCACCTGCAGGCCCGCCTGCTCCACCAGGGGCGCATACTCCCCGATGGAGGGAAAATAAAACGGCATCACATACGAAAGGCCCCGCCTGGAGAACGCCTTCTGCAAGGCGCCATGGATCAGGGCATTGTTGCCCGCACCGCCCATCTCAAAGACAAACTGTCCGCCCGGGCGAAGTGCTTTTGCAACGCAGGCGAGCATCGCCGGCTGCTGCTCCTTATCGATCCAGTGCAGCACCGCGTTGGAGAACACAGCATCCTGCTGCTGCGCAACCGAAAAATGGCAGGCATCCGCTTTCACAAATTGGATGGTTGGATGGCTTTTTCTCGCACGCTCGAGCATCTCCTCCGAGCTGTCAAGACCGGTGACGTTCATGCCCTCTTTTGCAAACCGCGCCGTCAGCGTGCCATCCCCACAGCCAAGGTCCAGGAGAAGGTGGACATCCTTTCGCTCCAGAAGATCCGCGACGCCCTCACCGTACTGCGGGACAAAGCTGAAGTTTTTGCCATAGTTCTGTGCATCCCAGGTCTGGTTCACGTCCTGCCTCCTGCCCGCGCTTCAAGTTCCTGCGCAATCTTCTCATACCAGGGCAGTAAGATGCCAAGCTCCCGGGCCTTTTGCACCACCCAGAAGATCAGCCCATCGATCTCCGATGGCCTGCCGGCCGCCACGTCCTTCTGGAGGGAGGTTGTCATATCCGCATCCAGATCGTCCAGAATCTTCAGATTGCGGGCGACAAGATCCTCCTGAAATGAGATGCCCATGGCCGACGCCAGCGCTCCGATTTCACGGATCAGTGCCGAAAAGGTGTCCCGGTAGATGCTAGGCTTTTGCATGGGTCCCGCCGGAATCCCGTAGTAGAGCCCGCAGGCGCCCTGGGGAGAGACGTAGGAGAACTTCAGCAGGCAGTCCCGGCGAATGTCATCGGACAGGATGCCTGTGATGCCGCAGGTCTCAAGATCCGCCTGGATTGCAGAGAGCTTTGGCCGTTTCTCCTGTCCCGGTCGGACACCGAAGACCACCCGCAGGATCAGGCCGCTCATCAGAATGACACCGGGTTCTTTTTTCTGAGAGGCCACGTAGATGCAGCCGTCTGTCACAAATACATCCGGCAGGCGCTTCTGCAGCTTCTCCCCGGTGCCATAGAGATTCAGGATGGGAATGACGACGGTGTCCGGGCCGGACACCCGCGCAAGAAGCGGGACGATGCTCTCCAGCGAATAGCCCTTGACGCAGACAAAGACAACGTCCGGGGTTCCGTGATAGTTTTCCTCCTCCACTGCCCTGACCGGTGCAAGGAACGAGTCCCCCGGGCGCTGAATCAAAAGTCCCTTCTGATTTTGAATGGCCGCAAGGTGCGCGCCCCGCGCGATGACCGTCACGTCCCGCCCTGCCTTTCCAAGATATCCGGCGAGCGCCCCGCCGGTACCGCCTGCTCCGATAATGAGATAGTTCATCTCCTGTTTCCTCCAAAGACTCCCCGCTTTGGGAAATCTGCTTCGCATTTTTGAGGGTACCACCTTTTGTCCCGCCGTGCATCGGAACTTTGGCACAGAGAAAGTCCCAGGCGGGATGCATCCAGACACATTCCGGCCAGGGACTGACCTTTCCGTTTCGATTGTAATTTTTGAACTATTACAGACTTCCCAGAACCTGCAGACTCTCCTTCGGATGGCGCGGCATTCTGGTTCATATTCAGACCCACCTGCACCTGGCTCCTCCCGTAGCTCTTGATAAGCTCGAGAAGCTGCAGCCGGATGTTGGCCTCATTAATTGTGCAGACGATCCGGACATTGCCAACGAGAATCGGGGCGACGTGCCGGACGTAGTCGGCAAAGTACCCGACAACCGCCGGGTTCTCCCAGCCTCCTTCCCGGATCAGCCAGGCGGGGGAGGTGAAGTGCATCAGGATCACAACCGGCTCCAGGCCGATGGCGCGGCAGTCGACGATCATCTGCGCATCGTGGCGAAGCTCCCTGTCGTCAAACTCATTCTTTCTGGGCTCGATTCTTGCCCACTCGATCGAAAACCGGTGGGCATTCGCCCCGGCATCCCGCAGAAGTTTCATGTCATCCCGGCAGCGGTGGTAGTGGTCAACCGCCTCCCCGGAGGGCTCGAGGAACGCGCTGTGGGGCAGCTGCTCCATGACCCAGTCATCACTTGCGGTATTGCCGCACTCTGCTGCCTTGCAAAGCATCCCCAGACTTTTCGGCCTTCCCGCGGGCAGTTTCATACTCGCTGAAAGCACCGGTCTCTTCCGCTCTCAGAACGCTGGCCTGCTTTGACACCGGGCCTGCGCCTTCCCCGACTGCAGACATAAGCGGCTTTCTATCCCACCAGCTCTGTCATTCCGACGCCGGCAGATCGTAGGAATGCCTGCCGGGCGCTGCGTCCTGCGCTCTGCCGTTCGGAAGGTGAATCACTGCCTCGACCGGAACCTCAACGTCCAGGTGAAAACTTCCGTCTTTTCCGTACGCCCAGGAGACGGCGATCCGCCCATGCACGCTCTCATAGCTTCCGGAAGCGCTTCCGAGCCGCCTGTCCGGGCAGGGCGCGATGCGTACCTGGGCAAATCCCGGCTCCCTTGCCTGTATGCCAAGCACATCCTCATAGAAAAACCGTCCAACGCTCCCGAAGGCATAGTGATTGAAGGAAACCATGTTTCCGCCCTTCATCTTTGTCTCATTGACCGTTCCGTCCGGGCGGAGGCTGTCCCACCGCTCCCAGATCGTCGTCGCGCCGGCCTTCACCTGGTACATCCATCCGGGGCACTTCTTCTGCAGAAGCAGATCATAGGCAAGCTTTCCATCCCCGTGGCGCGCGAGCATCGGAAGAAGGTACCCGGTCGCGTAGAACCCGGTCGCAATCCCCTCCGACCGGAGTTTTTCCCGGAGTGTTTCGTACAAACTCTTCCAGAGACTGCTCTCCTTCTTCTCGTCGATCACCAGGGCAAGCGCCATCACGTAAGCGCCCTGGTAGTCATCGCTCATCCTGCCGTCTTCGGAGACAAACGCGTCCCGATACGCCTCATTGGTCTTTGCAAGCTGCATGGCGTAGCGCTTTTCATCCTCCGGGTGGTCAAACATTTCTGCTGCTTCCACCAAGATCTGCAGATCCCGGATGACAAAGGCATTGGACACCGGCCCGTTGTGCATCGCCATGTATTTCACGTCCTTGCCGGGCGCAAGCCAGTCACCCAGGTTCGGCCCAATCCACAGGTTTTTCCGACCCAGAAAGCCACCCATGTGCGAGATGATGCACTCCACGTGTGCCTTCATGCTCTCGTACTGCTGCGCAAGCGCCGAAGGATCACCGTACTGCCGGTAGATCAAATCCGGCAGGATCGTCACCGCATCGCCCCAGCCGAGCATGTTCAACATTCCCAGTTTTTCCGGTCCCATGGCCGGTACCACCGGCGCCACATAGTGCTGCTCGTGATCCTGCTGCGTATAGCGGATGTCCCGCAGGAACTTCTCCAGGAATTTCTTCACGTCGTAGTTGTAGCAGGCCGTCGGGGCAAAGGCCTGGCAGTCGCCGGTGTAGCCCATGCGCTCGTCGCGCTGCGGGCAGTCGGTGGGCACCTCGATGTAGTTGCTCCGATGGCTCCACAGCTGGTTCTGATAGATCCGCCCCACGTCTCTGTTCCCGCAGGTAAAAAAACCGGTTCGCCGCATCTTTGCATGGATGGAACAGGCCTGAATGAGTCCCGGCGTGTAGGGAACACCGGAGAGCTCTGCGTAGCGAAATCCCATATACGTAAAGCGGGGTGTGTACACTCCCGCATTCTCCCCGGTGTAGTAGATGATCTGCGCCTTTGCCTTCCGAAGATTTGCGGTGTAGAGGGAGCCGTCAGCGCGCAGGATCTCACCATGGCGCAGGCAGATCCTGGTCCCTGCCGGCACCTGTTTCAAAACTTCCGGATGAATCGTGAGAAAACCCGCGAAATTCTGCCCGAAGTCTAGGATCGTGACCGGGCTCTCCCCTTCCCGGACCATCACCGACCGCACGGGCATCTCCTCCGCGATCTGGGTAAAGCACAGCGGCTCATCGAAATGCTCCGGGAGTTTCTCCCTGCTGGCGATCACCGGGATGTCACTTGGCGCCGGCAGCCAGTCCGCGTGATAGACCTCTCCGTCGTAGAGGCCGGCATATTCGTAGGGGCTTGTCAGCACCTGCACGGTCTCCGGTGCCGAGACGATCTGGCTGGTTTTCCCGTCCGCATCGGTCAGAAAGAGGATCCAGGAGACCGCCGCGTGCTTTCCGTAGATCTGCGTGCGATTGTCAAAGGTGTACCGCCCGCAGTACCATCCCTGCCCAAGAAAAACCCGGAGCTTTCGCGCCCTTCTGCCCTGCAGCATCCCGGTGATGTCATAGGCATTGACCTGAAGCTCCCGGGGATAGTAAGTATAGCCGGGGGCAAACAGAATCTCCCCGATCTTCGTCCCGTCGATCTGCGCCTCGTAGACGCCAAGTGCCGTGATGTACAGCACAGCCTTCTGCAGCTGCCCGGGAACCGAAATCTCCTGTTCCAGGACATCCACCGCCCCCTCACGGTAGGGCGTATCGGTCTGAATGAAATGGTCCCGGAGCATCTCCCGGCACTTCTTGTCGTTCTTCATCATTTCTTCCTCACAGGTGCTCCCGAAGCCACGCACCGCTCATCTCCAGCGATTTCATCGGATCGTTGTCGATCCAGTTCCGGTGGGTCTCCAGGATCACCGCCTCACACGTCGTTTCTGCCTGACTGAGAATCTCCTCAAGCGGCAGGTTCCCGGTTCCCAGCTCCATTCCGTCTGATTTCAGGATCGAGCCGGCCGGTCCCTTTGCGCGGATTCCCCGGTCATTGATGTGCAGAAGTTTCAGTCTTCCCCCGAGCTGGCGCATCCTGGCCACGACATCGCAGCCAGTCTCCGCAGCCCAGAAACAGTCAAACTCGAAGGAAACCGCCTTCGGATCCGTCTCCGCGATCAGGCGGTCATAGGCAAGTTCCCCTGTCTCATCCCGCTGAAACTCGCAGTTGTGATTGTGGTAGAAAAACTGGAAGCCGTTTTCCCGGCAGCGCTTTCCCGTCCGGTTCAGGCGGTCAATCAGCCCGGTCACCGCCTCCCGGCTTCCATAGTCGTACCGGTACATCCCGGTCAGGACGATCCTTTCGGTTCCAAGTGACCTCGCCTCCTCGAAGATCCCCTGGGGATCCTTTTCCAGACTCCCCAGATCCGTGTGCAGGGCAAGGACAGACAGTCCGCTGGCGGCGATCATCTCTCCCCAGGGGAGGTCTCCGCCGGCGCCCATCTCCATGCCGGCGAGCCTGGTGAACAGACGGATCGTCCAGGGCAGCTTGTGAAGCATGTAACGGTTCACCTCGATCCCGTCAAATCCGGCCTCCTGAATCCTTTTCAGCGCCCGTCTTGCGGTCGCCTCCTTTGCTGCCTCCGTGCGAAGCTGAATCTGCTGTACACCTGTCTGCATCTTTTCTTCCTTTCTGTTGAAGTCACGCCGGGTTCCTCTTCGGAATTCCCTGCAGAATGCGGTTGAGCTGCCGGAACTGCCCGGGATCCGCGCCGCCCTGCTTGAAGAGTGAGCGCATCGTCATTTCGCCAAGTATTCTCTGCAGCCCGGGATTGTCCTTCACCGCCTCTGCCACATCGCCGCGGCTTTTTGCTGCCCGGTTCATGACTGCCTCCACGGCTTCTGCCGCCCCGGGATTGCTCCGAAGCCATCCCAATCAGGGTGTACATGCTCATCCCGATCAGGGCATTTATAGGAAACAGTACGATCTGCCACATTTTGGCACGCTGACAGCTGACCTTCTTTGTCCCTGCCGCTGCCTGCTCACGCATCTTGTCTCCTCTCCTTCCCCACGCCCTGCGGTTTCTCCCCGGCGCCGCAGGGGTCTTCTGTTGTCGATGGCCCCATTCTACTTTCCGGTGTTTTGCAGTGTGGTTCTCCAATTCGCCTGAATGTTCTATAATTGGTTATCATTTCCAACTGGAGAGGAAGGTGCCGCATGGCGGATCTGAACGAAAAACTCAGCTTCTTTCTGGAACTTGTCAACTGCAACTACCGGGTCGGCCTGTGGCACGTTACCTCCTATGACGCCGAACCGGAACCTGTGGGCAGCAAGGCCTTCTTCTCCTTCCTGCCAAACCACTTTTCCTCCGAGGAGGATATCCGCCTCCTGAAGGAGTACATGCTGACCGGCGACCCGAATCCGGTCGTTCTGGAGTACCGGATCGGAATCCTCTGGATTGTTGGGTTCACCTTTGTAAAGGAGAGTCCTGTTGCCCGGAACATGTATTTTCTCGGCCCATTTTTCACAGGAAAGCCGTCACGACAGGCGGTTCTTGCCCGGCTTGATCAGTACTCGGTCTCCCTGCCGGTCCGCCGTCAGCTGGCGGATACGCTGCTGGACACCGCCATCATGCCGTTTCCAAGGATCACGCAGCTGGCCGCCACGCTGCACAAGTGCCTGACGGAGGAATCCATCCCCGCCTCCGCAGTCCGCACGCTCGGGAGCATCCCGGACAGTGAGACCGATGAATCCCTCTCCTACAGCAAGACCCACGGCGGCGTCTACAACGCAGAGCGGGAATTCCTCCGGATGATCCGGGAGGGAGACAGCCACTATACAGAGGCGCTGAACATCAGCTCCACCATCAGCGAGGGTATGCGCAACCAGTCCGTCAATTCCGTGCGCCAGGCAAAGAACAACGTTCTGGTTCTTTTAACGCTGGTCTCCCGTGCGGCGATGGAGGGCGGGCTGGACTCCTCTGTCGCCTACGACATGAACGACCTCTACGCCGCGCGGATCGAATCCTGCCAGTCCGTCTCCGAGACCACGCTTCTGAGCAGGTGGATGGTGGACGACTACGTGACGAGAGTCCGGCAGCACCGGGAACCCAAAGGGGTATCGCCCCTCATTCAACAGACCTGCGACTACATCCGCGCGCATCTTGACACGCCGCTTTCCATCGGAGAGCTGTCAGACCGCATCGGATACAGCAAGTACTACTTCTCCCGGCGTTTTCACGAGGAGACCGGAATGTCTGTGCGCGCCTTCATCCTGGACCAGCGCCTTTCGCGGGCGCACACGCTTCTTCTTTCTACGGATCAGACGGTCAGTGAGATTGCCGCCTCCCTATGCCTCGAGAGCAGGAGCTATTTTCTCGACGCCTTCCGGAAAAAATACGGCTGCACCCCCGGTGCCCTGCGCGCCGGAAAGGCATAAAAAGATCCAGCAGACCGGGAAGTTCCGGCCTGCTGGGTCTTTATCTCATGATATGTTCACATGCAAAAGGTTCCTGTTCTCTCAGTCCCCGTCCTGGGGCGCCTGGACAAGGTGGCGTGAAAGATTTTCTCTGCAGATCTTGCCGCGCTTTTTCCAGCCCTCCTTCGCATGGGCAAGGACAAAGGCGTCCCGCTCGCTCTGCTCCGAAAAGTACCGGGCATCCACCACCTTGTTCCCTTCAAAGCGCCGCGCGGTCCATAACACGTCATCTTCTGCCTGTAGCGCGACGAATTGCGGGAGGTACCGAACTGCGTTTTGTGGGTGGC
>JBJEYC010000010.1:0-2044 GCA_051886435.1 Lachnospiraceae bacterium
CTCTCGATCTTGGTCATCGTGTCCTTCTGATCCTGCCGCGTCAGCTTGATGTTCCACTCCAGGCCGCTGGTCAGGGCGGGATTCGAGAGATTGGAAGACCCCACGTAGGCCGTCGAGAAGCCGTTGTCCCGGTGGAACACGTAGGCCTTGGCGTGGAGCCTCGTGCGGTCGGTGTCGTAGGAGATGCGGATCTGGGTGTTGGGAAGCTTTGCCAGTTCCTCCACCGCCTTGCAGTCCGTGGCGCCCATGTAGGAGGTGGTGATGACCCGGAGCTGCTTTCCCCGCTCCGTGAACGCCCGCAGGGACTCATAGAGAAGGCGCAGGCCGCTCCACTTCACAAAGGAGACCAGCATGTCGATCCGGTCCGCGGAGGCCGCCTCCCGGGCCAGCTCCAGGTACATCGGCGGCTCGTGGGCTGCCCCGGTAAAGAGGGAGCTCGCGGCGATCGAGGTGCCCGGCCTTACGGGCGGCCTGCGCGTCTTTGCCACCTCTTTCCCGGTGTTGACCCGGTCCTCGACAGACAAAAGCTGCTCAGCCTGCTCCTGCTCCGGGATGGCATGCTCCTCTTCCTCCCCGAGGGCCGCAATGACCTGGTTGACCAGGCGCAGCTGCTCCTTTCCCGCTTCCTTCCCGTCCGTATCCGCGATCTCGGAGAGCTTCTGCTCCAGAAGCCCCGCGACATACCGGGAGAGCGCCTTCGGAGCCAAAGCCCCGTCGAGCTTGTCGCAATCACAGTACTGCCCGGCATCATTCTGTATGGTGTGCTGCAGTCCCCGGTCAACGATCTCCTCGTAGATGCCGGGAATCAGACGTTTTTCTTCCATTTCTGAACCTCCCCCTGTGAAATGATAAGGAAATTATACCAGGGTTTGCAGCGTGCAGCAGAAAATGTGACAGCTTATACGAAATCTGATGATTCAGGGGCGCATTCCCAATGTCAGAATCGGCCATCTTAGCAGCGGCGCTCTTCTTTCCCTGGACACCATATACCTGATCCCGTCTTATGGTTTCAGAGCATACAAAAGCCCGCCCTGTACGGGCGGGCTTTGACAGCTCCCTGGAAAAATCAGGCGAATCTTCTGCGCTTTCTGACTGCAGGGCGGTTTATACCGTACACGCTCTTCATGGCAGCCCAGAACGCATCCTCAAGCTGGTCCCGCTCTGCCGTCATCTTCTCCCATGCGGCACGGTCCGCAAAGGCTGTTGGCTCCATCATCTTCTGCTCCAGCGATGCAAGCGGTGCGTACTCGTTTGCCACCAGCGGGTACGTATCCAGGACCTTCTGATCCAGCAAAGCCGATGCTTCCCGCTCTTCCCGCGTCGGTGCAAGTACAGCTGCAGTATCCTCTTTTCTCATTCTTGCCTCCTTACTCTTCAACTGGTTCATCACAGGAATCTTGCCGTGACGCTCTCCCTGCAGGCCTTGACCTCTTCGAGCGTCCCTGCGGCGACAATCCTGCCGCCCTCTTTGCCGCCTCCCGGCCCCATATCCAGGAGATAGTCCGCACTGTGGATGACATCCAGGTCGTGCTCAATCACGATGACGGTGGCTCCCTGATCGAGAAGGGTCTGGAACACGGCAAGAAGCGTCCGCACATCCCTGGGATGCAGGCCGATCGTCGGCTCATCGAAGACAAACACGGAGCCCTCCTGGGGACGCCCCATCTCGGAGGCGAGCTTGAGCCGCTGTGCCTCTCCGCCAGAGAGTCCCGGCGTCTCCTCGCCCAGCGTCAGGTAGCCAAGGCCCAGGTCATGCAGCACCTGCAGGCGCTTTCGCACCACAGGCAGACTCTGGCAGGCTTCCAGCGCCTCATCCACGGTGGCAGCCATCAGCTGGGGAAGCGTATAGGACTGTCCCCTGGGATTGGTCCAGTGGATCTCTCCCGCCTGCTTTCCATACCGGGTGCCCCCGCAGTCGGGGCAGGGGATCTCCACGTCCGGCAGAAACTGCACATCCAGACTGATGGTCCCCGTCCCGTCGCAGGTGGGGCAGCGAAGGCTTCCCGTGTTGTAGGAGAAGGCACCGGCCTTCACCCCGGCCCGC
>JBJEYC010000010.1:2144-3829 GCA_051886435.1 Lachnospiraceae bacterium
AGGGGCCGATGACGGAGCGCGGGTTCTTTTCGACCTCCTCCACGGTTCCCTCTGCGATGACCTGTCCGCCCTCCTTGCCGGCGGCGGGGCCCATCTCCACCATCCAGTCCGCCTTCTTTAAGATGTTGGTGTCGTGATCCACCAGGACCACCGTGTTGCCGTCGGCGATGAGATCGTCCATCACCCCGGAGAGGCCCTCCAGATTGGCGGGATGGAGGCCGATGGAGGGCTCATCCAGAACATAGAGGACACCTGTGGTCCGGTTTCGCACCGCCCTGGCAAGCTGCATTCTCTGCCGCTCCCCATTGGAGAGCGTGGAGGCGGCCCGGTCCAGGGACAGATAGCCAAGGCCCAGATCGAGGAGCCGCGCGGCGGTGTCCTGAAAGGCGGTGCAGATGCTCTCTGCCATCGGGCGCAGGTACTCCGGGAGGGAGGCGGGAACGCCATCCACCCAGGAGACGAGCTCCGTCAGTGTCATCTTGCAGGCATCAGCCAGGGAGATCCCCCGAAGGCGCGGTGCCCTCGCCTCCTCTGAGAGCCTTGTCCCATGGCAGTCCGGGCAGATGTCAGTCTTCAGAAACCGCTCCACCCGCTTCATGCCCTTCTCATCCTTCACATGGGACAGGGCGTTCTCCACCGTGTAGATGGCATTGAAATAGGTAAAGTCCATGTCCCCCGCCGCGCCGGTCGTGTGGTTCTGGTAGACGATGTTCGTCTTGACCGCCGGGCCGTGAAAGACGATGTCCCGCTCCTTCGGAGTCAGGTCCTTGAAGGGAACATCGGTCCGCACGCCGAGCTTTCGCACGATATCCTTCATCAGAGACCACATGAGGGTCTGCCAGGGGAGGACTGCCCCCTCGTCGATGGAGAGGCTCTCATCCGGCACCAGGGTCGACTCATCCACGGTGCGCACCACGCCAGTTCCCTGGCAGGTCTTGCAGGCACCCCGGGAGTTGAACGCAAGGTCCTCCGCACCGGGGCCAAAGAAGTGAGCGCCGCAGACCGGGCAGACGATCTCCTTCTCCGCCGCCACGTTCATCGTGGGCGGGACGTAGTGGCCGTTGGGGCAGCGGTGGCTTGCAAGGCGCGAGAACATCAGCCGCAGGCTGTTGAGGAGCTCGGTGGATGTGCCGAAGGTGCTGCGCACCCCGGGCACCCCGGGACGCTGGTGCAGAGCAAGCGCCGCCGGCACGTACCGGACCTCGTCCACCTGTGCCTTCTCCGCCTGGGTCATCCGCCGCCTTGTGTAGGTGGAGAGGGCCTCCAGGTAGCGCCGGGACCCCTCCGCGTAGAGGACTCCCAGGGCCAGGGAGGACTTGCCGGATCCGGAGACCCCGGCGATCGCCGTGATCTGATGCAGGGGGATGTCAACGTTGATGTTCTTTAAGTTGTGGACCCGCGCGCCGCGGACCTCGATCGCCCTGGGCTGCATGTGGATGGCTCTGTCTGTTTCGGTTCGATGTTCCATTCCGCTCTCCTTTTGCACCTGTCCTTGTCTTCCTGCAGTGTAGCACACCCGGCAAGAGGCACGAAAAAAGGGAGCTCCCTCTGCGTCTGGAAGGAAACTCCCTTGTTTTGGTCCCACGACTTCCCTGCGAAGGTCGTCTCCCGCTCTGTCAGGTCAGCGTTTTGACCCAGGTCCAGCTGTGGACCTTCTGGGTGACCGTGATGCACTTGATCAGCTG
>JBJEYC010000011.1:0-3824 GCA_051886435.1 Lachnospiraceae bacterium
GGCAGGACCAGCACCTTCTTTTTGTATGCATTGATCTCGGTTTCGGTATCTCCACGTTTTACTGCCTCGATGTGGTCGTAGAGGAGGGAGGCGGAGAGGTCCAGGTGATAAGAGAGAAGTGCTTCCCTGGGAAGCGTACGCTCTCCGTCAGCAACCCGAAGAATCACCAGAACTTTGGCGGAATCCGCAAGGAGAGAGATCAGGTGTGCACTCGCCCTTCGGTACCCCAGAACCCTGGCATATTGCGGACCGGTTGTGAAATACGATTCAACCGCATCCTTGCGGATTCCCAGCAGGATGTGCAGAAGACAGCGGGAGAGCCGTGTCCAGGTGACATCCTTGGTTTTGCAGCGCGCAAGAAATCCGGTAATGCTGCGATAGTATCCAAGGTTGTTTCGAAAACGATCGGATAGGTCCGGAGTGACATCTGAGAAGGCGGTGTAGTCCTTGATGGCAAGCAGCGATCCCAAGAGAACCGAAGAGAAATCGTCTAAAAATACAGGGGCGCACTGCGAGTGATGGGGATCGGCTGCAGGATCCTGCTGGAGCTTCTCCCGCAGAGAGGAGGCACTGTCAGTCGAGATTCTGGGGATTGCATGGGGCGTGATCCTGCTGTGGATGTCCGAAAGAGCGCGAAGATAGGAGACCGCCAGAAGATCATTGGGAGCATTGCGGTCGGAGGAAATTCCAAAGACTTCCTCCCTCGCAGCCGCCTGCGCTGCAGGATAGGAGAGACCTCCCGCCACTTTCTGCCGGAGGATCTGCTGCATGCGCGGATCCTCGGAACGGGAGACGTCAGCTTCCTTCTGGAGCGTTGCAAGGTCACCGGACTCCGAGCCAAAATAAAGGTCGGTCACACAGCCGAGCGCATCGACAAGACACACAGCACCCCTTGCAAAGCGGTCACTGCTTGCCGTTGCGGCAATCACCGGAAGCTCGATTACCGCATCGGCACAGGAAAGCACGTCCCGGGTTCGTTCTTCTTTGGAATAGACACCGGGAATTCCACGCTGGCAGAAGTCGCCGCTCATCACGGCGATCAGCATATCGCACTCCTTACGCGCCGTTTCCATGAGAGCCCGGTGTCCGGCATGAAAGGGATTGCACTCACAAATTACTGCACCGATCCGCATCCTGTCCTCCCAGAATCCTCAAAAATCAGTGTAAAAGTCATGTAAGAACTTACAATTCAGAATGAATTTACCAGAACTGCAGGTCGCAAACATGGTAACAGTGCTGTGGACAATGCGCAAGCAAAAGCCCGGAAAAGGCCCATTTTCGTTAAAAAACTAACGAACATTTCCTATTGAAGTCGTCAAAAAGTTGCGGTATATTCACATGTGTCGTGTGAATGTGTAAACGCTTACAATACTGCCCCAGAGCGACGGTGCAGTCACAAGCAGTTAATAATTAGGAGGGAACTGCAGAGATGTCATTTATTGACGGAATCAAGGAAAAAGCAAAAAAGGATCTGAAAACCATCATTCTGCCGGAGTCCGAGGATGAAAGAACCATCCGGGCGGCCGCGGCTGTTCTGAGTGAGAAGATTGCAAACGTCATTCTTCTGGGTAATCCGGAGAAGATCAACGCGGATGCCACCAAGTACGGTGTTCATGTTCAGGGCGCAAAGATCGTGGATCCCGAGAACTGCGACAAGTTTGAGGAGTACGCAAACCTGTTCTATGAGCTCCGCAAGAAGAAGGGCATGACCCCGGAGAAGGCAAGAGAGACACTTCACGGCGACAAGACCACCTTTGGTGTCATGATGCTCAAGGAGGGCGAGGCAGACGGACTGGTTTCCGGCGCCTGCCACTCCACCGCCAACACCCTGCGTCCGGCACTGCAGATTCTGCGCACCAAGCCCGGCTGCAAGATGGTCTCCGGTTTCTTCATCCTGGATGTGCCCAACTGTGAGTACGGTGATCACGGCACCTTCATCTTTGCTGATGCAGGACTGAATCAGGATCCCACTTCCGAGGAGCTGGCAGCCATCGCCGATGCTTCTGCCAAGAGTTTCAAGGAGCTGGTGGGAGATGATGCCTACGTTGCCTTCCTTTCTCACTCCACCAAGGGTTCCGCAAAGCACCCGCTGGTCGACAAGGTTGTCAAGGCTGTGGAGATCGCCCATGCGGAGTATCCGGATCTGGTCTGCGACGGAGAGCTCCAGGCCGATGCCGCCATCGTTCCTTCTGTGGCAGCATCTAAGGCACCGGGAAGCCCGGTTGCCGGCAAGGCAAACGTCCTGATCTTCCCGAACCTCGATGGCGGAAACAACGCCTACAAACTGGTTCAGAGACTGGCCAAGGCCGATGCTTATGGCCCGATGCTGCAGGGCATTGCAAAGCCCGTCAACGACCTCTCAAGAGGCTGCAGCTGGGAGGACATTGTAGGTGTCGTCGCCCTCACGGCGGTTCAGGCACAGGACAGCAACGAATAAGACTTCAGAGTGGACAGGAGTGGAGAGCGGTGAGAAGCCCTCGGCTCCTGGCCGCTTTTCGTGTGCGAAAATCCAGCAGAAACCATCGCCGGAGTTATTTGGACAATCCGGTGTAATGAGAATAGGAGAGAAAGATACATGAATATCCTGGTTATCAACTGCGGCAGCTCTTCCTTAAAGTTCCAGGTCATTGATTCCAATGACGGGAGCGTTCTGGCAAAGGGACTTTGCGAGCGTATCGGAATCGATGGCGCCATTACCTATGAGAACGTGCGTGATCATCTGGGAAAGGAGAAGACCAATACCCAGATCGAGGACCACAAGAAGGCCATCAGCCTGGTGCTGGATGCCCTGACCGATGTGAAGGGCGGTGTCATCCGCAACCTTAATGAGATCGGCGCTGTGGGACACCGTATCGTCCATGGCGGCGAGCGCTTCACGAAGTCCGTTGTTATTGATGACAGCGTGCTGCAGGCGATCCGGGAAGTCTCGGATCTGGCACCTCTCCACAACCCCGCAAACCTGACCGGCATCCTGGCATGCCAGGCGCTGATGCCCAACACCCCCATGGTTGCGGTGTTCGACACGGCCTTCCATCAGACCATGCCTGCCAAGGCATATCGGTACGCCCTGCCCAAGAAGTACTATGAGCAGTACAAGATCCGCCGCTACGGCTTCCACGGCACGAGCCACAAGTATGTGTCCCAGAAGGTCGCTGAGTATTATGGAAAGAAGCCCGAGGAGTTAAAGACCATCGTCTGCCACCTCGGAAACGGCGCTTCGGTGTCTGCCGTGAAGTATGGCAAGTGCATCGATACATCCATGGGTCTCACCCCTCTTGAAGGCCTGGTGATGGGCACCAGATCCGGTGATCTCGATCCTGCAGTTGTCTCCTACATCGCAGACAAGGAGAATAAGTCCGCCTATGAGGTGGTGCAGATGCTGAACAAGGAGTCCGGCGTGCTGGGCCTATCCAATGGTCTCTCCTCTGACTTCCGTGATCTTTGGAAGGCGAGAAAAGAGGGAAATCAGGATGCAACCCTTGCTCTGGATGCCTGGGCTTATCGTGTGGCCAAGTATATCGGTGCCTATGCGGCAGCCATGAACGGCGTGGATGTCATTGCCTTCACAGCAGGTGTCGGCGAGAACGACTGCGATTCCCGCAAGCTCATCTATGACTACCTCGGATACCTTGGCATCACGATCGATGATGCAGTGAACGCCGCGACAAGAGGCAAGGTTCAGGAGATCTCCACTCCTGACTCGAAGGTCAAGGTTATTGTCTACCCCACCAATGAGGAGCTTGCCATCGCCCAGGAGACCTACGCCCTGGTAAAAGACCTGGCAAAGTGAGATGAAATCGTGAGCACTTTTCTGAAAATTGTGG
>JBJEYC010000012.1:0-3783 GCA_051886435.1 Lachnospiraceae bacterium
ATCCGAAGATACCCGGCACATTATGAAAAAGTTGTTGTATGAGGTATCGATCTTGGTTGATCTCTACGCTGTATATAGTATCCTCCATTCATGGACAAAGTTTAGCCCGGTTTTGAATAAACCGTAACAGTTTTGTGAACGAAATATGAACGAATCCATGCTGACCAAAAGATTGCTGAAACAGGTTACCCCTGTCGGAAAGGGCGCCGGAGAGCTCCTTACAAGGCTCCTTGCGAGCCGGATCCCGGAGGACCCGGTGTTTTCCGGCGGGATCCCCGCGTCAGGCACGAAGGGGACGCTCTATCTTGCCCTGGATGATCATGCCTTTGAACAGCTTCAGATGCGGGGGATCCCCTGCGCCTGTGTGCTGCCGGAGAAGGGAGATCCCCCGGATTTTTCCGGGGCGAAGGTGCTTGTCTCTGCTCCCTGGGATATCGACGCGGACTCCTTTGAGCGGATCTACCGAAGGCTCTACCACCTCCCCTGGATCATTCAGGAGACGCCGCGGCTCTACCTGCGGGAGATGATGCTCCAGGACCTGCCCGCCCTCTATGCCTGCTATGACGAAGAGGCAAGGCGCTACCTTCCGCCTCTGTCGGAGGATCGGGACGAGGAGAAAAAGATCCTTGCTGCCTACATTGAGAAGGTGTACGGGCTTGCCGGCTACGGCTACTGGGCAGTCATCGAGAAGAAAACCCTGGAGCTGGTGGGGCGGGCCGGTTTTGGCGTCCCCAAGAGCAGTGAGGACCCGGCGGAGCTTGGGTATCTCATCCGGAAGGACCTTCGGGGACAGGGCTACGCGAAAGAGGCGGTACAGGCCGCCCTTGCCTATGAGAAAAGGGTCCTGAAGTTTCCCGGCGTTTCGGCAAAGACCGCCAGGGACAATCTTCCCTCGAGGCGGCTTCTTCTTTCCCTGGGTTTTTCAGAACTTCCGGAAGGGGAGGACGGAATCTGCCGATATGCTTTATTTCAGAATCCCGCTGCGGTAGAATAAACCGAAACTTTTGCAGAAGAAAAGGAGGCTGTCATGATCAATCAGCACTACCTGGACATGCTTGGACACAAGTCCGTGATCCGGGAGCTCTCGGAGTATGCCACCGCACGTGGGAAGGAGATCGGGTATGAGAACGTCTTCGACTACAGCCTGGGAAATCCTTCCGTTCCGGCGCCGGAGGACTTTACGGCGGCAGCGGAGAAGCTCCTGAACACGATGGACCCGGTGCAGCTTCACGGCTACAGCCCGAGTCTCGGCCTTCCGGACGTAAAGGAGAAGCTTGCCGCTTCCCTTGCCCGGCGCTTTTCCATCCCCTACACCCCGGAGCTGATTTTCCCCACCAGCGGCTGCGCCGGTGCCCTTGCCCACGCCCTGCGTGCGGTGACGGAGCCCGGAAAAGACGTCCTGGTCTTTGCTCCCTTCTTTCCGGAGTACGGCCCCTACATTGGGGAGACCGGTGCCCGCATGCGGATCGTCCCGCCCAGGTATCCGGACTTCCAGATCAACTTTGACGCCCTGGAAGAGATGTTGGACAAGAACACGGCGGCAGTCCTGATCAACTCCCCGAACAACCCATCAGGTGTGGTCTACTCGGAGGAGACGCTGACGCGCCTGGCAGAGCTTCTTACAAAGAAGTCGAAAGCCTTTGGCCATCACATCTTCCTGATCTCCGACGAACCCTACCGGGAGATCGCCTTTGACCACAAGACCGTGCCCTACCCGGCATCCTTCTATGCGGATACGCTGACCTGCTACTCCTTCTCCAAGTCCCTCTCCGTCCCCGGAGAGCGAATCGGATACGTGGCGGTGAACCCCGGCTGTGAAGGAGCGGACGTGCTGGTACCGATGCTCGGCCAGATCTCCCGCGGCATCGGACACAACTGCCCCTCCTCCCTGATTCAGCGCGCCGTGGCAGAGGTGGCGGATGAGACCTCCGACCTGTCCGTCTATGAGACGAACATGAACCTTTTGTATGATACCTTCGTCAGTCTTGGGTTTACGGTCCCCCGCCCGGGCGGAACGTTCTACCTGATGCCGAAGGCACTGGAAGAGAGCGCAGAGGCCTTCTGCAAAAAGGCCATGAAGTATGACCTGATCTTTGTCCCCTGTGAGGGCTTCCACGCCCCCGGGTACTTCCGGGTCGCTTACTGCATTGCCACGGAAAAAGTGAAGCGTTCTCTCCCGGTCATCCGGGAATTTGTGGAAAAGGAGTACCCGAATCGATGAGTCTGAATCTGCTGAAAGCGGCCCTCTTTGGCCTGGTAGAAGGTGTCACGGAGTGGCTTCCGGTCTCCAGCACCGGACACATGATCCTGTTGAACGAGTTTGTCAAACTCGATGTCTCGGAGGAGTTCTGGAATCTGTTTCTGGTGGTAATTCAGTTCGGCGCAATCCTCGCCGTCATTCTCCTGTACTGGAACACCATCTGGCCCCTGGGGCTGTTGAAGCACCGCAAGCGCACCCGGATCGTGTGGAAGAAAAACACGCTGCAGCTCTGGGCCAAGACGATCGTCGCCTGCATCCCGGCGGCCGTGGTGGGCGTTCTGTTGGATGACTGGCTGGATGAACATCTCTACAACTGGGTGGTGGTGTCCATCATGCTGATTCTCGTCGGCGCGGCCTTCCTGGTCGTCGAGAACCACGAGGCAAAGAAAGATGAGCCGGCCCGGGTTCAGAGCCTGGATGAGCTCTCCTACAAGGATGCATTTGCCATTGGCCTGTTCCAGCTGGTTGCGGCCTGCCTGCCCGGCACCTCCCGTTCCGGTGCAACGATCATCGGCGGACTGGTCATCGGTGTCTCCCGCACCGTTGCGGCGGAGTTCACCTTCGTCCTGGCCATTCCTGTCATGGCGGGTGCCTCCCTCCTCAAGATGGTCAAGTACGATGGCGCCCTCTCCGGGGATGAGAAGCTCATCCTGGCGGTGGGCATGGTGGTTGCCTTTGTGGTGTCCATGTTTATCATCCGTTTCCTGATGAACTACATCCGCCGGCACGATTTCAAGGTTTTCGGCTGGTACCGGATCGCCCTTGGCGCGGCTGTCATCCTCTATTTTGCCCTCAGAGGGTAAATTGCCCAAAAACAGAGCACGAACAGCGCCGTTTTGCAAGAGGATTCCACAAAATCAGCAATATGCCCAAACGTTCGTGCCCTTTTTCAGTAAACTTTGTTGACATCCCTTCTTCCGTGTGCTAACTTAACTCACAGATCAATTAGACAAGGATAAGACAGCTGAGTATGGCATCGTCCGGTCGAAAGGAGAGAGTCATGGCTGAAAAGAAGCCCACCGCAAAGGTCAAGTCCGGAGTCATCAAGACTACTGAGACTGTCAAAACCCCGGCAGCGCCTGTAAAGGCAAAGAAGGCAGAGCCGGAGAAGAAGGAAGCAGCCGCCGCAGTGACAACTGCAGCAGCAAAGACAGAGGAGAAGAAAGAGGCAAAGGCAATGGAAGAGAAGAAGACCACCGCAGCAGCAAAGACCACTGCAGCAAAGACCGCCGCGAAGAAGCCGGCCGCAAAGGCTCCTGCCAAGAAGGCAGCTGCGCCGAAGAAGGCAGAGCTCAAGGCAGAAGTTATCCTGCAGTTCAACGGCAATGACTACACCGAGGAGCGCCTGGTTCAGTCCGCAAAGGATGTCTGGCAGTATGACATGGGCAGAGATGTGAACGACATCAAGTCCATCAAGATCTATGCAAAGCCCGATGAGAAGAAGGCTTATGTGCTGGTCAATGAGACCGAGCAGCTGAGCTTCGATATCTGAGCTGTCACTACATATTTAGGTAGAAAGAGGA
>JBJEYC010000013.1:0-3769 GCA_051886435.1 Lachnospiraceae bacterium
GAGTACATCATGAACGGCGTCATGAAGGATGCCATCGCGGCACCGCGCCCGACCGTGAACCAGTACGCACCGAAGATCCGCATGATGACCATCGATCCCGAGAAGATCGGCGATGTGGTCGGACAGCGCGGCAAGACGATCAACGAGATCATCAAGCGCACCGGCTGCTCCGTCGACATCACCGATGACGGCCGTGTCTCGATCTGCGGCACCGACGCCGCTGGTATGGATCAGGCGATCTCCTACATCAAGACGATCGTCACCGACTTCACCAAGGGCCAGATCCTCGAGGGCACCGTGGTCTCCATCAAGGAGTTCGGCGCCTTCCTCGAGTTCGCACCCGGCAAGGAGGGACTGGTGCACATCTCCAAGATCTCCGACCATCGCATCGACCACGTGGAAGACGTGCTGACCCTCGGCGATAAGGTCACCGTGGTCTGCCTGGGCAAGGACAGCCAGGGCCGCGTCTCCTTCTCCATGAAGGACGTCAAGGACGCAAAGCGCAAAGCAAACAAGCAGTAACCAACCCAAGGCCGGAGACCCCCAGCGGGGTCCCTGGTCTTTTCGTCCTGCGCGGAGGGTTCCTCCGGGCAGGTCTTTTTATGGGAGGACATGCTCAATGGCAAGGGCAGCCATCATCACCGCCCGGGGCGGTTCCAAGCGCATCCCCGGAAAAAACATCCGTCCTTTTCTGGGAAAGCCGATCCTTTCCTATCCGATCGAAGCGGCCAAAAAGAGCGGCCTCTTTTCCACCGTCATGGTTTCGACAGACTCGGAGGAAATCGCGGACATCGCCAGATCCTATGGCGCCGAGGTGCCGTTTCTTCGAAGTGCGAAAGCCTCCAGCGACTTTGCGACCACTGCGGATGTCATCGAAGAGGTGCTGGAGCGCTACAAGGCACTGGGGCAGACCTTCTCTGAGTTTGTCTGTCTCTATCCCACTGCGCCCTTTGTGAGTGCAGAAAGGCTTACAGAGGCGGTGCAGCTTCTGGACGAGAAAGGCGCCGACGCCGTCGTTCCGGTGGTGCGCTTTTCCTTCCCGCCCCAGCGGGGATTTGTGGTGCGGGACGGCCTTCTTGCCTACCAGTACCCGGAATACCAGAAGGCCCGCTCCCAGGACCTTGCACCTGTCTATCACGACGCAGGGCAGTTCTACCTGGTGCGCACGAAGGCCTTTGAAAAGGAGCACACCGTGGTGCCCAGCCGCTGCGTCCCCCTGATCCTGCCGGAAACGCAGGTCCAGGACATCGACAATGAGACCGACTGGGAGATCGCGGAGATCAAGTACGGAAGACTGCTGCAAAGCGGGAAGGAGCAGGCATGATCTACATCCGGGCAGATGCCAACGACAAGATCGGGATCGGCCACATGATGCGCTGCTTTGCGATCGCCAAGGCGCTGCGGCGCCGGGGAACCGAGGCGACGTTCTTTGTGGCGGACAAGTCCTCTGCCAAGATGGCGGCGGAAGCGGGCTTCGGGTACGTGTGCCTCGGCACCGACTACGATCACATGGACCAGGAGGCGGACCGGCTCCTGCAGCATATGCAGGAGCGGAACGTGGACCATCTCCTCGTGGACTCCTACTTTGTGACCGAGCACTACATGAACCGGATCCGGGAGCTCGCGCGCCTCGCCTACCTGGACGACGTGAACCGCTTCCTCTATCCCTGTGACCTTCTCATCAACTACAACATCTACGCAGAGTCCCTGCACTATCCGGAGCGCTACCGCGCGGCGGGTCTTGCCACCGATTTTGCCCTGGGGCTTGCCTACATGCCCCTGCGGGAGGGCTACCTCTCGCTCGAGCGAAAGCCCCACGAGGGCTTTCGGATCCTTCTGACCACCGGCGCCACCGACCGGCTCGGCGTGGTGGAGGCGTTTCTTGCGGCCTTCACAGACTCAGATCTTGCGGGAAAGACCGAGGTCTATGCGATCCTTGGCCGCTATCATGAGCACCGGGCGGAGCTGCGGGCAAAGTACGAAAAGGTTCCCGGCGTGCACCTTTTGGACCCCCAGCCGGACCTTCGCGCCCTGATCGCATCCTGCGACATCGCCGTGACCGCAGGCGGCACCACGGTCTACGAGCTCTGCGCCGGCGGACTTCCGGCGGTGCTTCTGACCATCGCGGACAACCAGATGATGGCCGCGCAGGAATTCAACCGCCGGGGCCTCATCCCCTACGCAGGGGATGTGCGCACCGACAAGGAAGGGACCATCGAACGGGTCCTTGCAGAAATTCAGAAGGCCCGTGAAAACCCGGAGGGGCTGCAGGAGAAGTCCCGTCAGCTCCGCACCGTCATCGACGGACAGGGCGCGGACCGGATCGCCGAGGCACTCCTTGCCATGCGCTAGCGGCAGGACATCCAGGCAGCAGATCAACATCAGCACAAGAGGAAAGAACCCAACATGAGTAATTTAGCAGAAGAAATCGGCAGACGGCGGACCTTTGCGATCATCTCGCACCCCGATGCCGGCAAGACCACCCTGACAGAGAAGTTTCTCCTCTACGGCGGTGCCATCAACACCGCAGGTTCTGTCAAGGGCAAGGCGACCGCAAAGCATGCGGTCTCCGACTGGATGGAGATCGAGAAGCAGCGTGGTATCTCCGTCACCAGCTCGGTGCTGCAGTTCGTATACGGCGGCTGCTGCATCAACATTCTGGACACCCCTGGCCACCAGGACTTCTCCGAGGACACCTATCGGACCCTGATGGCAGCGGACTCAGCGGTCATGGTGATCGACGGCTCCAAGGGCGTTGAGGCACAGACCAAGAAGCTCTTCAAGGTCTGCACCATGCGCCATATCCCGATCTTCACCTTCATCAACAAGATGGACCGGGATGCGCTGGATACCTTTGACCTTCTCGACGACATCGAGACGAACCTTGGCATCGACACCTGCCCCATCAACTGGCCCATCGGCTCCGGAAAGGACTTCAAGGGCATCTACGACCGGAAGTCCCGGAACATCATCCAGTACGCGGACACCTTAAAGGGCACCAAGGAAGGCACCGAGACCGACATCCCGATGTCCGATACCGACGCCGTCCTCGCCCACATCGGGGAGAGCGCCTACGAAAAGCTCAAGGAGGAGTCAGAGCTTCTCGACGGTGCCGCGGTCCCCTTTGACCTGGAGGCCGTGCAGAAGGGAGAGCTGACCCCCGTGTTCTTTGGCTCCGCCCTGCAGAATTTCGGCGTCGAGATCTTCCTGAAGGCCTTCCTGGAGATGGCCCTGCCCCCGACGGCCCGTATGTCCGACCACGGCCTGATCGACCCGGTGGAGCATCGCTTCTCCGCCTTCGTCTTCAAGATCCAGGCGAACATGAATAAGGCACACCGGGACCGGGTCGCCTTCATGCGCATCTGCTCCGGCAAGTATGAGGCGGGCATGGAGGTGCGCCACGTCCAGTCCGGCCGCATCCAGCGCCTCTCCCAGCCCCAGCAGCTGATGGCAGAGGAGCGCAAGATCCTCTCTGAGGCTTATGCCGGCGACATCATGGGCGTCTTCGATCCGGGCATCTACGCGATCGGCGACACGATCTGCATGCCGGATGAGGAGTTCCGCTATGAGGGCATCCCCACCTTCGCTCCGGAGCATTTCGCAAGAGTGCGCCAGGTGGATACGATGAAGCGGGATCAGTTCGTCAAGGGTATCCGGCAGATCGCCCAGGAGGGTGCCATCCAGGTCTTCCAGGAGTACAACACCGGCATGGAAGAGATCATCGCAGGCGTCGTCGGCGTGCTGCAGTTTGATGTCCTGAAGTTCCGCC
>JBJEYC010000014.1:0-18854 GCA_051886435.1 Lachnospiraceae bacterium
TTTGGTGGCAGTGGAGTTCATGGAGACCTCGAGCTCCTTGATCTGCTGCTCCACGTCGGTGGTATCGAGCTTTGCGATCACATCGCCTGCCTCGACCGTGTCACCTTCCTCCACATCCACCTCGATGACCTTGGCACCGGAGATCGCGGAGACGACGGACTGGGAGTCCACCGCGGCGACCGTGCCAGTGAAGGAGTCAGAGGTGGTGAGATCCTGGGTGGTGGCGGTAGCAGGCAGATAGGAGATCTCATCGCCGCTGTTTCTGGGCCAGTTCCGGTAGAGGTACACCGCGGCCACGACGATCACGAGAAGAATCACCCAGCGGACCGGGTGATGGCGCTTTTTCCGCTTTTTCTTCTTTTTACCCTTTGGCGGATCCTTTGGCGGTTCGTCTGCGTCTCTGGTCTCTTCGAGCTGGGTGATCTCAATCCCATCGGAGGATTCTGTCTGGGGAGAAGTGGCGGGAGAAGCCACAGCGGGTGTCTCCTTTCCTTCCTCTTTGCTGCTCTCTTTTTTGGCGGACTGCTCAGTCTTGTCCTCGTCGGACACAGAAGGAGCAGAGGTGCCATTTTCCTCCCTGGGGGAGGAGTCTTTTTCCTGCACGCTCTGCCTGGTTTCGGCAGCCGTGGTGTGTTCCGTCTCGTTCTGGTTTACATCGCTCATGTTGTTCCCTCATCGTACTGGTAAACAGCTGACATCTATCCTCGTCAGCATAGAGAACCTACATTAATTGAGCCTTAAAAACCATTCCCGGAAAGTGTGAGAATTCTGTGAAATGCATGGAAAGTGCAGGAGCTGTTCACCGGAAGGCGAAAAAAGAAAGAGAAAGAATGGAACAAAAAACGTCCTCCCGGCCGAATGGCAGAGAGGACGCGGTATGTATGTCAAAGAAGACTGTCGGGAAGGTAGTTTCCCTCTTTTGCGATGCCGCAGGAGGCAGCCGCAATGGAGGAGGGGCCGGAGAAGGAGAGAGGCTTTCCGGAAAAATCGGTGACGGTTCCGCCGGCTTCCGCCGCGATGAGCGCCCCGGCGCAGTAGTCCCAGAGCTGGATCTTCGGCTCAAAGTACAGACCGGTCCTGCCGGAGGCAACCATGCACAGGTCCCATGCGGCCGATCCGGAGCGGCGGATGTCGATGCACCGGTTGAGATAATTTCTGGCGAGGCGGAAGGCGGTATCCGGAAGTCCCGGGTAGTAGGGTGCTGTCCCCATGGTGACCAGGCTCTGGGAGAGCGGTGCGGGATCCGTGTGAATCGGGACTCCGTTTCGGAAGGCGCCCTTTTCGGCCTCCGCAGTAAAGAGCAGGTCATACCAGGGGTTGTAGACAGCACCGTAAAGCGGTATCCCGTCCTGCAAAAGGCCTATGGATGTGACGCTCGGGTCGTACCCCTTCATGAAGTTTGAGGTGCCGTCGATGGGATCAATGACAAAGGTGAGACCCTTTGTGTCTTCCGGCGTGAAGGTGTCCTGCCCCTGCTCCTCCCCGAGAAAGTGCGCCTCGGGGATCCTGGCGGAGAGGAAAGAAAAGAGTGCCTGCTGTACCTTCTGGTCATATTCGGTGACGAAGTTGGCGTGGCCCTCCTTGGCGTCAATCCGAATCTGATCCCGGGGCGCCTCCCGCATGATCCTGCCGGCGAGCCTTGCCGCCTCCTCAATAATGCTGCCAAGTTCAGACATGGCTTCCTCCTCCCGATGTGAATGGATGGTTCTGTCAACGCCAACCATGATACGGCGTATTTTTGGGAAACGCAAAAATTTCCGGATGCTGCAACATTTTCCCCCGCTCACCGGTATCTAAGGCAGAGGGGATCAGAAAGATCCCCGGCAGAATGAGAACAATACAGAACTTTGGAGGAAAGATCATGATGAAAAATATGGTGATTCGGATGTTTGGTGTGGCACTTGCGGGGACAATGGTCCTGTCCGGGACAGCCTGCGCAAAGCAGGGAACGAAAGCCGCTGCCGCGGAATCCGCAGCGACGGAATCTTCTGTGCAGCTTCCCAATCCCTGGACTGAGTATGATACGCTGGAGGAGGCAGAAAAGGCAGCCGGGTTTACGATTACGGTACCGGATGTGCCGGCGGGATACACAAGCGTGGTGTACCGCGTGATGGACGGCCTTCTGGAGCTGCAGTACCAGGATGCGGACGGGAACCGGCTGATTCTCCGGAAGGGGGATACGGCGACGCTGGGGGAGGAGGAAACCGACATCAGCGGCGACTACACCCAGTACGACGCGGAAGAGACAAAGGAGATCTCCGGAAAGGAAGTCACGGAGAAGGGTGATGGCACCAGCGTTTATTGCGCGGTCTGGACCGATGGGGATTATGCATATTCGATCGTCTGTGACCAGGGACTTTCGGACGACGATGCAAAGACCATCATCGCCGGGCTCTCGTGAGAGAAGGGAGAAGAGGTGGAGCAGGCAGCAGCACGAAACCGAATGGGTATGGGAAGGATATTGGCTGCCCGGGCAGCGGCCCTTGTCCTTCGCGGATGGGAGTTTCTGGTGGAAGCAGGTCATCCCCAACCCGCACAAAAGGCCGGGGAGAAGGCGGACGCATCCAGTGCACGAAAAGCGCGCGCAGAGAATATCCTGGACCGGTACGGAAACAGCATCCTCCGCTATGCCTATACCTTTCTGCACAGCCGGGAGGACGCGGAGGAGGTCCTGCAGGAGACCATGATTCGGTATCTGAAGGCCAGTCCGAAGTTTGACTCGGATGACCATGAGAAGGCGTGGTTATTAAAGACCGCGGGGAACCTCGCAAAGAACCGGATCGACTACAACCGCCTCCGGGAGACGGACGAGCTCTCGGAGGAACTGGTGGCAAAGGAGAAGCCGGACCTCTCCTTTGTCTGGGAAGCGGTGCGCGCCCTCCCAGAGCGCTACCGTGCGGCCGTGCACCTCTATTACGAGGAGGGGTACGCAACCCGGGAAATCGCAAAGATCCTGGGAGAAAAGGAGGCCACGGTCCGATCAGACCTTCTGCGGGCCAGGCGGCAGCTTCAAAAGATCCTGAAGGAGGAGTACGACTATGGGTGAGATGGAACATGGCGGAAGCGGCGCGCCCTCCTTTCGGGCGGCCTATCGGGAGATGATGGAGGAAATCCGGGTGACGCCCGATGTGCGCGGGCGGGTGCTTGCGGGCGTCAGAGAGGCCCGGCCAAAAAGAAACGCTTCGCGCATCTGGCCTGTTCTTGCGGCTGCGGCTGCACTGGTTTTGGCCGCCCTGGTGGTGCTTCCCGGCATCCGGCAGGGCGGGACGGGGAACACCACACCCGGCGAAGAGTCCCTCTCGGGAAACTTTTCTGTTGAGGAGGAGGAGAGCCTCAAGGCGCTCTCCGACGCGGCAGGATTCTCTGTACCAGACCTTTCGGGGCTTCCCTTCAGCGTGGCGGACACCGCATACAACTGGTACAGCGATGGCATGGCGGAGATTTCCTGGACCGGCACGGGCGGCGAGAGCGGCACGTTCCGGATGGCCGGAGGCACCGAGGATGTGTCGGGCGATTACACCGACTATGCGGCGCAGGCAGTTGTCACTCTCTTTGGGCAGCAGGTCACCCTCTCCGGAGACGGGGACGGCACCTACGTGCTGGCCAGATGGACCGATGGCACCTATGCCTATTCGATCAGTCTGACGGACAGTGCGGGAAACGGCTATTCCCTTGCAGAGTGGCAAGGACTGACATTGCAGTAAAAACAGAAAGAGGCACCGGCGAAATGCCGGTGCCTCTTTCCCTTGCTGTCATATGATCACAAAAGTGCGTTGAGCTTGTTCTCGAGGACAGAAGCGGGAACACCGCCCACCACCTGATCCACGACCGCGCCGTCCTTGATGAAGACGAAGTTCGGAATGCTCATGACCCCGTAGTCTGCCGCGGTCTGCGGGTTCTCATCCACGTTCAGCTTCCCGATCCGGATCTTTCCGTCGTACTTCTCCGCGAGCTTTTCAACCACCGGTCCCATCATCTTGCAGGGACCGCACCAGTCCGCGTAGAAATCCACCAGCACCGGCTGGCTGCTTGCCTTCACTTCCTTTGCAAAATTGTCATCTGTAAAACGATATTCCATCGCTGCCTCCTTTTCTGACTTTGTCAGGACTGTTTTCCTTTGATACGATCATTGTACGTGATACGGAAAAATGATCAAGTACGCAGTTTTAACTGATGTGGTCAGAAAAAACGGAGTGGGGAAACAGGGCGGGAAACGTCAGTCTGTCTTCTCCATGCGGGAGCGGACCTGGTCGATGAAATAGGAAAAGAGGCGCCCGCCGTCCGCCATGCCATCCTCTGCCGTCTCAAAGGCGGCCTTCTCGGGATGCCACTGCACCGCATAGAGGGGAAGGGTGTTGTGCACCGCAAACTCGATGACGCCGTCATCGCTTTTCTGCAGGATAGAAAATCCCTCCGCCAGCCGCCCGATGGCCTGATGGTGGTAGCTGTTGGTGACCACCTGTGTGCCGTAGAGCGCTTCGAGGAAGGTCCCCGGCAGGACAGAGGTTTCGTGCCGGTGGCCGCAGGTCTTTCCCGCTTTATCATGGTACCAGGTGTGGTGCGAATTCTGGGGCTCCGGCAGATCCTGGATCAGGTCGCCGCCAAAGGCGACGTTGAGAACCTGGGCGCCCCGACAGATCCCAAGCACCGGCTTTTTCTTCGCAGCAAAATCCCGGGCAAGAGACAGCTGCACGTCGTCCAGCTGTCGGTCCACGTCCCGGGTTCCACAGAAGGGCTGTCCAAACAGGGCAGGATCGATGTCATCTCCGCCGGGCAAAAGCAGGGCGTCGCAGTCCGGAAGGCCATCCGGGCTCTTGTCCTCATTCAGAAAATACAGCTTTGCCTCGGGAAAGTGGGAAAGTGCCCGGATGTAATTGTCCAGTCCCCGGTTCCGGTCTCCGATCAGAATGCGCATGGCCGCCTCCTTCTTCATTCCCTGATGGGATACCGCGGGGGCGCGCCGCTGTCAAGAAAAACCCGGGCAGGAGAATCCTCCTGCCCGGGCGGGTCGTATCTGTTTTGTTACAGCGGCTTTGCTGCTCAGATCTCCTTTTTCCAGAGTCCGTGCAGGTTGCAGTTCTCATAGGCTGCGATCGGGGTTTCGCCCTCTGCGAGGGTGAAGACGGCCTCCGGTGCCTCACCGGGCTTTAAGTCGATCTTGTGGAAGCCCTTCGAGGTCTCCAGGATGATGAACTGGATGTAGTGCTCCGGCAGCATCGGATGGGTCACGGAACCCACCTTGACGGTGACGGTCGATCCGCTGACGGTGACATCAGGGACATGCTTCTCCTGCGCTGCGTCGGTGGTGTTGGGAACGATCTCCGTCATCTCCTGCCCACAGCACATCGGGGTGCATCCGGACTTTTCGCCCAGGAAGGTCACAAAGTTACCGCACTTCTCACACTTGTAAAATAACATGGCTGTCTGCCTCCTGTCTTTCCTCAGTAATTTTCCTCATGAATCTCAAAATAGCTCTGGGGATGAGCGCATACAGGACATACCTTCGGTGCGCTGGTGCCCACTACGATGTGTCCGCAGTTGCGGCACTCCCAGACCTTGACCTCACTCTTCTCGAAGACCTTCTGGGTCTCGACGTTGTGAAGCAGAGCGCGATAGCGCTCCTCGTGGTGCTTCTCGATCTCTGCAACCATGCGGAACTTCTGTGCCAGGGTGTGGAAGCCCTCCTCATCGGCGGTCTTGGCGAAGGAAGGATACATATCGGTCCACTCGTAGTTCTCGCCCTCCGCGCCGGAGAGGAGATTCTCCTCGGTGGTGCCGATGCCATAGAGCTCCTTGAACCAGAGCTTTGCATGCTCCTTCTCGTTGTCGGACGTCTTTAAGAACAGGGCGGCGATCTGCTCAAACCCGTCCTTCTTTGCCTTGGAGGCGAAGAAGGTGTACTTGCTCCGCGCTTCGCACTCGCCTGCCAGCGCTGCTTTCAGATTTTCCTCTGTCTTGGTCCCTGCATAGGGATTCTTGTACTCTGCCATAGGTGTCTGCCTCCTTTTTTGGTATCTGTAAGATCCATTATCAGGGATGAACCGGAAATTTGCAAGAAAACCTGCCGAAAATTCACCCAAATTTCACACACGAAATGGACAGGTTGAACAAACATAAAACAAAAATAAAAGGCACCGGCGGAATTTTTTCCGCCGATGCCACAGAATACACGGTTTCTGATGGGATCAGATGTCAAGCAGCTCGCTGTATACCTTCAGCGCACCGTCGGTCTCGTGAGCGAGAACCTTCTTGGCAAGGATCTTGCCAAGCTGGACGCCCTCCTGGTCGAAGCTGTTCACGTTCCACAAAAATCCCTGGAACATGATCTTGTTCTCGAAGTGGGCGAGCAGGGCACCCAGGGAAGCGGGGGTCAGCTCATCACCGATGATGATCGAAGACGGTCTGCCGCCTGCGAAGTTCTTGTTGGGATTCTCATCCTTCTTGCCGCAGGCAAAGGCAACGATCTGTGCTGCCACGTTGGCGCAGAGCTTCTGCTGGCTGGTGGAGCCCTCGATCACCACATCGGTGCCGATCTGGCTCTTGCGGAAGCCGACGAACTGCAGCGGGATGATGTTGGTTCCCTGGTGCAGGAGCTGATAGAAGGAGTGCTGGCCGTTGGTGCCGGGCTCACCGAAGATGATGGGGCCGGTCACGTAGTCAAGAGGCTCGCCGAAGCGGTTGACGCTCTTGCCGTTGGACTCCATGTCCACCTGCTGCAGGTGTGCCGGGAAGCGGGAGAGTGCCTGAGAATAAGGAAGAACCGCAGTGGCCTCATAGCCGCAGACATTGCGCTCATAGACGCCGATCAGGGCATCGAGCATGTCGGGGTTCTTCAGAGGATCGGTCTCGGTTGCTGCCACATCCTCTGCGTGAGCACCATCGAGGAAGTCAGCGAAGACTTCCGGTCCGAATGCCAGGGAGAGCACCGCGCCGCCGACTGCGGAGCTGGAGGAGTAGCGGCCGCCGATGTAGTTGTCCATATAGAAGGCGTCCAGATAACCCTCGTTCTTTGCCAGCGGAGAGGTCTCACTGGTCACGGCGATCATGTGCTTGGCGGGATTGAGGCCGAGCTTGGTCAGGGCATCCTTGACGAAGGACTCGTTGGTCAGCGTCTCCAGCGTGGTGCCGGACTTGGAGACCAGAATGAAGATCGAGTGTGCCACATCCGTGGAGGCAAGGACTGCTGCCGCGTCATCGGGATCCACGTTGGAGATGAACTTTGCGGTCATCTTCAGTTTGCCGTTGGTCTTTGCCCAGTTCTCCAGGGCGAGGTACAGGGCTCTGGGGCCCAGGTCGGAGCCGCCGATGCCGATCTGCACGACGCTGGTGAACTTCTCGCCGTTCTCGTTGACGATCTCACCGTTGTGAACCTTGTTTGCGAAGGCGGCGATGCGGCGCTGCTGCTCCACATAGAACTCCCGCTTGTTGACGCCGTCGGCGATCACGTCCTGGCCGAGCTGGCCACGGCAGAGCTGGTGCAGAACCAGCCGCTTCTCACCGGTGTTGATGACGGCGCCGTTGTAAAGTGCCTCAAACTTCTCAGAAAGCTGCGCCTGTTTTGCAAGGGCAGCCAGTGCCTGCAGGGTGTCGTCATCCACTGCCTTGGCAGCGTAGTTGTAGACCAGTCCCTCGGCCATCGGAACGCTGTAGTTCTTCACGCGCTCTGCGCCGCTCTCACCGGACATGACCGCCGCAAGATCGACGGGCTTTGTCTTTGCAAGGGCCTTGAAGGAATCCAGGGTATCCAGATTGTTCCACTCAACTGACATTTGACTTTTCTCCTTTTTGCTGCACAGGCCAAAAACCGGCCTGTTTAATCTGCTGCGTCCCTGATTATAACATTTTCCGGCAAAGCTGCCACTGTTTCGGCGCCTGCCCCGCGGACATTTCACCTGCTTTTCACGATTCCTTTCGATTTCGGAACCGCCCTGCATCGCCGAAAACGGGGCGGCTCGTGTATACTGGGACAGAAGGAGGCTGGCGCAGATGGAGCAGATATTGCAGGCAGAGGGAGGCAGGATCCGGCGGGAGCAGGTCCTGGATCACCTCATCCGGTTCTCGGAGATGGGAACCTATTTTCCGGGACATCCCCTCTCTCCGATGGTGGACAGCTGGCTGTACCTGGGATCGGAGCGGGCGGTCCTCATCGACTGCCTGCAGTCGGTGCAGGGTTTTCTTCCCATTGTGCGGCGGGAGACGGATCTGCCGCTTACGGTCCTTCTCACGCACGGTCATCCGGACCATGCGGGAAGGAGTACGCAGGAATTTCTCGAAGCGGGAATCCCGGTCTTTCTGGACCCCCGGGACTGCGATATTTTGGAGCGCGGGATTGACAGAGAGCGGATTCTGCCCCTTCGGGAGGGACAAAGCTTCCCGCTGGGAGACCGCAGCGTAACTGCCTGGTCCTGTCCGGGACACACGCCGGGCAGCATGATCTTTACGGATGCGGCTTCCGGCATCGCCTTCACCGGGGATGCCATCGGCTCCGGCACGATCTGGCTCTTTCTCCCCACCTCCCTTCCCCTTGGCATTTGCCGGGAGAGCTTTGCAGGAACCCGGGACCTTTTTGTCCGCGAAAACATCCGGACGATCTGCCCCGGCCATCTTGTCCAGGCAATGCGTCCGCTCTCCCTGCACTATCTGGAGGACCTGATTACCTGTACCGACAGGGTTCTTGCCGGAGCGGGAAAGGACCTTCCGGTGCGGCACATACGCCTCTGGCGGGAGAAACTTGCCTTCTGCGAGACCTCCTGCGGGGAGGTACAGCAGTTCTGGTTTGACCCCGCGCGGGCGGTGTGCGAGGTATTTCCTATCGAAATGTATACAAAAATACAATAATTCTTGACTTTATATCCCGCATGGTTAAAATATTCCTTAATAAAAACAAAACAGAGAAGCAGCAGAGCCTTGGGCAAGGGTGCCCGTACCCCCTTGTCCGTTGTCCCTGACATTCGGAAAAGGGGGAAACGCCATGAAAATCCAATCCAACTTCAATGATGACAATATCCTCGCACGGTTTTACGGCCGATCCTCCAATTTCACCACGATCCCCAATCACCTCTTCAAGGAGTACAACGTCAAGAAGGGCCTGCGCAATGACGATGGCACCGGCGTAAGAGTGGGTCTTACCCGGGTCTCCGACGTTGTTGGCTACAAGGTGGGAGACGACGGCAAGCCGACTCCCTGCGAAGGAAATCTTTTGTACCGCGGCTACTCCCTGAAGGATCTGGTAAACCACCGGAAGGGGAACGCGGGTTACGAAGAAGTATGTTTCCTCCTGCTGTTTGGCTATCTTCCGAACAAGAAGGAGTTCGAGGACTTCAAGCGCAGTCTCTCTTCCCGGTACGATCTTCCGGACAACTTCCTGGTCAATGAGATTCTCCGGGATCCCGGCAAGAACCTGATGAATGACCTGCAGACTGCGACATTGCTTCTGTACAACTACGACGACAATCCGGACAGCACCGATGTGTACCAGACGCTCCTCAAGGGCATCAACCTGATCGCTAAGTATCCCTCCATCGTCTGCTATTCCTATCAGGCCAAGAACCACTACTACAACCGGAAGTCCCTGACGATTCACTACCCGCACCCCGAGTACTCCATCGCCGAGAACATCCTGTACATGCTCCGTCCCGACGGGAGCTTCACAACCCAGGAGGCAAACCTCCTCGATGCCCTGCTGGTGATCCATGCGGATCACGGCGGCGGCAACAACTCCACCTTCACAGACGTCGTGATCGGCTCCACCGGCACGGACATCTACTCTGCCATCACCGGCTCTTTGGGCTCTTTAAAGGGACCCAAGCACGGCGGCGCGAATATCAGCGCCTCCCGGATGATGAAGGAGGTCATCGACGATATCGGCTACACCGACGATCGTGATCGGGTCCGGGACGAGGTGAACAAGATCCTGGATGGCGAGCTCTATGACCGGAGCGGCCTGATCTACGGTTTCGGCCATGCGGTCTACACCCTCAGCGATCCCAGAGCGGAGCTTCTGCGGGGTCTCTGCCAGCAGCTTGCCGAGGAGAAGGAGCAGATGGAGAAGTTCAACTTCTACCGCCTGTTCGAGGATGTGGTCCGGGAGACCGTCTCCGAAAAGCGGGGCAAGCCGATTCCCACCAACGTGGACTTCTACTCCGGCTTCGCCTACAGCATGCTGGGCATCCCGGAGGATCTGTACACGCCGCTGTTTGCCATCGCCCGGGTCTCCGGCTGGGTGGCCCACAACATCGAGAACAAGCTCTACGACGGCCGCATCATGCGCCCTGCCACCAAGTACGTGGGGCAGAGCATGGAATACGTGCCGATGCAGGACCGGATGCCCGGATGAGCTTTTCATTCATCTGATTCAGAAGTCAAAAAAAAGACGCCTTGCGCGGGAAGGCCCGCGCAGGGCGTCTTTGTCATTTCCGGATTCGAATCCATTATGCGGTGTGAACCCCCGGATGGGAGGACCGATGGCCGCCGTGGAAGAAGAGCTCACACAAAAGAGCCGAGAGGCCGACCACCAGCATCAGGGGCAGGGCCGCCTCCAGCAGGACCAGCCCGCCAAGGAGCACTGCCGCCACAGCATACAGGAGCGGAAATCCGATGAGCGCCCAGGGCGTCCAGAAGCTTTCCACCGGCCGGAAGAAGCCGCAGGCCAGCACCGGAACAAAGAAACATACCATCGCAAGTATCGTCAGCATTGTGAGCATATCTGCCGCCTCCTCTCTGACGCATCGTCTTTTTCAATCAAGTTTGTTATAGCACATATGGAACAATAATGCAAGGGTGTCCCCCGCCTTGCATCCCCCACGCCCTGCCGATATGATGGGGGCACAGGAAGGAGAATCTCATGGTCTCATATCGAAAAATCAGCAGACAGGACGACAAGGTCATCTACGAGTACTACCCGGAGGGGAATACCGAAACACCCGGCATGGTCTGGATCCGGGAGGACGGGAGCGAGTGGGGACTCATCTCCATGCCGGAGCACTCCTTCTCCGCCTACTACGTCCACGCCGTACAGGACATCCGGCGCGCGGCAAAGGCGGGAGCGATTGCCGAGTCCGGTGAGGTCGAGTGGTATGGAGAGGAGTAGCCATGCGCCCGATCAACCTCTACCTCCTGACCAGGGAGCAGGACCCCGGTCTCTTCTCATCCTATGAGGCCCATCTCTCCGGAAGAGGACAGCTCCGGCAGACAAACAAAAGGGAGCAGGAGTCCCTGCGCGCCCTTGTGGAGGATCTTCTTCAGGATGAGGGATCCGGGGGACTTTCGCCCCGGGACCTTGACGGCTTTTTCTACTCCTACACGATCCGGCACATCAGCAAGGAGTTTGACCTTCTGAAGTTCCCAAAGGGGAAGAACGCGGTCCTCAACATCGAGCTCAAGAGCGGAGATGTGGGGGAGGAACGGATCCGGGAGCAGCTCCTGCAGAACCGCACCTACCTGGGTCACCTCTCCGACACCATCTATTCCTATACATATGTGTCATCCCTCCACCGGCTCTACTGCCTGAACGCTCACAGCTACCTGCAGCAGGTCCCCATGGAGACACTCCGTACGCTTCTTCGGGATCCCGCCTTCTGGGCCTGCCGGGAGGAGGACATCGATGCCCTCTTTGATGCGGTCTATTACCTGATCTCCCCGATCAGCACACCGGAGAAGTTCCTCAACGGGGAGTACTTTCTGACCAGCCAGCAGATGCAGTTCCGCACGCAGATTCTCGCGGCTCTTCGGAGCGGGAAACGGCCCCTCCTTGTCGGCATCGGGGGAAGCGCCGGGACCGGGAAGACGCTCCTTCTCTATGACCTTGCGATGGCGCTCTCCAAAAAGCGCCGGGTCACGATTCTCCACTGCGGGCACCTCGCCCAGGGGCACCGGATTCTGGACCGGAAGCTCAAAAATGTCACCATCGTGGGGCTTTTTGAGCACCCCGATTTTGATCCCGCGGGGACGGACTACCTTTTGGTAGACGAGGCGGGGCGGCTCTCACTGGAGGCGTTTCAGGCCCTCACCGAAAGAGTGCGGCAGGCAAAACTCCCGTGCCTTTTCTGCTATGATTCCGCAAGGTTCCGCTTTGCCGATGAGGGCGGCAGGGCGCTTTTATCCTGCATGCGGGAGAAAATGGATCTATCCCTTTCCCTCTCCGGGAACATCCGCATCAACCGGAATCTCGCCCGCTTTGTGCGTTTCTTCTTCGATCAGCGGGACCTGCCGCCGGAGCGGTCTTTCCCCTCGGTCCTTGTGCGCCTTGCCCATGGGCAAAAGGAGCGGGCACTTCTCTGCGACCTTCTGCGGGAGGAGGGGTATGTCCTCTTTGGGGAGGGGATGCTGCCAGAGCCCGGGGATGAGACTGACAAAGTAGCGGTCCTTCTTGGAAAGCCCCTTGGTTATGATGGGCAGGGGTGCCTCTTTGCCGGGGAGGGAGACGAAGGGCTCCGGACCCTTCGCCATCTCTACGACGAGATCTCGCGCGCCAGAGAGCAGCTCTGCCTTCTTGTCTGTGACAACGATCCCCTGTTTGCCTCCCTCATGGAGATGCTCGGACCTACGCCGGAGCGGGGGGAGGATTGACATTTTGTGCCAGCAGGGCTACAACAGATAGCTGCAAAGAGAAAAGCTGGTGATCATGATGGAAAACGAGAGGGAAAAGGCATTACAGGGTGTTTGCAATTACGTACTGGACTTCGACGGAACCCGGACGGTCCCGGAAAAGATCGGTCTGGAGCGCATTGATGTATCGCACCTTCCGGGAACGCACCTGTTCTGCAGTGACGACGCAAAGGCCGCCCTGCAGGACATCCTGAAGGCCCGGGGAATCAAGGGCATCCACTTTCTGGATGCCGGGGACTTTCACTACGTCTCCCGGCTCACGACGGATCTTGTGGAGGAGCCCTTCCGGCTGGTGCTGATCGATCACCACACCGACATGCAGGAGAGCACCGTGCCCTGCGGTCTCTCCTGCGGCAACTGGGCACTGACAGCGCTTCGGGAAAATCCAAACCTGAAATCCTGCATTCTGATCGGACCGCCCGCGGAGGCGGCAAAGACGATCCCCGAGGACGTGCGGGGGAAGGTCACCCTCCTCTCCCAGGAGGTTCTGGACGAGAAGAGCGCAGAGCGGGCCGCCTGCCGGATCCCGGCGGGGCTCCCGTTCTATCTCTCCATTGACAAGGACGCCCTGGATCCCGCCTACTGCGTGACAGACTGGGATCAGGGAGAACTCACGGTCAACCAGATCTGCACCTTCATCCGCTTCCTGCAGCGCCACGGCAGGATTCTGGGCATCGACATCTGCGGCAGACTCCCGGAAAAGACGGGGGATGTCAGGAGACTTCTGGAGGCCAGGGAGCGGAACGATAGGTCCTCGCGCATGCTCTACGATTTTATTGAGAAGGGCTTTGCGGCATGAGAAGCTGAAAACGGGTTGCACCGGCAGCAGGCTGTGCTACAATACCACCTGAGACAACAACATCATATTGAACCGAGGGGAGCCGCAAGGCTGAGAGGTGCGAACGAGCACGACCCTTTACCTGATTTGGACAATGCCAACGTAGGGATGTGTTCCGGGCGCGCCGGATGCGGTGCGCTGTATCGCCTGCTTTACCAGGACAGAATCCGATCGGGTTCTGTCCTTTTTTGTTGTGTGTCATTTTTGGAAGTTTCGGAAGGGAGCGCGTTTTATGCTGCTGTACCATCGACCGCTGGTGCACCTGATCACCAACTACGTGACGGCAAACGACACCGTCAACATGATCCTCGCCGCAGGCGGGGCGGCCATCTGTGCCGACGCCAAAGAGGAGGTGGAAGAGATCACCTCCCAGGCCCAGGGCCTTGTGCTGAACCTGGGGACCCCTTCCCCGGCGCGGGCAGAGGCGATGTGCCTTGCAGGGCAGAGGGCAAATCAGATGGGGATTCCCGTGGTTCTGGATCCGGTGGGTGCAGGGGCTTCTTCCTTCCGGGATGAGCTCCTTGCTGCCCTTCTGGAAAAAGTCCGGTTTACCTGCATCCGGGGCAATGCCTCGGAGATCGCGGCCCTCTGCGGCAGGCACTTTGCGCCGCGGGGCGTGGAGGATGCGGGGGAGCGTGTCACAAAGGAGGAGCTCCTTGCACTCTCTGAGAAAACCGGCGCCGTCATCGCTGTCACGGGAAAGACCTGTCTTGTGGCCTTTGGGGATACGCTGCGGGTCCTTCCCGGAGGCGCCCCGATCCAGAAGCGGATCACGGGGAGCGGCTGCATGCTCTCCGGGCTGATCGGCGCGATGCTGGCAGATAAAGGAAAGACCCTCACCCGGGAGACCACCTTTGCCTGCGTCTGCGGCGCGCTGGAGACCTACCACGCGGCAGCGCGGCAGGCAGCCGCTGCGGCAGAAGGCAGAGGTACTGCCTCCTTCCGGCAGGCACTTCTGGATGCGGTGAGCCTTCTTCGGTTCTCCCCCGCATTTCTTCGGCTGTACGCGGTCACCGACCGGCGCTGGCTTGGGGAGAGAACCCTGGAGGAAGTGGTGGAGGAGGCCCTCAATGGAGGTGCCACGATGGTGCAGCTTCGTGAGAAGGACCTCGAACGGGGAGCGCTCCTTCGGGAGGCCGTCTCCCTGACAGCCCTCTGCCACCGCTACGGGGTGCCGCTTCTTGTGGACGATGACGCGGCTGTGGCAAAGGAAGCCGGGGCAGACGGCGTCCACGTGGGAACCGGGGACATGGCCATCGGAGAGGCCCGGAAGATCCTGGGGCCGAATGGCATTGTGGGTGCCACCGCCCACAACCGGGAGGAAGCCCTTTTTGCCGAGAAGGCCGGGGCGGACTACCTTGGCAGCGGTGCGGCCTTTGGAAGCGCCACCAAAAAGGAGGCCAGGCCGATGACACGGGAAACCTACGTGGACATCACCTCCCACGTCAGGATTCCGGTGACCGCCATCGGGGGAATCAGCGCCGGCAACGTAAAGCTCCTGCAGGGTCTTGGGCTTTCCGGCATCGCGGTGATCTCCGGGATCTTTGCGCAGGCGGACATCCGCGGCGCTGCCCGGGAGCTGTATCAAAAGAGCGGGCTGCTGTGAGCCATAATTCACAGAGGAGGAGAATATGAAGTCAGAAAAACTCAGAAAACTGGTCGTCAGCGGCATGCTTACGGCGCTCATCGTGGTGCTGTCCGGGGTCTATATCCCGGTGGGCGCCTCAAAGTGCTTTCCCATCCAGCACATGGTGAACATCCTGGCAGCGGTGCTGCTCGGACCCTGGTGGGGCGTCGGGATCGCCTTCTGCGCTTCCCTGATCCGCAACCTTTTGGGAACCGGGACGCTTCTTGCCTTCCCCGGCAGCATGGTGGGAGCTCTTGTCTGCGGCCTTGTCTTTGACCGGACCAAAAAGCTCCTTCCCACCTGCGTCGGAGAGGTCTTCGGCACCGGGGTTCTTGGCGGTATGCTGGCCTATCCTCTGGCAGCCTTTGTCCTGGGGAAGGACGCGGCGCTCTTTACCTATGTGCTGCCGTTTCTTGTCAGCACGGCAGGGGGCACGATCCTTGCTGCCATCCTGGTGATGGTTCTCTCCAGGACCCATGCAATCGGATATCTGCGCGGTCTGCTCGCAAACAGCTGAGCACCGCCTGCGGCGATCGGGGGCACCACCTTCTGCCGCGTAACAAAGCCGGGAGAACCCCGGCCAGGCGCCGGAAACCAGGGACAGGGGAAACTCTGCCCGCATTTCCGGTGCCTCCTGTGTACCAGCCGGAGGGAGCCGGAAAAAAAGCTGCGCTGCAGCGGCCGCTCTGCTCCGGATTTGGAGAAAACGCACAGGGAGAACGCTCCCTGTGTATTTTTTTGGCCGTTTTTGGGCCGCACCCAATAAGGAGGAGAACGAAAAGAATGGAACAGACCTACGCAACACAGATGGATGCCGCAAAGCGGGGAATCATCACAGACGAGATGAAGACGGTGGCAAAGAAGGAGGGCCGGGAGGAAGAATGGATCCGGGAGCGGGTCGCCGACGGACGGATCGTGATTCCGGCAAACCGGGCCCACAAAAACCTTGATCCAAACGGCATCGGCCGGGAGCTTACCACCAAGATCAACGCAAACCTCGGGGTATCCCGGGACTGCAGCGATCCCAAAGAAGAGCTGGAGAAGTTCCTCCGGGCGGTGGACATGGGCGCGGAGGCCGTGATGGATCTCTCGAGCCACGGCAACACCCAGCCCTTCCGCAAAAAGCTCTGTGAGATCAGCCCCGCGATGGTTGGCACGGTCCCGGTCTACGACGCGGTGATCCACTACCAGCGGGACCTGGCTGAGCTGACGGCGGATGACTTCGTGGACGTGGTGCGGCTCCACGCGCAGGACGGGGTGGACTTTGTGACCCTGCACTGCGGCATCACCCGGGACACCCTCCGGGAGGTCAAAAGCGGCCACCGGAAGATGAACCTCGTCTCCCGCGGCGGCTCCCTGGTGTTTGCCTGGATGTCGATGACCGGGCAGGACAACCCTTTCTATACACACTTTGATGAGATCCTGGACATCTGCCGGACCTACGACGTGACCATCAGCCTCGGCGATGCCTGCCGGCCGGGATGTCTGGCCGATGCCACCGACCGGGTGCAGATCGGAGAGCTGCTGCGTCTGGGAGAGCTGGTGGACCGGGCGCGGGCACGGGATGTTCAGGTGATGGTGGAGGGTCCGGGACATGTGCCGCTGGACCAGATCCAGGCCAACATGAAGCTGGAGCGGACGATCTGCCACGATGCGCCCTTCTACGTGTTGGGACCTCTGGTGACGGACATCGCGCCGGGATACGATCACATCACGGCGGCCATCGGCGGAGCCGTGGCAGCGATGAGCGGAGCTGCATTTCTCTGCTACGTGACGCCCGCCGAGCACCTGGCACTTCCCAACCTGGAGGACGTGAAGCAGGGAATCATGGCTTCGAAGATCGCGGCCCACGCGGCGGACATCGCAAAGGGCATTCCCGGGGCAAGGGACCGGGACGACAGGATGGCAAAGGCAAGGCAGAAGCTTGACTGGGAGGCCCAGTTCCAGGAGGCTCTGGATCCTGAGACCGCGCGGCAGATCCGTGCATCCCGGGCGCCGGAGGATGACCACGCCGACACCTGCAGCATGTGCGGCAAGTTCTGCGCGGTGCGCTCCATGAACAAGGCCCTTGCGGGGGAGTACATCGACATCCTCTGAAGCGGATGGCCTGTATCTGGCGGGCGGCTTTCGGGGTATGGTATACTGGCCCTGTCAGACCGCAGGGGGCGGCCCAAGGAGAACCATGTTCGGAAAGACCAAAAAGAAACAACAGAAAGACCCCAGATACCTGATCAGCATCACCAATGCGGAGACCTTCCTGCAGGATCCCCTGCAGCTTCGGCAGTACTGCAGCCTGGAATATGAGAGGGAGCAGATCGCCGTGCTGCTGGGCTCTTTCCTTGAGACCGCGCTGGTGGCACTGTACAGCGAAAAGACTGTGCAGGGACAGGCGGACGCGGAGCATGCGGCGGTCCACATCAGGATGATGGCGCAGACCATCGCCTCCGCAAGGCAGTACCGGCAGGAACGCCCCAAGGAGGAGGAACTCACCCCCGAGGAGTGCTATCAGGCATACCTCAAGGTGGCGGACCAGGATCAGCTCCTTGTGCTGCTTGCCCATGCGGCGGAGCAGAAACTCGGAAAGCGGATCGACCGGAAGGCCTACACGGAGAACGCGAGGAACTTTTTCCGCAGGGAGATGCGCCTTGACGTGGACGACATGTACCGCAGGATGATGGTGCCGGGACAGACACAGACCCCGGAGGCGTTTGCAGAAGAGTACGCGGCGGCGTACGAAGACCGAAACAAGACCGCCTGAAAACCGGGAAAGGACAAAGCGGAGCGCCAGATGGCGCTCCGTTTTTTGCTGTCAGAAAATTTTCCATCTGGCGCCTGCCGGGTATTTTGGCAATAATAAAGGCAGGTACCGCCGGGCGAGCGATGCCTGCTGAGGGAGGATGACTGCGGCGGATTGGAGTCAAACCGCAGTATTTATGAAAAAGCTTTGCTGCCTGTTCACGAAGACAGAATAGCGGGGGCAGGTAAAACCTGACCCCCGCGTTCGGTAAAGAACTGGTTAAGAATTGCCTCCGCTTCCCTCATGCAGCACGGCGTACTCGATGGAATCGAAATCGTAGTCCTGCTGTTCGAAGCGGTCGAAGTTTCCTTTCTTCGCAGTGGACTTTTTGGGCTGCCTCGGCTCCGCCTTCTGGTATCCATCCCGGATGGCTTTGATGATCCACCCCGTCGGATTCTCCACGCCGGTGGTCTTGTCAAGGAGACTGCTGGCTGTCCGGATCTTCTCCAGATCAAAGTCCGCCGCCTCGGCGATCTTGCGGATGTCCTTAACCGGGAAGGACTCCCCCAGGATGTCACGGACCTGAAAGAGAAGCTCGAGCTTCTGGTCCTCGGTCAGCTCCACGGGTTCCTCCTTTTTGGCCGCATCCCGCAGTACCACAGTGAAGTCGACGCCGTAGACCTTGCCGCCCTGCCCGTGCTTGATCGTGTCATAGGTGACATGGAGGTCGGAGATGTCGTTGATCTCGTTGACGGCCCGGTCCAGAGCTTTGCGCTTGAAGTCGGACCAGTTGGTGAGCATCTTCTCCGGGGAGATCTCCACCGCCTTGTCGAAATCCGGGTTGGCCTGGTTGTTCAGGACACGCTTGACCTTGTCCAGCTCCGCGTTGACGATGCCAAGCTCGAGCTTGAGCTCCGAGAGGGAGAAGCGGATCTTGTAGGTGGAGGCACTGCTCCCCTGGTCGTCCCGGCTGTGGTAGCACTTGGACTTTAACAGCTCATAGAGCCGGAAGCTGTAGTTGCTGGTGAACTTCAGCATGATGGAGA
>JBJEYC010000015.1:0-18808 GCA_051886435.1 Lachnospiraceae bacterium
TGGAGGAGTCCGCCTGGGCAAGGAGGGTCGTGGGGATCTGGATGAAGTCAATGCCACGCAGATAGGTTGCCGCGGCAAAGCCGGTCATGTCTCCCACGACGCCGCCGCCGAGCGCTGCAAGAAGCGAACTCCGGTCAAAGTGATTCTCGATGAGAAACCGGTAGATCTCCTGGATCTGGGAAAGGGTCTTGTTCTCCTCCCCCGCGGGAATCGCGTAGATGAGGGGCTTCCCCGGAAACAGGGATGCCACCTGCTGCGCATAGAGCGGGGCCACGTTGGTGTCGGTGATGATCGCCGTGCGGCGCGTATCGAGTCCCCGGTCGGTCAGCGCTTTGGTAAGGCCGGAGAGATCCTTTTCATAGACGATGTCATAGCAGGGTTTCCCGTCCTGCAGCACGGTCAGCGTGTTTTCTGAAGACATAGTTCCTCCAACTGCCGCAGCCTGCGGCGGCTGCGGATGATCGATTTTGACGCAGATACAAAGATACGCACCAACTCGCATTGGTGCGCATCCTGTCTTGTCCGTTTTTCCTTAGTTTGCCTGGTAGCGGGGCGCAGGTCCTGCATAAGCGGCCTGGCCGTATCCGCCCTGGGCGGGATTCTGGTTTGCCATGCTGGCAGCAGCGCCGGCCATGGCGCCCATTGCCATCGCGGAAGCGGGATCCTGACTGCTATCTCCCGTGATGTCGCCGGCGATATCCACATCCTCCGGTGTGATCACGATGATGAAGTGAGAAATCTTCATGAAGTTGCCGCGCAGGGCGTAGCAGGAGCCGGATGCGAAGTCAACGATCCGCTGCGCGGTGTTGACATCGAGGCCCTCGAGGTTCAGAAGAACCGTCCGGTGCGAGAGCAGGGTGTCGGTGATCTGTCTGGCCTGGTCAAAAGAACTCGGCTTGATCACGCGCACCTGCATGTTTCCGGTGGCCGGTGCCTGACGCCGTCTGGAAGGCTGGGGGACGGTTGCCGGTGCGGCAGCTGCTGCCGGCTGCCGGGAGCCTGCGCCAAAGACGCTCCGGTTTCCCGCAGAGGGCCGCTCGTCCTCATACTCCTCATCTTCTTCGTCCCGGTCCCGGGTAGGTCTTCCCTTTCCAGGGAAATTCAGCATCTTACGGCCGCCGCGTGCCGGCTGTTCGTAGCCGTCATCGTCGTCGTAGACATCGTCCGTTTCGATGTCGTCATCCTCCGGGTCACTGTTGAATTTCATGCCTCTGATCAAACCGTCAATTAAGCTCATTGTTCCTCCACTGCCTTACGGATCCGATATCCAATCAGGTGTAATCCCGCGCGCCAAAAATCGCAGTGCCGATTCGGACAATGGTTGCCCCCTCTTCCACTGCGACCTCAAAATCACCGGTCATACCCATAGAAAGCTCACACATGGCAACATTATCTATATTCTGATTCCTGATGTCAATGCAAAGTTCCCGCATTAAGCGAAAATAAGGGCGGTTTGTCTCGGGGTTGTCGGTGTAGGGCGCGCTGGTCATCAGCCCCCGCACCTGGATATTCGGGAGCGGTGCGATCGTCCGAACGAACTCCTCGGCGTCCTCCGGAAAGACCCCCCACTTGGACTCCTCCTTGGCGGCGTTCACCTCCACCAGGATCGGGACGGTGATCCCGAGCTTCCCGGCCTGCTTGCTGATCTCCTTTGCCAGGTGCTCCGAGTCCACACTGTGGATGAGGACGGCCTTGTCGATGACCTGCTTGACCTTGTTGGTCTGCAGGTGGCCGATCATGTGCCAGCGCACATCGTCCGGCAGGAGGGGCTTTTTCTTCTCGATCTCCTGCACCTTGTTCTCACCGAAGTTGCGCTGTCCGGCGTCATAGGCCTCCTGGCACATCTCCACCGGGTGGGTCTTGGTCACGCACACAAGGAGCACGTCACTCCGTGCTCTTCCTGCCCTGTCGCAGGCTGCCTGAATTCTTGCTTCCACGGATTTCAGATTTTCTGCAACCATCGTTCTGCATTCCTCCTTATGGCATGTATTTGGCTATTTGGCGTCCCCGTACCTTTACTGATACACGAACTCGTCCGGGCTCATGGTTGAGGCGTCGAGGACGATGAAATCGTACTCCCGCAGGCCGTAGGTGTCATCCGGCTCCACGATTGCGTACTCGTCATTCTGGTCGATGACGGTGACCTGGCGGAAGTCCGCATATCCCTTGTTGATGTTGTAGACACCGGTGAGTTTCACCGTGTCATGGACGGTGAAGGTGTCAGAGGAGTCCTGGGCTACGAGGACATCCCCGTCCCGGAGAGAACTCTGATCCAGGTAGTAATCGCCGTCGTCATCGGTCCCGTAAGGCGTTGCGCTCACGGACTCGGTGGTGGTGTCACCGGAGTCGGTGACGGTTCTGCGAAGCACCGAATAGGTGCCGCCGGATCCTTCTGTCACGTATTCGGAGGGAACCACGAAGAACTCGCCGTCCACGAGGGACGTCAGCGGGATCTTGAGGCCCTTCGTGTTGTCGGTTAACAGCTCGATGTCCAGAAACCGGTCGGTGCAGAAGGTGCACATCGAGTTGGTGAAGGCGAGGTCTGCGTAGTAGTTGCCCTCATCGTCCTGGCGCGTCGTGATGGTGGCCCAGGCGGTCAGCTGGTTTTTCATGAACTTGACTTCCACAACAGAGAGGTCCTCGAGTTCCTTTGCCTCATCCGCCCCGGAGAGGGCGATGGCAAGGGACCAGTCCTCCGAGGTCTCGAGCCGGTAGATCGGATCCCCCACGGAGACCAGGGCGTTGTTCTCCACGGTGGTCTTCTTATAGGAGGTGGTGTCGAAATCGGTCTTCGTCAGGCTGTCAAAAGTCTTGTCCTCGTAGCCGTCCGTTGAGTAGACGATATAGCCCGTGGTGTCAGTGTTGCAGTAGTGAATCGAGGAGGAGTCCGCAATGTTCTCGATGTCGCCCAGGATCGAGCTGTTGGTGATCTTCTGCACCGAGCTGTTGAGCGATTCCTTGAAGCTGTAGACCGAGGAGAAAGTCCCCGGGGTGTAGGAAGCGGCAAACTCCGTGATCTGGGACTGGAGATCCGAGTAGTCGTCCGACGTAAAGCCGGAGGTCGTGCCCGACTGGAGCGCCTCTGCCACCTGACCCGAGGTGTCGATCGTACAGGCAAGCTTGTCCGCACCGATCCGCTCTCCCTCTTTCGTGTAGTAGTTCACGTACCCGGCATAGTCCGCCGTGGCAATCTCCTCGCTTCGAAGGGCCAGTCCCGTGTAGATGCGGTTGGACTGCAGGGATCCGTTCCGGACCTCATACCCCACCACCTGCTTGCTCGTCGCGTAGCGGAATACGCTGTAGAGCACGTAGACGAGGATGACGAGAAAGATCACCAGGCCGATGTTGAAACCGGATCCTCCGCCTGTTTTCTTTTTGGTTTTTCGACCGCTGTTTGCCAAAGATCCGCCCCTTGCCTTTACGTATTCCCATTTCTACAACAATTCATCATACAATGCCGCTTCGGATTTGTGAAGTGCAGCCGTCTTCCTCTGAATGTAAATCCGGCACGCGGAAGATACAAAAAACCCGGCTCCTTGGGAACCGGGTTGGTGTATCTTTTGCTTGCTCGTTTCGGAATCAAAGGGAGACGGCGATCATGGACTTGGCTGCCTCGGGGAGGTCTGCCTCATCCATGGAGACGGAGAGAACAAAGTCCACGCCGAAGGACTCGGAGAGCGTCTGGAGCTTCTTCAGCGCCGGGGTGATGTCCTGATCGCGAAGGTGTGCGATGTCCAGGAAGCTGTCGAAGTACATCTGCTGCAGGTCATGGTCCTGGGAGATGATGCCAGCCACAAAGCCGAGGAACTGATCGCTGTTCTCCACAGCGTAATCCTTGACGTTGATCAGTCTGACCTTGTTGTTCAGCTCATACATGTGCTGGGTGGATTTATCCAGATAGACAATGTTGCCGAGGATGTTCTTGACTTCCGTGTTCACCTTGTCGAGTAAAATCTTTGTCTTGCCTTTGCCCTTATTGCCTACAATCAGTTGAACCATGGGATGTGCCCTCCATCTTTCCTTTATTCCCGGCAGGGATACGAGCGCCCCTGCGGTTTGTATGTGGTTATTATAGCCGTTTGCAGGGCAAAAGACAACATTCAGTTCCCCTGCTGAATCAGGTGCTGGGAACCAGCGCGAGGAGCTCATTCATCAGCTTGTACAGGGCATCCTCGTCGTAGGCTTTCATGATGACCGCAACATACGGCCTCCCCGAGGTGTCACGCACCATCAGGATCAGGCAGTGGCCCGCCGCGTTGGTGGTGCCGGTCTTGCCGCCGATCACGGTCACGCCGCTGGGGGCGGACTGAACCTGCTGCAGGTACATGTTGGTGGAGTTGACGGTGATGTCCTTCTCTGCCCCGTTCTGGTCGTGGTAGACCGTCGAATAGGTGGACATGTTGATGATCTCGGTGAAAGTGTCGTACTTTAAGGCCTCATTGAAGATCAGATACATGTCGTAGGCGGTGGTGTAGTGGTTGTCGTTGGAAAGGCCGTTGGGATTGACGAAGTTGGTGCCGGTGGCGCCGAGGCGCTTTGCCTCATCGTTCATCATCTGCACGAAGTTCTCCACACTCCCGCCCACGTTCTCCGCGATCATCACTGCCGCGTCATTTGCGGAGTAGATAAGGAGCAGGTGCAGAGCCTGATCCAGGGTCATGGTATCTCCCGCCTTGATTCCGGCGACCTGGGCGTCCGCGTCAGTCTGCAGGACGTTGTCGGTGGCGGTCAGCATCGTGTCCGTGGAGGCATTCTCCAGGGCAACCAGGGCGGTCATGATCTTTGTCAGGGAGGCGGGATAGACCCGGTTGAAGAGATTCGATCCGTAGAGGGTGTCGACGTTGTTGACGTCAAAGAGGCCGGCGCTGACGTAGTCGGGAAGATCGGAGATCTCGTCCTTGTTCACGTCCCCGTCCGCCACGGCCAGCTTCCCCGCGAAGGGCTGTGCCACGGCGCCGCTCCCCGACTCCCCGGTCAGAATCGAGAAGTTGGAGTACTTCTGCGTCGAGGAAAAGGCCATGCCCACAGAGGAGGAGCAGCCGGTCAGAAGGACCGTCCCGGCGAGCACCGCACACCAAAGAACGCTCCTGAATCGGTTCAGGAGCGTTCTCTGAAATCGGCCGTCGTTTGGTTGGCGATTACTTGTACATTTCACGCCACTCAAGATCTCCTCTGTCCAGTGACTTGATCAAAAGCTCTGCGGTTGCCAGGTTCGTTGCCAGCGGGATGTTGTGGATGTCGCACAGGCGCACGATGTTGTTCACATCCGGCTCATGCTTCTTGGCATCGGAAAAGGGATCCCGCAGAAAGATCACGAGATCAATCTCGTTGTTCTCGATCTGTGCACCGATCTGCTGCTCTCCGCCGAGGTGCCCCGCCAGGAGCTTATGGATGTTCAGGTTGGTGACTTCCTCGATCAGCCGGCCTGTGGTGCCGGTGGCGTAGAGCTCATTCTTGGCAAGAATGCCGCGGTAGGCGATGCAGAAGTTCTGCATCAGCTTCTTTTTCGCATCATGTGCGATCAGTGCGATAGTCATAGATGTTAACCCCCATATCAAATGCCTGCCTGTGCTGCTGCTTGTTCTGCATCCGCACGTTCATCACAAAGCCGAGCCCCGCGTAGAGACAAAGAAGCGAGGTCAGACCGTAACTCACGAACGGAAGCGGGATACCGGTATTCGGGAAGACGCCGGTGGCAACGGCGATGTTCATGAAGCCCTGAAAGCCGATCCACGTCCCGACCCCTGCTGTCAGGACTGCGCCCGCGGTGTCCTTGGTTTCCCGTGCGGTCCAGAAGAGGCGGATTGCCACCAGCGCCAGGAGAATTACCACAATGCAGGCGCCGATGAAGCCGAACTCCTCTCCGATGACCGTGAAGATGAAATCCGTCTGGGACTCAGAGATGTAGCCGCTGTTGAGAAGCGAGCTGATCTCGTTGGTGTTGTATCCCTTGCCGAGGAGCTGTCCGGAGCCGATGGCCATGATCGAGTTCATGGTCTGGTAAGCGGTTGTCGTGGCGTAGTCCTCCGGGTGGAGCCAGGCCAGAATCCGGCCCCGCTGGTAGTCATCCAGCAGAGTGGAGCCCTCCTGCACCACCAGGTTCAGGAAGATGATCGCCGAAGGCACCGCTACCACGACGACGCCGGCTGCCAGCTTCCCGTTCATGCCGCCCACAAACAGCATCCCGGCCAGGATGATCGCCACCATGATGGTGGTCGAAAGATCCGGCTCCTGGTAAATCAGGAACAGCTGGGGCACCGCGATCAGAAGACAGAGGGCGAGGAACCCAAATGACTTCATTCTGTTCTTATATTTCATTATAAATTTTGCGTAAAATAAAATCAATAATAACTTCGCGGCTTCCGAGGGCTGAAACTGAAAGCTCCCGATGGAAAACCATCTCGTGGCGCCGCCCCGGGTGACACCGGCTGCAATGACTGCAAGGAGTGCCAGAAACGAGATTCCGTACCAGAGCCAGTACCAGCGGAGGACCTTTTTGTAGTCCACAAGCGAACAGAGAAGGCAGGCCACAAGGCCCAGAATCATGCCCTGGATCTGTCTGGGCTGACGCTCGGGGGAGGCGGAACCGATGGCGGCAATGCCGATCAGGTTCAGGCAGACCACGAGCCCGAGAAGCAGAAAGTCGGTATATCGAAAGCGGTAGGTGGGAAAAAGTTTACGCATATTTTTTGGTTTGTCCGGGCGTCACGAACTGGGTGCGTCCTGGTCCTTTTTTCTGAGGTTGAGGTCGGAGGCTGCAAAGAGCGCGGACAGATCTTCCTCCTCCAGTTTGCCGGTGACAAAACTCTGCTCCCCCTCCCGGAGCATGACATACCCCGGCGATTTCTTCCCCCGGGACAAAAGTCCCTTCCTGGCGGGAAGAGGCGCTGCCTTGCCGCGCACGAAAAGTTTTCGCGGTGACAGGTCCGCAGAGGCGATGAAAAAGCTTCCGTCCTCTCTTCCCTCTCCTGCCCTGGCGATGCCAAGGAGCGATCCCAAAACCACGATGTTCCGGCTCGAGACGATGACGGCGTGATCCTCCACGTCGCCCAGAATCAGGATGTTCTCTCTTGTCTGGTATACGTCCCCGCTCTTTAAGTTTCCGGGGATCGTCATGTAAGGGGCGACATTCGCCCGGGGCGGCTCTTCCTTCTTCTCCTCTTTGGGCGCTTCGTCCGGTGTTTCTTTCGTCTCGTCCGGCAGCAGGTCCTTTTCGTAGGCGCGGCGGACCTTCAGAAAGAGCTCTTTGGTCTCCGGGCTCTCGGAAAACAGGCACAGAACCCGGATCCCGGCGCTCTTCTCAATCAGATCCGTCAGGATGTCCTCCTCCTCGGGGGAGAGGGATCTTCCCCGGAAGGTGAGGGAGAGCTCTGCCCCCTCGAAGAACTTCCGGTCCTTCAAAAAAGTTTCCTGCACCATGGCGCAGACATCGTCAAAGGGAAGGTCAAAGGGGAGTCGGACCAGAATGCCGTATTTCTGATGTTTGATCTGAATCCGTTCCAAAGTGCAAGTGTCCTTCCTGTCTTAGTCCCCCGTGATCGAGGAGGAATCCATGCCGGCAGAGGTGCCGACGATCTCGTCCAGGGTCTTCACGTTGAAGTAGTAGGCCAGGACGTCCTCTGTGATCTGGGCGGCGTAGTCAGAGGTGTAGCCGTTTGCCACACGGGTTGCGATCGCAATCCTGGGGCTGTCATACGGCGCGTAGCAGACAAACAGCGCGTGGTTGGGGTGCGCGTTGGACTGCTGCGCGGTACCGGTCTTGCCGGCCACCGTGACCGGCAGTTCATCAAAGTAGGTCTTGGCCTCCACGACACCCTTCATGCCCTCGTGGATCGCGTCCCAGTAGGAGTCGTCCATGCTGATGACGTTGCGGATCGTGGCGGAGTTGTCCTGAATGAGGTTTCCGTCCGAGTCCGTGATCTTGTCCAGGAGCGTTAGGTTGTAGCAGGTGCCGCTGTTTGCCACCGTCGCCACATACCTTGCCAGGGCAACCGTCGTGATGTTGTTGGAGCCCTGTCCGATGGCCGTTCGGATCGCGTCCTCCGTGGACAGGTTCGACTGGGCCTCTTCGATCTCGATTCCGGTCTTGTCCCCGAGCCCGTAGAGCTGGGCGTACTGGGTCAGCTTCTGGACGCCGGCCGCGCTGTCATAGCTGTCCGAGTCCTCCATGGCGAGCCGGTAGCCCACGTTGTAGAAGAACACGTTGCAGGAGTTCGTGATGGCCTCTGAGACGTCCAGGGATCCGTGGCCCGCCGGGTAGATCCAGCACCTTGGCTGGTCGGAAGAGCCGAGCTCCGTGAAGACGCCGCTGCAGTAGATCTTCGTGTTGAGGTCGATGACACCCTCGGAGAGGCCTGCCGTCGCGGAGACCATCTTGAAGGTGGAACCGGGAGCCGTCTTCTGCTGGGTCGCGTAGTTGAACAGCGGGTTCGAGAGATCGCTCCGGAGTTTTTCGTAGTATGCTGCGTCGACCCCGTTTGCCATCTTGTTGTTGTCATACCCGGGATAAGACACCAGGGCCAGCACGTCTCCGTTGGTGGGATCGGTGATGACCATGGAGCCCGTGCAGGGCTCAAGGGCGAGCTGCGCCGGGGTCAGATCCAGGTTCGAGATCCGGTTCGTCATGAACTGGTAGGAGGACTCGGTGCCATCCTGCAGGGCCGCCTCCTCGGCGGCGCCGACCTTAACGACGCCCTGATCAATGAGGAGCTGGCAGATCTGGGTGCCGGTCACCTGATCGTTCAGGATCAGGTAGTGATAGAGCTGGGTGGTGAAGTCGCTGCTGGAATCGCAAAGGTCCAGGATCTTGGTCACCAGGGCCTGGTACTCCTCATCCGAGGCTGCATATTCGCTGTCCATCCCAAGAAGATCCGCCCGGATCCAGTTCCTTGTGATGCAGTAGCGAAGGAACGTCTGGAGCGAGATCGTCTCGTCGGTAGTCCAGGCGGTGTAGGTATCGTCCGAGGTGTCCACCAGGGTCATGTCCAGGATGTCCGCGTCTTTTAAGAGCTGCACCAGGCAGCTCTCATAGGCCTGGTAGTCCTCCGTAAGATCCTGATAGGTGGTGGTGCCGCTTGTCAGCTCATCGGAGAGCTGATTGAGGACCTCCTGCTTGTAGGCAGTGTAGGTGCGAAGGACGTTCTTTTCCGTATCGGATGCGTCGTCCGCCGAGAAGTGGTTCACGTCCAGGATGTTGTTGTTGATCATCTGGTAGTAGACCGAGTAGATCGGAATCACCACTTCATCTGCCGAGGAGTCCTCGGTGACCGTGTACTCCTTGATCGGCTGGATCTTGGACAGCACGATATCGGCGAGCTTTCTCTCGAGAATGTCGTAGGCGGCCTCCTGCAGGTCCTTGTCGATCGTCAGGTAGACGTCGTTTCCGGCGCTTGGCTGGGTCACGCTGACGGTCTCAAGCTCTTTGCCCAGGTTGTCGACGTAGACGGTCTTGGAGCCCTTGGTGCCCCGAAGGACGCTCTCCATCGACTTCTCAATGCCGCTCTTTCCCACGGTGTCCGTGGAAGTATAGGAGGGGTCAGTCTGGGAGTAGGTGCGCAGCTCCTCGGAAGAGATCGTTCCGGTATAGCCCAAAATCTGTGCGAAGTACTTGCTGTCCACGTAGCGGCGCACCGTGGTGTCCTCGATGTCGATGCCGTCCATGGAGTCCTGGTTCTCGAGGATCGCGGCAACGGTCTCATCCGAGACGTCGGTGGCAATCGTGGTGGCCAGGTACTGCTGGTAGTTGTTCAGGGCCAGGGCATAGCGGATCGTCACGAGCTGCAAAAGCCTTGTCTTGTCATCATATCCCCGCTCCGGGACGAAGGTGGTGGAGCCGTCGGCCTCGGTGATCGTATCGCCGATGTTATAGCGCTTGCAGAGGGTGTAGATCACTTCCTCTGCGGTGCTCGATGCCTCGTCATAGGTCAGGTCGTCGGTGCTGGCGTGGCCGTAGACGTCGGCGAGAAATCTCCTTCTCGAGCTCCCATCCACCGTGAAGGTGTAGGCGCCGGAGCTGTCCAGGGCGATGTCGAAAGAGCCCGCGGAGACCGTGTCCCCGTTCTCTTCGATGATGTCCAGGGCCTTTTCGATCGTGGCGTTGAGGCCCGCATCCCCGGCCCCGTTGTCCCGTATCGTGACTGCATAGGCAAGCTCGTTGTAGGCCAGGATGTTGCCGTTTCGGTCGTAGATGTTGCCGCGGGTGCCGTCAATCGACACATCCCGTCGGATGCGCAGCTGGAAGTTGTTGAGGTAGGTTTCGCCGTTGACGATCTGCAGCATGAACAGCCGGTAGATGAGACCCGCAGCGCAGCCGCAGATTGCCAGAATCAGGATCAGATACCGCACGTTCAGGCGGCGGAACAGATCCTTCAGATCTTTGCCGAATTGGTGGTCGCCGTGAAACAAGAATGACACCTCGCAAAAAAGTCGTCAGAGCTGCCCTCCGCCGGAGAGCGGAGTGGCGTGTTTTTCCCTGAGAAACCGGTTGTAGCACAGTCGGATCAGGGGGTAGACCGGAAGGGCAAGGAGCATGGTGAGCAGAAGCTCCGGCAGCATCACCATGGAGAAGAACGAGCCCAGAAACAGGCGGTTCCGGATCAGAAACAGAAAGATGTAGCTGAAAAAGCAGTAGCCAAGGTCCGAGATCCCGATCAGAACGAGCGGGAAGGCGAGGCCGTCCACGTACAGAAGGCGCTGGAAGGTGCCGCAGAGGTACCCGATCAGCGCGTACATCAAGGCGCCGAAGCCGATCAGGGGCCCAAAGAAGATATCGCACAAAAGTCCCGAGAAAAAGCCGACAATGAGCCCCTCCCGCTCTCCCAGAAGAAGTCCGAAGGAGGCGGTCTCTATGACCATCAGGTTCGGGGTGACCCCGGCAACGTCCGGCAGCACGGAGGACTGCAGGATGTAGCTTGTAAGTATCGTCAGGGCCACCACCAGCAAATGGATCAGCCGTTTTTTCATGGTGTGGTGCTCCCGCTGTTATCCGTCTGTGCGGAGACGTCCTGCTTGGTGGTGGTGATGACCAGCACGGTCCCGAGGTGGGAGAAATCCACCGCGGGGGTGATCATGCCGGACTTGGTCAGGTTGTTGGGATCCTTCTGGATCGAGCTCACGTACCCCACGAGAATGCCCGCCAGATACTTATCAGAGATGTTGCTGGTCACAATCCGGTCTCCCACCTGCACGAGGCCCGAGGGGTCCTGGAGCCTGGCAAAGGGAATCGTCCCGTCCGCGTAGGAGGCAAGGCTTCCGGAGACGATCATCGAGAGCTTGGAGTTTTCCTCCTCGCAGGAGACGTTGGAGTCGTCATCGATGATGGTCTCCACCTTCGCCCAGTCCGGGCCGATGGAGGTGATACGGCCGACAAGACCCGTTCCCGCGAGCACGTTCATGTCCACGGAAAGGCCGTCATCCGTCCCCTTGTCGATCACAAAGGAGTGGTACCAGGAGCCGGTGTCCTTGGCGATCACCCGGGCCGCGGTCTTGTCAAAGTCCGCGTAGGTGCCGTCAAGCTGGTAGAGATCCCGAAGCTCCTGGAGCTCGGACTTGGCCTGCTGATAGTCGGAATTCTCGGCGGCCAGCTCCTCGTTCTCCTGCTTGAGGGCAGCATTCTCCTCCTGCAGGGTCTTGATGTTGGTCTGGAGCTTTTCCCGGTCCACCAGCCAGTTCCCGATCCGGGAGATCCCGGTCTGCACCGGCACCACCAGGTAGTTCGCGGTGGTGTTCAGCACCCGGGTCACCAGACTTGTGTTGTAGGTAATCGCAATCAGGGCGATGCAAAGGACCGTGACGACAAGCAGCAGATATCTGCCCGGAATCTCGATCCTTTTCCTTTCACCCTTTCTTCTCCTGGTTCCCTGGATCATCCGTAATTCCCCAGTCCCTCAATCGTGTACGCAAGGTTTCTGCAGCTGGCCTTCCGGATCACCTGGGCCAGACCCCGGGCGGCGGTCTCCACCGGCGCGTCGGGGACGTTGGTGTCGAGCTGGCAGGTGCGGGCGAGCTGGTCCGCAAGCCCCTCCTGCTGGCAGGCGCCGCCGGTCAGGAAGATCCCGTTCCGGTAGATGTCCGCGGAGAGCTCCGGCGGCGTGCGCTCGAGGATCACCTTCACCTGGTCGCAGATCGAGCGGAAGTTCTCCTTGAGGGCCGCGGAGACGAACTCCGCTTTGAGGATCTTCTCCATCGGAAGACCGGTGACGATGTCCCGGCCAAACACCGGGATCGAGGTCTTATTTCCCGTCGTTGTCGAGAGGAGCGTGCGGGCGTTCTCGGCGGTGCGCTGGCCGATGATCAGGTTGTACTCCCGCCGGACTGCTGTGATGACCGCGGTGTCGAAGGCCCGGCCGCCGGTCTTTAAGAGCTTGCTCAGCACAATGCCGCCGAGCGAGAGGATGGAGACCTCAGTCGTGTCATATCCGACGTCCACCACAAGGCAGCCCTGGGAGTTGTTGATGTCGATGCCAAGGCCGAGGCCATCGGCAATCGCCTTATCCACCGCATAGACGCTGCGCGCCCGGATGCCGGAATCCTTGACAAGGTCGTAGAAGCTTCGCTTCTCCACCTCGGTTACGTCCGAGGGGATCGTCAGGTAGTAGTCCGCCCCGCGAAGCTGCCCGCGCTGCTGGTCCCTTATCAGGGAGTTTAAGAGGCGCTCCATGTTCTGGATGTCCGCGATGACGCCGCCACCGATCGGGGAGATGACCTTGATGCTCGCCGGGGATTTCTCGAACATCTCGTAGGCGCTGTCGCCGTAGGCGATCATCGTCTGCCGGTTCTGGATCGCGATCATGTTCTTCTGGGTGGTGATCCGGCTGGTGGTGTTGTTGAAGATCTTGATGTTGCAGGTGCCGAGGTCGATGCCGAAGGCATTCTTCTCCCCGCCGCGGAGCAGGCCTGCCCGCCCCGCATCCTCCTGCTGGGATCGTCCGAATAAACGCATAGTGATTCCTGTCTGAAAAAAAGCGCCCCCTTCTCAGGGGGCAGCCTGAATGGTTACGGTTTGGCCCTGACGAAAGGTGTTCCCTCCCCCGGGCGGTCGAACTTATTTTAAGGAGTTTGTACCCTGCCTGCAAGTACTATCGCCGGCGGGAAACGAAGCGAGACCCCGCTCGTGCATGTTCTGCAGGGTTTTCAGGATACCGAATTTCGCGTGAGGCCAGGTAAGACCTCCCTGGAAGTAGACCGTGTAGGGCTCCCGGATCGGGCCGTCCGCGGAGAGCTCGATGGAGCTGCCGGAGACAAAGGCACCTGCCGCCATGATGACGTCGGAGTCATAGCCCGGCATCGGGGCGGGCTCGCAGGCAACATAGGAGTCCACCGGTGAGGCCGCCTGGATGCCCTGACAGAAGGCGATGACACCCTCTTTGTGATGGAAGGTGATTGCCTGGATGATGTCGTGACGGATCTCCGATCCCTTCGGGACAACGTCAAAGCCAAGGGCCTCATAGCAGCAGGCCGCAAAGACCGCGCCCTTTTCCGCCGCGGCAGTCACCGTGGGTCCGAGGAAAAAGCCCTGGTAGAGCCGGGGCAGCACGGAGAGGCTTGCGCCCACCTCTTTCCCAAGGCCCGGGCTTGTCAGGCGCACCGCGGCGTTGGCAACGCACTCTTTTGTCCCCACGACGTAGCCGCCGCAGGGGGCAAGGCCGCCGCCCGGGTTCTTGATGAGGGAACCCACCACCATGTCAGCTCCCACATCCGAGGGCTCTTTCTCCTCGGTGAATTCGCCGTAGCAGTTGTCCACCATGTAGATGCAGTCGGGGCGGATGGACTTCATGAACCGGATGCAGTCCCCGATCTGGTCCACCGAGAAGGTCCGCCGCGCCTGGTAGCCCTTGGAGCGCTGGATGGTGACAAGGTGGATTTTGTGCTCGGTGTCGGCTGTTAAGACCTCACGGATTTTGTCGAGGTTAAAGGAGTCATCCGGCAGAAGGTCGATCTGCTGATAGCCGATGTTGTACTCCGCAAGGGATCCTCTGGAGGGACGGATGCCGATGACCTCCTCCAGGGTGTCATAGGGCTTTCCCGCAACCGAGAGCAGGATCTGGCCGCTTCGCAGGTTCCCGAACAGGGCGGTCGCCAGGGCGTGGGTGCCGCAGGTGATCTGCGGACGCACCAGGGCGTCCTCCGTGTGGAAATAGTTGGCGTAGACCTGCTCGAGGCCCTCCCGCCCGATGTCATCGTATCCGTAGCCCGTGGTGCCGGAGAGGTTTGCCTCTCCGATGTGGGCATCCTGCATCGCCTTGATGACGCGCAGCTGGCAGCACTCCGCGATCTCATCGATCCTGGCAAAGCGCTCCGAGAGCCCATCCAAAATCGGCTCCGCAAAGTTGAGAACCTCGTCGGAGATTCCCAGTGCCCGATATGCTGCCCGTGTTGTCTGTTCTTCCATTTTTCCTTTGTTCTTCTTTCTTGTTCGATTTTTTAGAGATGATAATGCGACCGCACTGCGGCCGCAAGGACTTCCACCAGATCTTCCCGGGTGGGATAGTCATCCGCATACACCCAGGTGACATCTCTCTCCCGCCGAAACCAGGTGAGCTGGCGTTTTGCAAAGTGCCTCGTCTGGGTCTTGATCTCCTGCACGGCTTCCTCCAGGGTGCAGTCTCCTTCCAGGTAGGAAAAGAGCTGCCGGTAGCCAAGGGCCTGCATGGAGAGGTCGGTCTTTTCAAGGCCAAGGTCCCGGAGGTGTTTCACTTCCTCCAAAAGGCCCTCTTCCATCATCTGATCCACCCGCTTTTCGATCCTGTCATAGAGGGCCGCCCGATCCCGCATGGTGAGGACGAAAAAGAGGGCGTCGTAGGCGGCGGGCTTTTCCCGCTCCTTTTTGTTGTGTTCCGAGATCCGCTCACCGGTGGACTCGTAGTATTCCAGCGCCCGGATCAGGCGCTTTTCATTGTGGGGGTCGATGGCCGCGGCGGATTCCGGGTCCACAAGGCGCAGCGCTTCCCAGAGCGCGGCATCCCCGTTTGTTTTGGCATAGTCCTGCCAGCGCGCGCGGACCGATTTGTCCGTGTCCTCGCTGGTGAAGTCGATGTCGTAGAGGACAGACTGGATGTAGAACCCGGTCCCCCCGACGAGAAAGGGAAGGCGCCCCGCTTCTTCGATCTTCCGGATTGCTGCCTTTGCCTCCTTCTGGAAGCGAAAGACATTCCACTCCTCCTTCGGGTCAATGCAGTCGATGAGGTAGTGGGGGATGCCCTGCATCTCCTCTTTCGTCACCTTGGCGCTTCCGATGTCCAGGTACTTGTAGACCTGCACCGAGTCCGCGGAGACGATGCTGCCGGAAAACCGCTTTGCCAGAGCCACGGAGGCCGCGGTCTTTCCCACCGCGGTGGGACCCGCCAGGATGATGAGAGGGTGCCTGTTGTCTTCCATCACACGATCCTCTTGAACTTCTTCTCCAGGTCCTGCTTTGACAGGATGATCATCGTGGGACGCCCGTGGGGGCAGTGGTAGGGATTGTCCAGGGAGAGGAGCTCGGCAATGAGCCCCTCCGCCTCATGCATGGAGAGGGTCTGGTTTCCCTTCACCGCCGCCTTGCAGCTCATCGAGGCGATCTTGTAGAGGATCGCCGCCGGAGTCCCGGAGAGCTTTTCCTCGAGAATCTCGTCAAGGACCTCCCGAAGAAGGGCCGCCGGCTCGTTGGCATAGAGCTCCAAAGGCACCGCCCGGATCGCGTAGGATCCGTCGCCGAAGCCCTCGATCTCATATCCCATTTTGGTAAAGGCGTCCTGGTACTTCTGCAGCGCCCCCTCCTCCTTGCCGGTCAGGTTCACGACGATCGGCGGGGCAAGGAGCTGGGAGGGCGCGCTCTCACTCTGCTCTTTTTCAAGCCGCTTCATCAGCCGCTCGAAGTTGACCTTCTCGTGGGCCGCGTGCTGGTCGATGAGAAGAAGCTCCTCGCCCCGCTCGACGATCCAGTAGGTCTGAAACACCTGGCCCACGATCCGGTAGTCCTTAAACTGCTCCCTGGTGAACTGCCGCCCCGGGACGGATTCCTCCTCTTTTTGGTCTCCGGCAGAAGGTGCCTCCTCTGTAAAGAGGCTTGCCTGGGCATAGGTGCCAGCGGGCTCTTTTGGAGCCTCTTCCGCTTTCGGGGGAAGCTCGGCCTGATTGGTGTTCTCCTCCTCTCTGGTATCCACAAAGGAGAAGGAGGAAGCTTCCTGCTTCACAGCAGCAGGCTCTGCCGCACGGCTCTCCTTCTTTTCGCCCAGCACCTCGTCCAGCACCCGGATCTGCTTCGGGAAAGGGCTCTGATGGGGCGCCGGCACCGGGGTGCCTTCCTTCTCCATGGCCCTTGCCTCGAACTGCTCGGTGTGGGGCTGTGCCTTCTCGGCGGCCTTTCGTTCGGCCTCCTCTTTTTTCTGTTCTTCTTTGCGCTCTCCCTCCGTCAGGAAGGTTTCCTTCGGGATCAGGTCCACCCGGTGAAGGCTTCCGTGAACGCCCTCCTTGATGAACGCATAGACCTCCTCGGGATGGGCAAAGCGCACCTCCATCTTGGCGGGGTGTACGTTGACATCGATGTCCTCCGGGGGAAGGGTAAGGTGCAGGATCGCAAAGGGGAAGCGGTGCTGCATCAGGTCCGTGCCATACCCCTCTTCCAGGGACTTGGCGAGGACATCCGAGTGCAGGATTCGCCCGTTGACAAAGAAGATCTCAAAGTTCCGGGAGCTTCTCGAGAACTCGGGGCGGCCCAGGTACCCGGTCAGAAGTCCCTTCTCATTCGAGACATTGACGGGGATCACAGAATTTGCCATGTCCCGCCCGTAGATGCGGTAGATCAGCTCCTTCTCCTCCCCGTTTCCGGTGGTGTGGAGCTTCTCCGTGTTGTTCATCCGGTAATGGAAGGAAATCTCCGGGTGGGACAGGGCAAGATGCTCCACAAGGTCCGTGATGTACCCGCCCTCGGTCTGAGGGCTCTTTAAGAACTTCTTCCGAACGGGCACGTTGTAGAAGAGATCCCGCACGATCACGGTGGTGCCGTCCGGGGCGCCCACCTCGGTGATGTCCAGCGGGATCTCATCGGAGGCGGGGGCACCGGCTGCGGGGGCGTGATTTCTCGCCCGGATCCCGGTGATCTCGTCTTTGGTCTTGGTGATCATCTCGACCTCCGAGACCGAGGCGATCGAGGAGAGCGCCTCGCCGCGAAAGCCGAGGGTCACAAGGCTCGACAGATCCGCATCGCTGGTGATCTTCGAGGTTGCATGCCGGCGGAAGGCCTTGGTGATCTGGTCCGGCTCGATGCCGCAGCCGTTGTCCGTGACCCGCACCAAGTCGATGCCGCCGTTTTTGATCTCGATGGTGATCGCGGAGGCGCCGGCGTCGATGGCGTTCTCCGCCAGCTCCTTGACTACGTTGACGGGGCGCTCCACCACCTCGCCCGCGGCGATCCGGTTGATCGTGTCAGAGTCCAGCACATGAATTTCAGCCATAAGTTAATTTCCTTTTGCGCTCTCCCAGCGGTTCTTGAGCTCAGACTGCAGCCGGTAGAGGGTGTTCAGCGCATCCATCGGGGTCATGTTCTGGATGTCGCAGGAGGCGAGCTCCGAGAGCACGGAGTCGTCCGTTGCGGTCTCAAACAGACTCATCTGCCCCAGGTCCACGTCGTCGTAGTGGGGAACGTGGGCGCCGGAAGTCTTCTCCCCGTCGGTCTTGACCTCGATGGACTGAATCTTGTCCGTGATGTCGTTTCCGGCGAGCTGCTCGGCGATCTCCTTGGCCCGGTCCACCACCATGTCGGGGAGGCCGGCGAGCTTCGCCACCTGGATGCCGTAGGAGCGGTCCGCGCCGCCCTTGATGATCTTGCGCAGGAAGATGATGTCATCTCCCTTCTCCTTGACGGCGACGCAGTAGTTGTTGACGTTTTCGATCTTGCCTTCGAGCTCGGTGAGCTCGTGGTAGTGGGTGGCAAAGAGGGTCTTCGCCCCCAGAAATTTCCGGTTGCTGATGTACTCCACCACGGCCCAGGCAATGGCAAGGCCATCGTAGGTGGAGGTACCCCGGCCGATCTCATCGAGGATGAGGAGGGACTTGGGTGTGGCGTTCCGGAGGATGTTGGCGACCTCGTTCATCTCCACCATGAAGGTGGACTGACCGCTCCCGAGATCGTCGGAGGCGCCGACTCTCGTAAAGATCCGGTCCACGACGCACAGGTCCGCGGCCTCGGCCGGCACAAAGCAGCCGATCTGGGCCATCAGGCAGATCAGGGCCACCTGCCGCATGTAGGTCGACTTGCCGGCCATGTTCGGGCCGGTGATGATCGCGATGCAGTTGCGGCGGTTGTCGAGGAGCGTGTCGTTGGCGATGAAGTCGCCCTGCATCATCTGCTCCACCACGGGGTGCCGCCCGTCCTTGATCTTGATGACGCCCTTGTCGTTTAAGTGCGGGCGCACATAGCGGTTTCGCTCGCAGACCAAAGAGAGGCTTGCGAACACGTCCAGGGCGGCCACCGCCTTGGCGGCCTTCTGGATCTCGGGAATCTGCTTTGCCACCTGATCCCTAAGTGCCGCAAAGGCCTCGTACTCCAGATCGCCCAGCTTTTCTTTGGCGTTTAAAATCTCGTTCTCCGTCTGCTTGAGCTCCGGGGTTGTGTAGCGCTCGGCGCCAACAAGGGTCTGCTTCCTCTCAAAGGTCGGGGGCACCTGGTCCTTGAACTGGTTGGTGACCTCAAAGAAGTAGCCGAACACGTTGTTGAACTTGATCTTTAATGTCTTGATCCCGGTGGACTCCCGGGTCTTCTCCTCGAGGTCTGCCAGGATCTGCTTTCCGTTGGTCTGCACGTTCCGGTAGTGGTCCACCGTCTCGTCGT
>JBJEYC010000016.1:0-3734 GCA_051886435.1 Lachnospiraceae bacterium
CCAAGGCCGAGCCCCCAGTAGGGCCGAAGAAGCGCAAGGGAGACCTCACCACGGTGGCGGAGTTTGATCCGGGGCGTCACTGAGAGCGCGCCGCTCCCCGCGAGCCTCCCGTCCACCCAGACGCCGATCAGGAGTGAGTCGGGATCTTCCCGGCCTCCCACAAGGAATGTGCTCTCTTTCTCCGCCGTCAGATCCGCATACTCTTCCGGGTACCGGATCAGAAACTCCGTCTCCCCGGCGCTTTGTTTCAGATAGTCGACAAACTCCTCTGCATGCTCCGGACCCGGCGTCGCAAAGACCGCAGTCCGCTTTCCCGAAAGAAACAGCGTGTTTGGTTCTGCAATCATCGTCTTCTCCCCCTGCGGTCTTCTTATCGCTTTCCCAGCTCCAGGTTCGGCACGGCGTTCAGCGAAAAGTCGCTGCGCACACCCTTTCGGAACTCGTAGTAGCCGGCGCAGCCGATCATCGCCGCGTTGTCCGTACAGAGGATCGGCGGCGGGCAGTAGAAGGAAACGCCCCGCTTTTCACACTCCTCTTTTGCCTTTGCACGCAGGGCGCTGTTGGAGGCAACGCCTCCCGCCAGGGCAAACTTCTTCATGCCCAGCTGGTCCAGCGCTTCCATGGCATGGCCCACCAAAACCTCCACCACCGATTTCTGGAAGGAAGCCGCCACATCCGGCACACTGATCTCATGTCCCTGCATCTTCTCGGTGTTCAGGTAGTTGAGCACCGCGGACTTTAAACCGGAGAAGGAGAAGTCATACTCGGAGCCTGTCACCTTTCCCCGGGGGAACAGGATCGCATCGGGATTGCCCTCCCGCGCTGCCTTGTCGATCTTCGGGCCGCCGGGATACCCCAGGCCGATCGCCCGCGCGACCTTGTCAAAAGCCTCTCCCGCCGCATCGTCCTGGGTTCTTCCGAGGATCTCGTATTCTCCGTAGTCCCGCACCACCACAAGGTGGGTGTGACCGCCGGAGACCACCAGGCACACAAAGGGCGGCTCCAGGGTCTTGTCCGCGATGAAGTTCGCGCTGATGTGACCCTCGATGTGGTGCACGCCGATGAGCGGAATGTTCCCCGCAAAGCACAGTGCCTTGGCAAAGGAGACGCCCACAAGGAGTGCCCCCACAAGGCCCGGCCCGTAGGTTACCGCCACCGCATCCAGATCCTTGAGGCTCGTCCCGGCCTCCCGCAGGGCCTGGCCCACCACCTGATTGATCCGCTCCGTATGCTTTCTCGATGCGATCTCCGGCACAACGCCCCCGTAGAGGGTGTGAATGTCGATCTGGGAGGAGATCACGTTGGAGCGCACATCGCGCCCGTTGACCACGACCGCGGCTGCGGTCTCATCGCAGCTGGATTCGATTCCCAGTATGGTACAAGTTTTTTCAGTCATCATTTCTCCTTGCGCGCAGGTGCTTCGTCCTCCTCCTGCTGCGCGTCCTCCGAAAAGTTCAGGGTCAGGCTCTTTCCGTCCCTGCCGGCCACCGTGTGGGGAAAAATCTTTCTCGTCGCGGGGATATAGGACTCCGGATGCATCTCCGAGGGGGAGAAGTGGGTGAGCCAGAGCTGCTTTGGCTTCGCCTTCTCGGCCAGGTGCGCCGCCTCGGAAAAGGTCATGTGCTTCTTCTCTTTCGCCTTGGGGAGCTTGTCGTCCTCCCCGTACATGCCCTCGCAGATAAACAGGTCCGCATCTTTCGCGCAGGCCACGATGTTGCTGCAGGGCCGGGAGTCCGTCGCATAGGCGATCTTGAGGCCCCGTCTTGCGGGGCCCATGACCATGTCCGGGGTGTACCGCCTGCCGTCTTCCTCGATGGTCTCTCCCTTCTGGAGCCGGGACCAGAGGGGCAGGGGAATTTCCTGCTCCTTTGCCCGCGCCGCATCAAAGCGGCCCGCCCGGTCCAGGGTAAAGCTGTAGCAGTAGCAGGGCACCCGATGGTTGACCCGATAGGCCCGGATGTGGAAGTCCTTCTCTCCGGGCAGATCCAGCTCCTCCTGGTCCTGCTCCAGTTCCCGGTACTGAATCGAAAAGGGAAGCTCCGGGGCAATGATGCGCAGGCTCTCCACAACCCTCTGCAGGCCCTTTGGCCCCACCATGAGCACCGGCTCCGTGCGCTCTGCATTGCCCATGGAGAGCAGCATCCCGGGAAGCCCCGAGATGTGGTCTGCGTGGTAGTGCGTGAAGAGCATCACATCGATGGGATTGGGGCTCCAGCCCCGCCGCTTCATCGCGATCTGGGTGCCCTCCCCGCAGTCGAGCAGGATGCTCCTTCCGTTGTAGCGGACCATCAGGGAGGTCAGCCATCTTTGCGGCAATGGCATCATGCCGCCGGTTCCCAATAAGCAGATATCAATCAAATCCGTACCATCCTCGTGCTGTTACTGTGTCCTTTGGTTTTCCCCGGTGCGCCGTTTCCACATGATCAGGGCATGCTCCGTGGGATTGGTGTAAAAGTTTTTGCGCACGCCCTCCGTCACAAAGCCGAAGCTCTCGTAGAGGGCGCGGGCCGCCGTGTTTCCCTCCCGCACTTCCAGGGTGTAATCCCCGGTGACAAACGTTCTGCCCGCCGAAAAAACCTCCTCCAGGAGGCGATGGGCAATGCCGTGCCTTCGGAAGGCGGGAAGAACCGCCACGTTGGAGATCTCGCCGTCCCCGGCAATCACCTGAAGGCCAACGGTGCCGACGATCTTCTCCCCCGCACTGGTCTCAACCACCGCCTTGAAGTAGTGGGCATAGGGGAGAAGGAGCGTTGCCCGGTAGCTTGCCTCCGACCAGGCCTCCGGAAAGCAGACCTTCTCAAGGGCTGCCGCTTCCGCTGCATCCTCCCGCACCATCGGAAGGATGCGAACTGTGTCACGTTCCGGCATGGTCCTGCGCCTTCCGGTCCTTCAAAAGCCTGCCTGCTGCCAGGGCGTCCATCGCGTGCTCTGCCTTTGCCTCCTCGAGCTGGCGCTCTGCCTGGCTCTTTCGAAGGTACTCGGGACGGAAATCGTCCGCGGGGGTCAGCGCCGCATCTCCCAGCTCCCGCCAGCGCGCCATCGCAAGCGTGGCAGTGACCGCCGGACTCTGCCGGTTCATAAAGGCAGGCGCAATGCGATAGGGGACCTTAAGCTTTGACTGGATGAGCTCCATGGCACCCGGCACGCCGTCGCCGAGAAAGAGCACTTCCCTGCCGCGGGCATTCAAATCCTCCAGGATCTCCTCCACCGGGACCGCACAGCAGGGGCGGAGGGTCACCGGGTGATCCTTTTCCTCATAGATTCCTGTGTAGACCTGGCCGCGCCGCGCGTCCATGAGCGGGCAGACGAGGGCGTCTGTTCCAAATGCCGCCGCTGCCAGAGCGTCCGTTGTCGGGATCCCGATGATGGGTTTTTCCAGGGCAAAGCCCATGCCCTTGGCCGTGGCAGCACCGATGCGAAGTCCTGTAAAGGAGCCCGGCCCCTCGGTCAGGGCAATGGCATCCACACTGGCAAGGTCAAGATCCAGGCGCTTTGTCAGCTCCTCCATGATGGGCACCAGCGTCTGGCTGTGGGTCAGCCGGTTCTGAATCCGGTACTCCCCCAAAAGCCTGTCATCCTCCAGTACAGCGCAGCCCGCCACAGGGCCGGAGGCCTCAATCGCAAAAATTTTCACTGCGTCTCCTTTTCCTGACTGCCTGCTGCCGCCGGTCCGATGACAATGCGGCGGTAGTCCAGGCCCTTTGCCAGGTCTTTCTCAATGGTCACATGGGTCA
>JBJEYC010000017.1:0-3727 GCA_051886435.1 Lachnospiraceae bacterium
CTCGCCATGGCAACCCGGACCGGCACGACATAGAGCACCGCGCCGGTATCCGGCAGCTGGTCCAGATGAATCATGTCCTCGCAGATGACGGACTGGTGCCCGAGAATCTCATCGTGGTTCACATCGCCCGCATAGTCCGGATCGCCCTTTTTGTTGTAATTGTCGACCAGCTGGGAGTCAATCCCGACCAGCGCCACATCCCGCGCCATGAGCCACTTTGCGGCCTCTGGGGTGAGATAGGGGACATCCACCTCATACTCCGGTGTCATGAACTTTCTGTCGTGTCCGCTGTTGCAGAGAACCGCCGCGCCGGCAAGGTTCTCCCCCTCCAGCTTCTCAAAGTCACAGACATCGAAGTAGTGCCGCTCCCTGTTCATGCGTACCACGAAGGTCCGCAGGTGGATCAGTTTTTCCAGCGGGATGTCGCCCACCTTGTAGCCGTTCTCAAACCGGTGGTAGGGCGCATCCACATAGGTGCCGCTGATGTTGACCATCCGGATCTGGTCGAGCATGGCAGCCCCGCCGGTTCCGAAGGTCCCCTCGCACGCCTCTCTCGAAAGAAAGGTGCTGATCTCCACCGGCGGCATACCCGGATAGGAGATCTGTCCGTTCACGATGTAATGGCTCAGTTCAATATACCTCATGCTGCCTCCCACCCGGTGATCAGATTCTTCTTCCGGCGTGATAGCCCTCATGAATCGCATTCAGGAGTTTCCGTGCGCCCATCGCGTCGCCGATCGCCTCGATCGGGTATCCCTTTGCCCCGAGTTCATCGAGCAGGCCGGACACCGGCTTCATGCCGAGCGCACAGACCACAGCATCGCCGTGAAATACCTTTTCTCCGCCGTCATACGGGCCGGAGAGGTCATACGGCCGCTCGGTGCCCTTGCCGGTGTTCAGGTTCAGCTTCGGCTCAACCTTCTTGGTGGCCACATACACCTCCGTCGGGGTGACCTTGCGGATGCTCTTGTTGAGCTCGATCTGCACATGATCGGCCTTGAGACGGGCATTCAGACTGTAGTCTACGCCGTAGAGGTTTGCCGGTGCCAGGTTCGGCACAATGTCGATCATCGTGACGTGCTTGCCGTGCTCGGCAAGGTGCATTGCCACCTCACAGCCCACCAGGCCGGCGCCGCAGATGAGGAAGTTCTCCACATCGGGATATTTGTTGTCCAGCACATCCCAGGGGCTCAGGATGCCGTCTCCGTCCATGCCCTCGATCCGGGGCACCAGAAGCTCGGATCCCGTTGCGACCAGAATCTTGTCAAACTTCTCCCGCGCTGCAATTTCCTCGGTGAACTCCGTCTCCATCCGGATCTCGACGCCGCTCTTTTTCACGGTGTGGATGAGGTAGTCCGTGTACTTCTTGTAATCGATCTTGAACTCCGGCGCCGCCACATAGTGCATGAGTCCGCCGAGGCGGTTTGACTTCTCAAACAGCACCACGGTGTGGCCTCTCTCTGCCGCAGCGATGGCCGCGTTGAGTCCCGCAGGGCCGGAGCCGACCACCGCGACTCTCTTTTTCACCTTTGCCGGGAAGATCACGGTCTCGATCTCCCCGTCATTTCCGACATTCGGGTTCACGGCGCAGTGGAGTGCGCGGTTCTTGTTTCCCGCGCCAAGGCACTCATTGCAGCGCAGACACTGGCGCATGTCCTCGATGCGGTCCTCCATGATCTTCGTGGGGTAGTCCGGATCTGCGAGGATCTGACGCCCGAGGGCGGCAAAGTCCACTTCCCCGTTTGCGATCATCTCCTCGGCGCGCTCCGGCCGCACCGCACCGATCGTGATCACCGGGATGTGCACATGCTTTTTGATGATGGCGGCATTCTCCGTATAGAGGTTCCGGGGGCAGTAGGTGGAAGGAATCCAGGTGGAAGAGCCGATGCCGCGCTCGAGGTGCATATCCTCCTGAATCTCCTTGCGGCCAAACATGACGTCCTCATAATCCTGCCATCTGGAGTCCAGCGTGCCGCCGGAAACCGTAATCGCGGCGACGCCTGCCTCTTCCAGGTACTTGCAGATCTCAATGGACTGGTCCATCGTAATCCCGTCCTTCACATAGTCCTCCGCGGAAAGCTTGAACAGGATCGGGAACTTCTTCCCACAGTACTCCTGAATCTTTGCGATGATCTCAAGAGAGAAGCGAAGACGGTTGTAGACGCTTCCGCCGTACTCATCCGTCCGCTTGTTGTAGAATGCTGAGAGAAATTCAACCTGAAGGTATCCATGGCCGCAGTGGAGCTCCACCGCATCAAATCCCACGGCTTTCGCCCTAAGGGCGGCCTTTGCGTAATCCTCCACCACCTGCCGGATGTCGTCCTTCGTCATGGCCTTGAGCTTCTCACCGGGAAGTGTTGCTGTTCCGATTCCGGAAGGCGTATAAGCGGGCTGCGTGGATGTCCCGCCATGGGCAAAGACGCCGCCATGGCAGAGCTGAAGACATGCCTTTGCGCCGCCCGCATGGATCGCGTCCGCAATGCGGCTGATGCCGGGCATAAACCGATCCTCACTGATGTCAAGCTCTCCGGGGAAGGTCACACAGCCCGGGGTGGGATTTGTCATCTCGGTGATGATCAGCGCAACGCCTCCGTTCGCACGGCGCGCATAGTGCCCAACGGTTGCGTCCGTCGCGGTTCCGTCCGGCGTTGCGGTCCAGGTCTCCATTGCCGGCATGATCATCCGGTTTCTCAGCCACATGTTTCCAATCCTGCCAGGTTTCGATAAATTCGGGAAGCTCATTTGTTCTCCTTTTCTGTATGACCATCTCATTCCCCCGTTTTGTGCGATATCATATTGATGGCACCGCTGGGATTTACGGTTTCAGAAAGAGAATACGCACGCCAAATCCGGATGAAAAGGATCCTGGAATCCACCCCGAGGAGATTTGTAATGCTTGAGACCCGCTATTTTTATACAGATGAATTCACACGCTTTGTTCCGGTATTCAAAAACTATCCGCATACTGTGCTGACCGTGAAAAAGGGCGGATATCTCAAAAAGGCCAATGAGCGGTTCATCTACAATGACCTGATCCTGGACGGCCTTGCGAAGCTCTCTGTCCTGCACGACTCGGGAGAGGACCGGGTGGTCGGCTACTGGGGCAGAGGCAGCATGTACCCGATCATCACGACAGAGCAGGACTTCTTTCTCGAGTACTCGATTGTGCTCCAGGCGATGACCGAGGTCACTGTCCTTCGGTACACAACAGATGTGATCCGGCAGATCATGAAGGAGGTCCCTGAGATCTCCTACGAGATGATCGACCACTACTGCAAGTTCACGAATCTCTTTTTGTACTACATCACGACCCAGTCCTTTGAGCCGCTGACGAGCCGGGTCTGCAACATCCTGGCCCTCTACTATCAGCACTTTCACGACCTCGAGGTCCCGATCACCCAGGCGGACCTCGCCTCCCTCGCCGGTGCCAAGCGAGAGAGCGTGGTCAAGGTCCTGCGGGAGCTGCGGGAGGGCGGCCTTGTCGAGACCCGCAGCGGAAAAATCCGCATCCGGGATATGGACGCGCTGCTCGCCTACATGGAGGGCCCTGCCAGAGGGGGCAGAGCCGGCCATGCCGAGGGGTCTTAAGAATAAGGCCCGTGTGCTCAGGCGGGGCAGCTGCCGTCTCATCCCCGATAGATCGAATCCATACATCGCGTGACACGCCTTTGCCGCCGCGTGCGAAGCGCTGTCAAAGGAGCTGGGAGAGCAGCACCTCTGTCCGTTC
>JBJEYC010000018.1:0-3717 GCA_051886435.1 Lachnospiraceae bacterium
GGTGCGTCTCCACGACGAACCGGAACTTTGTCGGCCGCATGGGCGATGTCACCAGTGAGATCTATCTTGCCAGCCCGGCCACGGCAGCGGCCAGCGCCATCGCGGGCAGGATCGCAGATCCCACGGAGTATTAAAGGAGGCAGGCTGTGAAAGAAGCAAGAGGAACGGTATTCAGATACGGCGACAACGTCGACACGGATGTGATCATTCCCGCAAGATATCTCGCCACCTCCGAGCCGGCAGAACTGGCAAAGCACTGCATGGAGGACATCGACCGGGACTTCGTCAAGAAGGTAAAGCCCGGGGACATCATCGTGGCCAGCAAGAACTTCGGCTGCGGCTCCTCCCGTGAGCACGCCCCGATCGCCATCAAGGCAGCCGGCGTGTCCGTTGTCATCGCAGAGACCTTTGCGCGGATTTTCTACCGCAACGCCATCAACATCGGTCTGCCGATCGTGGAGTGCAAAGAGGCGGCAGAGGAGATCAAGGCGGGGGACACGGTGTCCGTCAACTTTGACACCGGCATCATCACCGACGAGACCACGGGCAAGACCTATCAGGGCCAGAGCTTCCCGCCGTTTATGCAGCAGCTCATCGACGCGGGCGGCCTGATCCCCTACATCAACAGCAGGGAATAAGCATGGCGGACGAAGAAAAGAGCGGACAGGAGAGCACCGGGGCGGAGGAGAAAAAGACCGCAAAAAGCGGCAAACCTTCTCTTCCTCCGGAAGAGCGCAAAAAGCTCATGAAGTCGATGCTTGTCACCTTCCTGGTGGCAGCGGGCGTCGGCATTCTGCTTGCCCTGGTGACCTTCTTTGCCATCCGAAGGCACATGTGAGAGCAAAAGAAATACGATGGCAGTTGGAGAGATCGGAGAAATCCGGTCTCTTTTTTAATAATAGCGGTAAAAATCCCGTTTAGTACAAGCCGGTGTACAACGCCCGCTGACGGACTATGATATACTTCTGTCAGAAAGCCGGACAGAAGCAAAAAAGTCTGACGGAAATTGATGCATGTTCCCCGCGTAGGCGGGGGTGATCCCCAGTTAAGATGCAGCTGACAGCGGGCCGCCTCAGTGTTCCCCGCGTATGCGGGGGTGATTGTCCTTTTCCCTTCCGCTCCGATCTGGTAGAATACTTTCATGCGCGGAAAATCCGCGGAGAGGATATTCGCTTATGATTTCATTTCTGAATGGCACGATCGCAGAGATCGGAGACGGATTCTGTGTGATCGATGTGGGCGGTGTGGGATACGAGGTGCTGATCCCCGGGTCCACCCAGGAGGAGTTGATCCGCACCGGCATCGGGGAGACGGTGAAGCTCTTCACCTATCTTTACCTGCGGGAGGATGCCCTGTGTCTGTACGGGTTCACCTCCCGGGATGATCTGGCCCTGTTCAAAAAGCTGATCACGGTCAGCGGCATCGGCCCCCGGGGCGGTCTCTCCCTGCTGACGGCCCTGTCCTCGGACGAGCTGATCTTCGCGATCCTGACCGGGGATTCCAAGACCATCTCCAAGGCACCTGGCATCGGCAAGAAGACCGCAGAGCGGATCTGCATCGACCTTCGGGACAAGCTCTCCATGGGAACGGCAGAGGACTTTGCAGGTGGGGTGCAGCAGGCCCAGACTCCGGATACGGCCGGTTTTTCCGGCGCGGAGGGCGAGGCCATCGAGGCACTGGAGGCACTGGGTTACGCAAGAGCGGAGGCCGCAAGGGCCGTCCGCAAGGCGAAGGCAGAGCAGGAGGACGCAGACACAGAGACCCTCCTCAAGGCTGCGCTTCGCTACATCTGATGAAAGGAAGCGGACGATGGTAGACAAGAGCAAGATCATCTGGCACGACAGAAAGCGCAACTTCCTGGGACTTCCCTGGACGTTTACGGTGTATGATCTCTCGGAGGACCGGCTGTTTGTCACAACCGGCATTCTCAACAAGCGGGAGGATGAGGTTCGGCTCTACCGGGTGGTGGACACCACCCTGACCCGCTCCCTGTGGCAGCGGATCACTGGCACCGGCACGATCCATCTGGATACGGCGGACAAGACCATGAAGGATTTTGACATCCTGAACGTGAAGAGTGCCAACGATGTCAAGGAGGAGCTTGCTGATCTCGTGGAGAAGGCGCGGCAGGCAGGGAGAGTCTATGCCCGGGAGAGTGTGGATGTGCCCCATGACCACGACGGCCCGGACGACGGGCCGGATCTTTTTGATGGACCGGATGATGACGACAATCATTGACTGCGTGACCGACTGAGGAGGGGAATGGACAAGAGACTGATCACTACCAGCCTGACCAAGGAGGACGAGGCCGTTGAGACCTCGCTACGCCCGAAAAAGCTGGATACCTATATCGGACAGGAGAAGATCAAGGAGAGCGTGCGGATCGCCATTCAGGCGGCCAAGCAGAGAAAGGAGCCCCTGGACCACATCCTGTTCTATGGGCCGCCGGGACTTGGCAAGACAACCCTGGCCCAGATCCTGGCAAACGAGATGGGTGTGCACATCAAGATCACCACAGGCCCTGCCATCGAAAAGCCGGGCGAGATGGCGTCCATCTTAAACGGCCTTAAGGAGGGAGACATCCTGTTTGTGGATGAGATTCACCGCCTGAACAAGCAGGTGGAGGAGGTGCTCTACCCCGCCATGGAGGACTTTGTGATCGACATCATGATCGGCAAGGGTGCCACGGCGAAGTCGGTGCGGCTCGAGCTCCCCCACTTCACGCTGGTGGGTGCGACCACCCGGGCGGGACTGCTGTCTGCACCGCTCCGGGACCGCTTCGGCATGATTCAGCGCATGGAGTACTACACCGTACCGGAGCTCAAGCAGATCATCCTGAACTCCGCCTCCGTTTTGAAGGTGGAGGTCGATGAGACCGGTGCGGAGGAAATGGCAAAGCGCTCCCGGGGAACGCCCCGGCTTGCCAACCGGATCTTAAAGCGCGTGCGCGACTTTGCGCAGGTGCGCTATGACGGAAGAATCACCGAGGAGGTGGCGCGGACGGCCCTGGACCTGATGGACATCGATCGGATGGGACTGGACCGGAACGACCAGCGATTTCTACGGACCCTGATCGGGACCTTTGGCGGGGGCCCGGCAGGACTGGACACCATCGCCGCTGCCATCGGTGAGGATGCCGGCACGGTGGAAGATGTGATCGAGCCGTACCTGCTGCAGCACGGGCTGATCATGCGCACTCCAAGAGGGCGCGTTGCAACGAAAGCGGCGTACGAGCATTTTGGACTTGAAATGCCTGTGGACGGGTCTTAAAATAATCCGTGCATACTTGAAAAAAGACAGGGGATTTTGCCATGGCTTCGAACAAAACAGACACAGCAGTCATTATTGACGGCAAGGTATATACACTGAGCGGCTACGAGAGCCCGGACTATGTCCAGAAGATCGCAACCTATCTGAATGGAAAGACGGCAGAGTTCTCCAAGATGAAGGGCTATGACAGGCTGACTCAGGACTACAAGAATGTCCTGATGCAGATCAACATCGCCGACGACTACTTCCGCACCCTGGAGGAGGCCAACAAGGCCAGGGAGGACATTGAGGCCCGCGAGAAGGAACTGTATGACCTGAAGCACGAACTGGTGGGAACCCAGATGAAGCTCCAGGGAAGCGAGGCGAGGGTCAAAGAGCTGGAGAAGAAGGCCCAGGAGGATGAGAAGAAGATCATCGCCCTGGAGACCGAGAAGAAGACCCGGGAAG
>JBJEYC010000019.1:0-3712 GCA_051886435.1 Lachnospiraceae bacterium
GCGGTGCCGGAATACCCCTTCTTCTCCGCGTAGTTCCAGTACTGGTGGTAGCCGGGAAGGTTGACCTCGATCTGTCCCTCCTGGAGCTTGGTCTCCTGAAGGCAGAGGATGTCCGGCTGTTCCCGCTCGACAAACGGATAAAATTCTCCCTTGGCCGTGCAGGCCCGCAGGCCGTTGACGTTCCAGGAGATCAGTTTCTGTGACATAGGCCTCCTCGCCGAAAATGCCCCGGCGGGGGCAGTGCCTCCCGCCGGGGACCCTTTCTCCAATCGCGATGATCTGCGGTTTACTTTCCCTCGTAGGTGATGGCGGAATACACCGGAACCGGTGCAAGTGCCTCTCTGCCCTTGAGTCCGGCCAGCTCCATCAGGCAAAGAACGCCCACCGGCTCGCCGCCGAGCTTCTTTACCAGGCGCAGGATGGCCTCCACAGTGCCGCCGGTGGCGATCAGGTCATCGACCACGAGGACCTTCTGGCCGGGCTTGATGGCATCCGCATGGATCTCCAGTGTGGCCGTGCCGTACTCCAGGGAGTAGGTCTCCGAGACGGTCTTGCGGGGAAGCTTGCCCTTCTTTCTGGCCAGAACCAGGGACTTGTGCTGGTTGTAGGCGATCGGGGCGCCGAAGATAAAGCCCCGGGACTCGGCACCGATGATGACGTCATAGTCCAGGTCCTTGATCAGGTCCTGCATCGTGTCGATCGCAAGCTGCAGCCCGTCCGGATCCTGAATCACGCTCGTGACATCACGGAACATGACGCCGGGTGCCGGGAAATCCGGAATGGTGACCACATAATCTTTTAACTCTTTTGCCATTGCAGTTATCCTCCTTAGGCAGGCAGCCTGCCCTACATGGTATCGTCTTCTCCGAGGAAGCGGATGATCTCCAGGCCCCCTCCGGTCCCCCTGACCAGGGTGGACGCCCCGCCGCAGCGGGGACAGGTAAAGGATCGCTCGTGGGGGAAGGTGTATCCGCAGGCATTGCACCGAAGAAGCGCCGGGTTCCTGGAAAAAACCAGCGAGGCGCCCTCACACACGGTGCCCTCGGAGGCCATGTCGAAGTAGAGCTGAATGCAGTCCTCCACCAGATCGGAAAGTTCTCCGACCTTCAGATCAATTTCCGTGATCCTGCGGATGTGGCTTGCCGCCGCCTTTTTCTCCATCGTATCCAACAGGTTGAGCACGGCTGGCAGTTCGTGCATGGCTCCCTTCCCGGCCGCACTGCGGCCTTTGCGAAACGTTCTTTCCCCTTTTCCCAAAATCCTTTATACTGAACTTAACGCTGCACATTATACCATATGTGCACGGCGCCTTGTTACCACAAAGAAAGGATTCTGCATGGAAGATATCAATATTGCGCTCCTCATCGACGCTGACAACATCAGCTCCCGGTATATTCCCACGATTCTGAGTGAGCTCTCCAAATATGGCAAGATCACCATCCGCCGCATGTACGGGGACTGGTCCCAGGAGCGGCTGCACTCCTGGTTCGCGTGTTCGGCCAGGTACTCCCTGACCCCGGTCATGCAGCCCAACAACACCCCCGGCAAGAACGCCTCCGACATCGGCCTGATCATCGATGCGATGGACATCCTCTACGGCGGGGACGTGCAGGGCTTCTGCATCGTCTCAAGCGACGGGGATTTCAACAAGCTGGCAACTAGGCTGCGGGAAGCAGGCAAGGTGGTCATCGGCATGGGCGAGAAGAAGACCCCCGAATCCTTCCGGGTCTCCTGCGAGCGCTTCATCTTCCTCGACGTCATCGACAGCGGGGATGATGACTCCGTGTCTGAGAAGACCCAGGAAAAGCCCGCAAGGACGAAAGCCGTGACAAAGAAGAAGACCGCGGTCGTCACAAAGAAGAAGGAAAAGGAAGCCGACCCTGTCCCGGTGCCGAAAACCACCACCGATGAATTTCTTGGCTTCGTCCCCGCAGAGGAGGCAGACACCTCCTCGGAGGCGTCCTTCACTGACCGGGATGCCATTGAGCAGGCGATCGTCTCCATGATCACCGACAACAACGCGGACGGCAAGGAGACCGGGCTCGGAGAGATCGGCTCCCGCCTGACCAAGCTCTATCCCGACTTCGACATCCGCAATTACCACTACAGCAAGCTCTCGGAATTTTTGAAGGACTTCCCCTCTCTCTCCGTCAACACGAGGGACAACGCAGTCTGGGTGTCCCTGAAGATCACCCCAGACGCAGAGATCGAGAAGCAGATCCACCAGATCTTTGAAAAGCACGAGACCGACGACATGAACATCGCAACGCTCAAGAAGGAGCTGGAGGAGATCAATCCGAACCTCGACGCCTCCATCCAGCGCTCCGGCGTCACCCGCTTCTCCGTCTATCTGAACCGGAAGATCCCCTCTGTGGAGGTCAACGGGCGGCACGTGACACTGAAAAACGCGCAGTAAAAAATTACCGGGAGAACCGCAGGAAAGCGGTTCTCCCGGTTTTTTCATAAAGCAGCTGTTACTTTTTCGGCACGTTCTTGGTCGCGATCACGCTGACCCCGGTGCCCGCCACGTCCTGCAGCACCACATCGCCCATGGCGACGGGAGCCTGCACCGTCACGTCCTTCAATGCCCGGACGATGTCAAACATCTTTTCCTTGGGGATGTCCGAGGCGGTCTTCACCGAGACCTGGGGGATCACGCCGCCCTCCACACGCACCGAGGTCGTCACAATGCGGGTCGGGTGCGTCACCTCCTTGCGGGCATAGATGTCACCCCTGGGACAGGTGTTTCCTGTCACACTGTGAATCGTCTCGCCATCATAGTCCACGGTCACCTGGCAGCCCATCGGGCAGCCAATGCACGTCAGTGTTCTCTTCATCTTCAGGCCTCCTCCAGACAAATGGTGATCTTCTTCAGATCCGGGTGCGCCAAAAGGTCCTTCTTCTGCAGGATCACCTGTTCCATCTCACCAGGCGCCACGATCTGCTTCTTCCTGTGCTGCACCCGCTCTTCGTCAAAGTACACGCTGATGAAGTGATTCTGGTACACACCGCGGACCCGGAAGCGGATGGTCAGAAGATCGCCCATGACATTTACACGCACCGACTCCGGCACTGTGTAGCCAATGCCCTCGCCGGGCACGATCTCGACGCCCGGAATGTTCTCCTCACCGCGCCCTTTGCCCTGAACATAGGCTGCTGCGTGGCGTCCCGCATTGGCTGCCTCCTCGGAGACATAGTCCACCAGGTCGTGCACATGCAGCACGTTCCCGCAGGCAAAGATCCCGGGGACATTGGTCTCCAGGGACTCATTGACCACCGGTCCCTTGTGCCGGGGAGAGAGTTCGACCCCCGCCGAAAGGGAGAGCTCATTCTCCGGAATGAGACCGCAGGAGAGCAGAAGCGTATCACAGCGGTAGTGCTCCTCCGTGCCGGGGATCGGCTTTCCATGGCCATCCACAGCGGCGATGGTGACGCCCTCAACCCGCTGCTTTCCCTCGATATCCACCACCGTGTGGGAGAGCTTGAGCGGGATGCCAAAGTCGTCGAGGCACTGGACGATGTTTCGCTTGAGGCCTCCGGAGTAGGGCATCAGCTCGGCAACCACCTTGACTTTCGCACCCTCGAGGGTCATGCGGCGGGCCATGATGAGGCCGATGTCGCCGGAGCCCAGGATCACCACCTCGCGGCCGGGCATAAAGCCCTCGATGTTGACGAGGCGCTGCGCCGTGCCCGCGGTGTAGATGCCGGCGGG
>JBJEYC010000020.1:0-3703 GCA_051886435.1 Lachnospiraceae bacterium
TCTTGATGTCCTCGAGCTCCTGCATCATGTCCTCATCGATCTGCAGACGTCCTGCCGTATCGAGGAAGAGCACGTCGTTGTGGTACTGCTCCGCGTGGGCCAGGGCGGCCTCGGCGATCTTCACCGGCTCCTTCGAGCCCTCAAGGGTGAACACCGGGACACCGACCTTCTCGCCGTTGACCTGGAGCTGTTTGATGGCGCCGGGGCGGTAGACGTCCAGTGCCGCAAGGAGCGGCCGTTTTCCCTTCTTGAGGAGCTTGCCCGCCAGCTTCGAGGCAGTGGTCGTCTTGCCCGAGCCCTGCAGACCTACCATCATGATGACGGTGATGGCCTTGCCGGGCTGGAAGGTGAGCTCTGCGCCCTCGGGGCCCATGAGCTTGATCATCTCCTCGTTGACAATCTTGATGACCTGCTGAGCGGGATTGAGGCCATTCATGACCTCCTCACCCACAGCCCGCTCCTGGATGGAGGCAATGAACTGCTTGACCACCTTGAAGTTGACATCCGCCTCCAGGAGGGCGATCTTGACCTCCTTCAGAGCGGATTTGACGTCCTCCTCCGAGAGCTTCCCCTTGCCGGAGAGCTTGCGGAAGACGCGGCTTAATTTTTCGGAGAGACTCTCAAATGCCATACGTTCAGATACCTCTTTACAGCACCTTTCGGATTTCGTCCGCCCAGGCCTTCTCCTGAGCAGTGCCGCCGCGGGACATCTCGTCGCAGACGGCCCGGATCTTGTCAAAGCGCTCGATGAGGCCGAGCTTCTGCTCGTACTCCTCCAGCTGCTCCGTGGTCCGGCGGATCAGGCTTGATGCCGCCTGCCGGGAGATGCCCTCCTCACCGGAGATCTCGGTGAGGGACATGTCATTGTAGACGAGCTCCTCGTAGACCTTTCTCTGCCGGTCCGAGAGGAGGCTCCCATAGAAATCATATAGAATTCCCTGGCGTACGATTGGTTCCATCGCGTTTCCTTCCCGTGCAGCGAAGAACATCATACTTGCCAAACTGCCGGGTGTCAAGAAAAAAGATTGACACCCGGCAGTTAAAATCTGATTCAGATCTTATCTGAAATGTTCCGCTGGTTTTCTCATCCCTTGGTGGTGACCGCAAGGTCCAGATGCACCGAGGTGTCGATGCCCGCCACGTTCCCGTCGCTCTCGTACTGCCACAGGCGGAAGGAGTAGGGGAAGTAGAGATCATCCGAGAACTCCTGAATCCAGCGGTCGTACCCATCGATGGCAGTCAGGTCGGTCTTCATGACAAAGCCCGCAAGACTCCCGTAGATCATGGCGTCATACCCGCCCGCGTCCACGCCGCTGCAGAAGGTATCCAGGTTGGAGGTCCACTCGGCTCTGGTCAGGGAGTAGATCCTCGAGTCCTCTGAGACGCTCCGGATCAGGACTGCCACCGGGTAGGTGATCTTGTCCCGATAGGGGGAGAGCAGTGTCAGAAGGTAGTCCTCCTCTTCAGAGGCCTCATCCCCATTCTTTGCCCCAAGGCTCCAGTAGACACCGACCTCCACGCCGGCGTCCAGAGCGCCATCCATGTTTTCGGTGAACTTCGCGTCGACGTAGAGCTTGCCATCGTCATTGCGGCCGCCGGCACAGATCATCGCGAACTCGATCCCCGAATCGGCGACCGCGTCCCAGTCGATGGTGCCATTGGAAGAGGAGACGTCGATTCCCTGTCTTGTCACGATCTGGTCATTGCTCCCCTGGTAGGTCAGGGTGCCGTCATCGGCGAAGGCAAAGTCCCCATCCCCGAAGCCGTTCTTCTCCACGCTGCTGATGACGGGGTAGAAATAATACCGCCCGTCGTTCACCACCACCAGGTCATCAGAGAAGAGATCCCGGAGCATGGTGGTCACGCTGTTTCCGGACTCCAGGGAGGACTGGATCTGGGTCTGGATCGCGTTCTGTTCTTCCCGCTCTCCCGTCAGCCTTGCGGCCTCCTCCCGTTTCTCCACTTCCTCCTCGGTGTAGAGGGTCTTGTCATCCCCCTCGAGAGCGGCAAGCTCCTTTTTTGCGTCAGAAAGCTCCCCGGCAGCGCTCCGCTCCCGGAAGAACAAAAGGCCCGCCAGAATCACACCCGCGATCGCGATGAGACTTAGGATGATCAGGTTGACCAGGTACAGGGAGCGGCGCCGGTTTGGATTGGTACCGGCACTCCCGCTGTGCTTTTCGTTGTTTGGTTTTTCACGGTCCATAGGCAGAAATTCCACCCCCGCAGCTTAGTAGTAGTCTCCGTGCTCCCGGAAGATCGGTGTGTCGTCGATATCGTCCCACCAGTTCTTGGGTTTCTCCTCCGAAGAGGGAGTCTCCCCGGACTCGGAGGTCTGGGTTTCTTCCTCCTTCGGTGCCTCTTTGGCAGGGGAAGTTTCCTCTTTGCTTTCTTCCGGTGTGCTCTCCTCCTCTGCCTCCTGCGGCGTCACGTCAAAGAGAGCGTCCACAAAAGCATCCGGCTCAAAGCGCTGCAAATCGTCGATCTGCTCGCCGATGCCGATGAACTTAACCGGGATCTTCAGCTCCGACTGCACGGCGATGGCGATGCCGCCCTTGGCGGTGCCGTCCATCTTGGTGAGGATGATGCCGGTCAGGTTGGTAACGCCGGCAAACTCCCGCGCCTGGGAGAGCGCGTTCTGTCCGGTGGTGCCGTCGAGCACCACCAGGTTCTCCCGGATGCAGTCCGGGTACTCCCTCGTGATGACACGGTCAATCTTTGCGAGCTCCTGCATCAGATTTTTCTTGTTGTGCAGTCGCCCTGCGGTATCCACGAGGAGGATGTCCGTGTGCCGTGCCTTTGCTGCCTGCAGGGCATCAAAGACGACACTGGCAGGATCCGCGCCCTCGGCGCCGGTAATCAGATCTACCCCGGCCCGGTCCGCCCAGATCTTGAGCTGGTCCACCGCCGCCGCGCGGAAGGTGTCCGCCGCGGCGATCAGGACCTTCTTGCCCCGCTGCCGGTAGATGCCAGCGAGCTTTCCGATGCTGGTGGTCTTGCCCACGCCGTTGACGCCGATGACCAGGACCACCGAGGGGTGCTCCTCAAAGTCATAGGCGTGCTCGTCCACAGTCATCTGCTCCCGGATGCCCCGGATAAGGATGTCCCGGCACTGGGCGGGCTCTTTGATGTGCTGCTCCTTCACCTCGGTGCGGAGCTTCTCCAGAATCTCGTCCGTCGCGGAGACCCCCAGGTCTCCCATGATCAGGATCTCCTCGAGTTCCTCATAGAAGTCTTCGTCAATCTTCGAGGAACTCGTGAAGACGTTCTCAAGCCCCGAGACGATGCTGTTTCGCGTCTTGGAAAGGCCCGACCAGAGGCGCCGGAAAAAGCCCTTCTTTTCCTTTTTCTCTTCTTCAGCCATAACTTCCTATTCTTCCGGATCAGCCAACCAGGTCCTTGTCGTCGATCAGACTCACCGAGACCAGGGTGGAAACTCCCTTCTCCTGCATCGTGATGCCGTAGAGCCGGTCCGCCTCGTCCATCGTGCCGCGCCGGTGGGTGACCACGATGAACTGGGTGTGCTCGGTCAGCTTGTGAATGTACTGGGCGAAGCGCACCACGTTGCTCTCGTCCAATGCTGCCTCGATCTCGTCGAGCAGGCAGAACGGAGAGGGCTTTAAGTTCTGGATGGCAAACAGGAGGGAAATCGCCGTCAGGGCCTTCTCGCCGCCCGACATCTGCATCATGTTCTGGAGTTTCTTTC
>JBJEYC010000021.1:0-3685 GCA_051886435.1 Lachnospiraceae bacterium
GAGAACACCTACAGCGGTGACTACAAGGTTTGGGGCTATGAGCACATGTACACCAACGGAGATGGCTCCGATGCAGCACAGGCCTTCATCAACTACATGATGGGCGATGACTTCTCCGCTGACCTTGAGAGCATGGGCTATGGCGTCACCTCCAAGATGTCTGACGCAGCTGTGAGTGCACACGCAAATCAGTAAGGAAAAATTTATGAATAATGAATCAGCAGTTTCCGAAAAAGCAAAGCAGGAAGGTGCTGATCGCAGTAAGGAGCCGGCGTTTACAATGACGGCTCCTTCTTCGGTCAAAAGAACCAGAACCCCCGCAAAGGAGAAGTTCCTGCATGAAAATCTGGGCCGCGGCGTTGTCACGGTCTTTGGCTTCGCGATCATCGCGATCACACTCCTGATCGGTATCTTCCTGATCGTGCGCGGCACCGGCACCTTTACCAAGTATCACCACAGTGTTGCGGAGTTCCTGTTTTCCTCCGACTGGGCTCCCAACGACACGGCGGACGAGGGCGGCGGCCAGGTCGGCGCGGCGATCTACATCGTGGGATCGCTTCTGACCTGCGGCCTTGGTCTTCTTATCGCAGCTCCCTTTGCCCTGGGCGCGGCGATCTTCATGACCAAGATTGTCAAGCAGGCGGGAGACAAAATCTTCCGACCGGCAGTGGAGATCTTCGTCGGCATCCCCTCCGTTGTCTACGGCTGGGTCGGCCTGACGATTCTGGTCCCCTTTATCCGGGATGTGTTCCATGCCCCGATGGGCGGCTACTCGGTACTGGCAGCCGGCATTGTGCTCGCAGTCATGATCTTCCCGACGATCACCACGGTCGCCGCGGACGCGATTGCCTCGGTCCCCGCGGTGTATGAGATGGGTGCCTACGGCCTCGGCTCCACGAGATGGCAGGTCATCCGCCACATCACGGTGCCTGCTGCCAAGAACGGCATCTTCACCGGCATCATCCTGGGCCTGGCAAGAGCCTTCGGTGAGGCACTGGCAGTGGCTATGGTCATCGGCAAGACGAGAGCCTTCCCCAAAGGAATCCTGTATCCCACCAATAACCTGACCGCAGCCATCGCTGCCGACATGGGCAACAGCGCCAACGGCGGTGAGCAGAACCTGGCACTCTGGAGCATGGCACTTCTTCTGTTTTTGATCTCCATGTTCTTTATCTTCCTGATCCACTTTATCTCGGCAAAAGGAGAACTGAAGAAATGAATGAAGAAATGAAGCGGCGCATCAAGAGCGCAAAATTCTTCGATCGCCTGATGACAGGGGTCTTCTCCGGCATCGGCGGGTTCTTCCTGGGGCTGATCATTGTCCTGGCGGGCTACATCATCATCAAGGGCATCATGAGCTACTACCCCGGCATCTTTGCCTTCAACTCGGACGGCATCGGAAACCAGTTCTTCAACACGATCTACCTGGTGTTCCTGTCCCTGGTCATCAGCGTTCCCTCCGGTGTTCTTGCCGGCATCTACATGGCCGAGTACGCCGGGGACAACAAACTGACGAAGGCGATCCGGATCTCCATCGAGTCCCTCTCGTCCCTCCCCTCCATCGTGGTCGGCCTGTTCGGATACCTGGTCTTCATCCTGATGACCGGCATGAAGTGGAATCTCTTCGCCGGCGCGCTGGCGGTGTCGATCCTGTCCCTTCCCTCCATCACCACGACCACCGAGGATGCCCTGCGCTCCCTTCCCAAGAGCTATAAGGAAGGTTCTATGGGCCTTGGTGCAACGCACTGGACCACGATCACCCAGGTCATGCTCCCGGCCTGCACTTCCCGCATCATGACGGGCGTCATCCTGGCAGCAGGAAGAGGCTTTGGTGAGGCAGCAGCCCTTTTGTACACCGCAGGACAGTCCACAGTCATCAACTGGAACAACTGGGATCTCACCAGCAAGACCTGCCCTTTAAACCCGTTCCGTCCCGGCGAGACCCTGGCGCTTCACATCTGGGTCATGCGGACAGAAGGATCTCTGAACGCAAATTCGGAGAACATCGCAAACTTCTCGGCCATGGTTCTGGTCGTGATGGTTCTGGCCTTCTCGCTCCTGGCCAGATACCTCTCCAAGCGGCAGGAGCGCAAGCAGACGGGCGCCAAAGCCTGAAAGGAATGTTATGGCACAGACCAATACCCTGGAACAGCTGTGTTTTTCCGTGCGGAACTTAAACCTCTACTATGGTCAGTTCCATGCGCTCAAGGACATCAGCATTGATATTGAAAAGAACAAGATCACAGCGCTCATCGGCCCCTCCGGCTGCGGCAAGTCCACGTTCCTCAAGACCTTAAACCGCATGAACGACCTGGTGGACGGCGTGAAGATCACCGGTACCGTCAAGCTCGACAGCGCGGACATCTTTCAGGACATGGACGCAATTGAGCTGAGAAAGCGGGTCGGCATGGTCTTCCAGCAGCCCAACCCCTTCCCGAAGAGTGTCTATGACAACGTCGCCTACGGCCCCCGTATCAACGGCATCAAAGACAGAAAGAAGCTCGATGAGATCGTCGAGAAGTCCCTGCGGGAAGCCGCGATCTGGGATGAGCTCAAGGACCGCCTGCACAAGAGCGCCCTGGGTCTCTCCGGCGGCCAGCAGCAGCGTCTCTGCATCGCCAGAACCCTGGCGGTGGAGCCGGAAGTCATCCTGATGGATGAGCCCACCTCCGCGCTGGACCCGATTTCCACGTCCCGCATCGAGGATCTGGCGATGGAACTCAAAGACAACTATACGATCGTCATCGTCACGCACAACATGCAGCAGGCAAGCCGAATCTCCGACAACACCGCCTTCTTCCTCCTGGGCGAGCTGGTCGAGTACAATACCACTGAAAAGCTGTTCTCCATCCCCAGCGACAAGAGGACCGAGGACTACATCACCGGCCGTTTCGGCTGAGTGGCGCCCTGTGAGGGAGGCATACGAGGTAGAAAATGAGAAACAATTTCGACAAGCAGCTCGCGACACTGAACAACGAGCTGACGAACATGGGGAAACTGTGCGAGATTGCCATCGAGAAGGCGACAAAAGCGCTCTCCGATGGTAATATGGTCCTTGCCCGGGAGGTCATCCAGGCAGATGCCGAGATCGACCAGGCAGAGAAGGATATCGAGCGCCTGTGCTTAAAGCTTTTGCTGCAGCAGCAGCCGGTGGCCAGCGATCTGCGCCTCGTGTCTGCCGCACTGAAGATGATCACCGACATGGAGCGAATCGGCGACCAGGCATCGGACATCGCGGAAATCATCATCTCCGGCAAGATCTGCGACAGCGTGGACTTTCCCAAGATCATGGAGGAGTCCTCTCAGGCGGTCAAGATGGTGACGGACTCCGTGGATGCATATGTCAACAAGGACCTGGAGCTGGCTGGCAAGGTAGAAGCCGATGACGACATCGTCGATTTGATGTTTGACAGCGTCAAACTCCAGATCACCGACATGATCCGGACCAACAAGATCGAGGCGAATCGGGCAGTGGACCTTCTCATGGTCTCCAAGTACCTGGAGCGTATCGCAGATCATGCGACGAACATCGCAGAGTGGGTCGTGTTCTCCATCACCGGCGTGCACAATCCCGGTGTGGATACCAAAAAGGTGTAATAATGATATACTGTGTAGAGGATGACAAAAATATCCGGGACCTGGTGGTTTACACGCTGAACAGCACCGGGCTCGAGGGAGAGGGCTT
>JBJEYC010000022.1:0-3671 GCA_051886435.1 Lachnospiraceae bacterium
GGCAAGGTAGAGCACGCATAATTCGGAAGATGCGTTCTCTGCTTACTCAGGATAATAGATGAACTGTCCCGGAGAAATCGGAAGCTCCTGGGACAGTTTTTTGTTGTCTGTCTCCAGACAGGCAGGTATCAAACAAGCCACCATACCGGTTTTGAATCCGGTATGGTGGCTGTTGTTTTTCAGGCGTCTTTGGGATCCGTCCCATCCGGGAAGGCACCCTCCACGGCGTCGTCATCATCCATCATGTCCTTCTCGTTCTTCTTTGCGGTCACCTTGTCCACCACCTCGGGGATCAGGTCAATCAGCCGGGAGAGGCTGTTCTGATCCTTGATGGAGACCACTTTGGTGTTGCCGCCCTTGATCACGAGGACCGCGGTGGGGGACATCTTGGCGGAGAAGCCGCCGGCCCCCAGATCCCGCTTGTCCGCACTGTTGGAGCCCGCGCCGGCTCCCACGGTCACGTCAGAAAGGGGAATGAGAATCGTATCCCCCACGCGCACCGCGCTCCCCACCACTGTCTTGCTGGTGAGAATACCCTCTGCCCCGCTCATCAGGGAGCTCATGATCTTTTCAAAGCTGTTTGTATCTGCCATGGTTTGTTTCCTCTGCTTCTTGCGTGCTGTTTATGCCGCCTTTTGTCTGCGCCGATTCTCGTGATGTTTGATTCTTCCGACAAGGCGCCGGATGTCCCGATCCGTCAGGATCCGAAGCGCCGCAATCAGAACCGCCACCAGGGAAATTCTTCCCTTTGCATCAAATGTAAGGTCCGCCCGCCACAGGGTAAAGTCCGGATGGAGAAGGACATGCCCGCAGGTGAGGGGGTACAAAAGGGACGTGACTGCCAAAAGCTCTCCTGTTGCCGCCGGATCCCCGAGACCTGCTGTTCCCGACAGGGACCAGCGCTTTGGAACAAGATGCTTTCCGAGCTTTCCCACAGCCCGCAGCGCCTTTTCCAATGCGGCTGCGGTATCCGGGTCATCCAGAAGGCGCAGGTAAAACCCGATGTTCCGAAGAACCCGATCTGCCTTTTTCTCCCACGCCTCGATCTTATCCTGCGCGGCATCCGGCAGGCCCTCGAGCGTCTCCAGAAATTTTGCAAGCTTTTGGATGAGGGCGGCTCTCTTCTCTCCGCCCTGTTTTTTTCCGCTCCCGTCCTTTTTCTCTTTTTCTTTTTTCTTTTTTTCTTCCAGGTCCCGGTCCAGCTGCCGCTGGGCCTCGTTGTCCGGCGCCCCGTCCGTCTCCTTTTTGTCCCGTTTTCCCCGGATCTTCTCTGAGATGTTGATCCGGACGGGCCCGATCCGAAGCACAAAGTCCGTCGCGTCGGGATAGGCGATGCCGCCGCTCACAAGCGGCCCCAGGAACGAGATGCGCACGCTCCCGGAGAGGCCCTCCCGCACCCTGTCAAAGGAGAAGTCCTCTCCTCCCTCCTGGTCCCGGAGTGCGCCACGAATCTCGTAGGAGAAGGGCACAAACAGAAGAAGTACCAGAAGGATCAGGATCACAACAAGCAGAATCAGAAGGACCCGCCCAATGACAAAGAGCACACTCATGGCGACTCCTTTCCCGCATCCACGATCCGCACGGTGGGAAGGGGTCTTGGCCTCTGCGGTGCTCTTCCTCCCTGTTCCTCCGGAAAGAGGAACGCCTTCAGATCCGTACCGCCGGTTGCGGCAATGCAGTCCCTTGTGATCTTTGCGACAAGTTCAATCGCCTCGGCCCGTCCCTCCGCAAGGCCCACCACGAACAGGTCCCGCTTCCTGTACCAGGGCTGGTGCAGCATCACGCAGTGAAAAAACTCCAGCTGATTGGCACCGGGCTCTGACTGTTTTCCGCCGCAGGGCGTGATGATCCACAGCGCCAGATTCCCCGCATTGTGGGAGAGGCGCCACTTCAGCCCCCGCAGATGGCGCAGGTTCGGGCTGGTATACAGATTTTTATAATAGGTAATTTTCATATCCCACCGCCTGCATAGAAATCATTTTACCCCCGGAAGGCCAAAAGAGAAAGAGAGACCGCCCATCTCATGGACGGTCTCTCCCGTTTTGTTCTGTTTCTTATTGAGCAGGCAGTGCCTCTGCCTGGGCAGCAGCCGCCGCATCCTGCGCTGTGCCGTCTCCGGCAGCCGGTGCCTGGTTCGGATCTGTCACAGCCGGCGTCTGATCCGCTGTGCCGGTCTGCTGGGTGGCATCGGCAGCACTGCTTGCCGCGGCCGCCGCATCAGTGGTCGTGCTGCTGGCCGCTGCTGCCGCGTCGGTGGTTGTGCTCGCCGCAGCCGCCGCATCGGTCGTTGTGCTGCTGGCTGCCGCTGCTGCCTCTGCAGCCTGCACAGCCGCTGCCTCCTCTGCGGGCGTATCCGCCACGCCGTCGCCGTCCGTGTCGACCCAGCCCGTCGTGTCAGTCGTAGAAGCGGCTTCATCGGAGGATGCCGCGCTGGAGGCCTCATCCGGCGTCACGATTGCCGGCGCCTGGCCATCAATGGCCTGGGTATCCGGGATGCCGTCTCCGTCGGTGTCATACACATCTGCCACGCCATCACCGTCGATATCCACTGCATCGAGCACGCCGTCTCCGTTGGTATCCATATTCAGGGAGATCGTGTTGGCGGTGCTCAGATCCTCATCGTCCGAAGTGGAGGCCGGTGCGATCGTGTTGTCCGTGGTGTACCAGGTGACCTGCTGGTCTTCTGTGGATCCGGTGTACCCGAAGTACTCATCCAGCACATCCCGCGCGATCGGAACTGCCGCAGTACCGCCGGTACCGCCGCCCTCCACGATGACCGTGATGGCAACCTGCGGATCATCATAGGGTGCAAAACCCGTAAACCATGCGTGAGAGGTGGTCTCATTGCTCAGGTACTCTGCGGAACCAGTCTTTCCGGCGGCGTTGTAGCTGCGCTCCCGGATCTTGGTGCCGGTGCCGTACTCGACAACCGCACGCATCATCTCCCGCATCTTGGAGGCAACGTCCTCAGACATGATGGTGCGGTAAGCCGTGGGCTCTGTCTGGGTCAGGACCCGGCCGTCCGGGTTCTGCGTGGTCTTGGCGGTGCGGATGCTGTCGACCACGTAGGGGGTGTACACCGTGCCGCCATTGGCAATGGCCGCGGTGATCATGTTCAGGTGGAGCGGGGTCATCAGGGTCTGGCCCTGGCCGATTGCCAGCTGCATGACCTCCTTGGTGGAGGTGCCGGAATCAAGCACGTAGGAGCTCTGGTTGGAGGGCAGCGCAAAAGGCAGATCCTCTCCGAACATGCAGTTGTTGAGCAGATCGATGAAGTCAGTCCGGTTCAGCTCATTCACCACGATGTTGGCGAAGGAGGAGTTGCAGGACTCGGCAAAGGACCCCTGAAAATCCAGGGTGCCGTGCACCTCGTAGTGGTAGTCGGTGATGGTCTCCCCGTCAATCGTGATATAGCCCTGGCAGGGGAAGGTGTAGCTCTCCGACCCGGACATGTTCTGATCCATGAAGGCGATGGAGTCAAAGATTTTGAAGGTGGAACCCGGAGCGTAGAGGCCCTGGCTCACACGGTTCACCAGCGTGCCGCTGGTGGAGTCCGACAGCAGGGAGTCCCAGTTGTCGACGATGGTGTTGGGGTCGAAATCGGGCTTGGAGACCATGCACAGGATGGCACCGGTCTTCACATCCGAGACGATGACCGCGCCCTTGTTGTC
>JBJEYC010000023.1:0-1682 GCA_051886435.1 Lachnospiraceae bacterium
TAGCTGGGATAGTAGGATTCGAACCTACGAAATGACGGAGTCAGAGTCCGTTGCCTTACCGCTTGGCTATATCCCAATGTGTTCCCGCAGTGGAGTGCGTTAGCTCTCCGCTACGAGAAACAAGTATATGCTTCTCCCCGCCTTCGTGCAAGTACGATTTTCGGGAAAAATTTTCTCCGTTGTCTGACGATATTCGCGTTTTCCGCTCAGTTCCGTCTCCAAACCGAGGGAACCAGGGTGATCAGCATCGGATAGAGCTCAAGACGGCCGGCAAGCATGTCAAACATCAGAACATACTTGGACAGGAGCGAGAGCCCATTGAAGTTCGCGGCAGGGCCGACGCCGGCAAAACCGGGTCCGATGTTGTTGAAAGTCGCCGTGACCGCGGTAAAGTCCGTCATGAAATCCCACTTGGAATCGATCGTCAGAAGGAACACCGAGAGGATGAACAAAAAGGTGTAGGTTGCCAGGTATACCGTGGTGCTCTTGATGGTCTGTTTGTCCAGAGGCTTCCCGTCGAACTGCAGGGTGGAGACCGCCTTGGGGTGCAAAAACTCCCGAATCTGCAGCCGCATGCTGCGGAACAGGATCACCACACGGGAGACCTTGATACCGCCGCCCGTGGAGCCCGCGCAGGCGCCGCAGAACATCAGAAACAGCAGGATTCCCTTCGAGAAGGTGGGCCAGGTGTCAAAGTTGAAGGTGCTGTATCCCGTCGTCGTGATGATGGATGCCACCTGGAACGCCGCGTTGTGGAACGCAAGAAACAGGCTGTCAAAGTAACTGCGCACGTTGAAGGTAATCAGCACGATGGAGACTGCGATGATCAGGAAGTAGTACCGCACCTCCTCCATCCGCAGGGCGTCCCGGCTCTCATGGCGAAGGAGCAGGTAGTAGTAGTTGAAGTTCACGCCGAACAAGATCATGAAGATCGTCAGGATTGCCTGCTGCAGCACCGTATAGGAGGCGGCACTGTCGTTTCGGATGCCAAAGCCGCCGGTGCCGGCCGAACCGAACGACATGCACAGCGCGTCGAAGATCGGCATCCTGGCCAGAAGCAGGAGCACGATCTGCACAATGGTCATACCAAAGTAGATCAGGTACAGGATCTTCGCGCTCTCCTTGAGTTTGGGCACCAGTTTTCCGAAGGAAGGTCCAGGGCTCTCCGCCCGCATCAGCTGGGCGCTGTAGCCACCCGTCAGCGGGACAATGGCCAGCATGAAGACGATGACGCCCATGCCGCCCACCCAGTGGGTAAAACTGCGCCAGAACAGGCTTGCGTGGGAAAGTGCCTCCACATCGGTGAGGATACTGGCGCCGGTGGTGGTAAAGCCGGAGATGGTCTCAAACAGAGCGTTGGAAAAATCCGGAATATCACCGTTGATCACAAAGGGAAGGGCGCCGAAGATGGAGATCAGCACCCATGCCAGGGCGACACTGACAATGCCCTCCCTGGCATAGAACACAAACTTCTTGGGCTTTCGCAGGGTCAGAAGAAAGCCGATGCCCAGGCACACCACTGCCATGATGAGGAAGGACCAGCCCTGCTGCTCCTGGTACAAAAGCCCCGTCAGCGCGGGAAGCAGCAGAAGCACTGCCTCCAGCTTGAGCACCATACCCTCGATATAGCGAACGATTGCGTAATGCATTGCTTACTTCTCCAGAATGTCCTTGATGTCCCC
>JBJEYC010000023.1:1782-3663 GCA_051886435.1 Lachnospiraceae bacterium
CCGATCCCGTAGGAGAGGAGCTGCTTTGCCAGGTAGTAGGCGATGGTGCCGCCGCCGACGATCATCGTGTTGGCAACCCGGTGGATCTCGACGCCGATCTTGGAGAAGAAATTGCGGGCATGGGAGGGCTCCGCAATGACGCTGATGGTGTCCCCCGCGTGCAGCACGAAGGAGCCGCCGGGAATCACCACCTCGCCGCGGCGCTGAACCGCACAGACGAGGACCTCCGCCTTCACTCTGCTTCCCAGCTCTGTCAGCGAGCAGTTATCCAGGATGGATCCGTGGGGAATCACGAACTGTAACAGCTCCACTCTGCCTCTGGCGAAGGTGTCGATCTTGATTGCGGAGGGAAAGCGCAGCAGCCGGGAGATCTCCGAGGCCGCAGCCCGCTCCGGGTTGATCGTCATGGAAAGGCCCAGCTCCTCCCGGATGTACCCGATCTCATCGTTGTACAGAGGATTCCGGACACGTGCCACCGTGCTGCAGTCACCCGCTTTCTTGGCGAACAGGCAGCACAGGAGATTGAGCTCGTCCGAATTCGTCACGGCAATGAGGAGGTTGGTATCCTCAATGCCTGCTTCCTTCAGGACGGAATAGCTGGCTCCGTTTCCCACCACACCCATCACGTCAAAATTGTCCGTGACGTCGGTGACCACATCGCTGTCCGTGTCGATGACCGCGATGTCGTGACCCTCACCGCTCAGCCGCTCCACAATGGTCCTTCCGACCTTGCCGCAGCCGACTACTATGATGCGCATTCCTTATTCCCCTCCAGATGTATTGCCAATTCCGACCTTACAGTTCAAACAGCATGTCCTCGTAGGTCGGGAACGGCCATGCCTTCTTGTCCACCAGCGTCTCCAGCTCATCGCAGGGCTTGCGCAGCCGCTCCATGGCAGGATCAATGGTGTCCTTGTAGTAAAATGACTGCTCCTTCGCGTCCGTGATGCTCTGGGCCTTGTCCACCTGTTCCTGAAGCTCGTCCAGTGCCTCCTGGGCAGCATCAATCCGGTCCACGCACTTCTGGAGCTTCTCCGTCTCATTGTGGAAGATCACGCCGGCATTTGCCGCAGCCGTGATCGTCTCTGCCTGCTCCTTCACAAACTTCATGCAGGCGGGCAGGATCTGCTTCTGCGCCATGTCGATCATCGTCATGGCCTCGATGTTCTTCGTCTTGGCGTAGTTTTCGTAGATGATCTCAGAGCGGGACTCCAGCTCGGGCTGTGTGAAGATGTGGAACTTCTCAAACAGCTTTACGGCCTTGTCCGTGGTCAGAGACGGCACCGCCTCGATCGTGGAGGGGATGTTCGGAAGGCCGCGGCGCGCTGCCTCCTCCACCCACTCCTTCGAGTAGCCGTTGCCCTCAAAGATAATCCGCTGATGCTCGGTCAGGTTCTTCTTGATCAGGTCATGGACCGCCATGTCGAAGTCCTGTGCACCCTCGAGCTCATCTGCCGCATCGGAGAAGGCCTCCGCCACAATGGCATTGAGGGTCGTAGTGGACGTTGCCATGGAGTCAGAAGAGCCCACCATGCGGAACTCAAACTTATTCCCGGTGAACGCGAAAGGCGAGGTCCGGTTCCGGTCCGTCGCATCCTTGCGGATATCCGGCAGTGCGGAGACACCGGTGCGCAGCATGCCGCCCTTGATGTGGCGGTCGGCAATGCCGGTCTCCACCAGCTGCCGCACCACGTCGTCGAGCTGCTCGCCCAGGAACATGGACACGATGGCCGGCGGCGCCTCGTTGGCGCCAAGGCGCAGGTCATTGCCCACATCCGAGGCACTCTGACGGAGCAGATCAGCGTGGACATCCACCGCCTTGACGATGCAGGAGAGGATCAGAAGGAAGCGGATGTTCCGCTCCGGGGTCTCTCCGGGATC
>JBJEYC010000024.1:0-3655 GCA_051886435.1 Lachnospiraceae bacterium
CGGTTCCTATGACAACATCCAGGACTGGGAGATCACACAGTAAAAAAACAAAAAGCAGGATCAGAAAAGAAGGGGAAGGGCACGGGAACACCGTGCCCTTTTCCGCAGAACGCAGCAGGCCGAAAAGGCCGGGGAGAAAAGATGACACCTCTGTTACAGGTGAAGGACCTGCGGGTGAAATTTCACAGTGACTTTGGCGACAGAATCGTGACGGACGACATCTCCTTCCACGTGATGGAAGGGGAGACGCTGGGCATCGTCGGCGAGTCCGGATGCGGAAAGAGCGTCACGAACCTCGCAATCATGGGCCTTCTGTCCCGGAACGGGAGCGTGGAGAAGGGAAACGCTTTCTTTGACGGAAAGGACCTTCTGGGGCTCCCGGAACGGGAACTGGATGCCTTTCGGGGACGGGACATCGCCATGGTCTTTCAGGATGCCCTGGCAAGTCTGGATCCGGTGTTCTCCGTCGGAAACCAGATCGAGGAGCAGATCCGAAAGCACCTGAAGAAGAGCCGGGAGGAGGCACGGGCGATGGCGCTCCAGGATCTGGAGAGTGTCGGCATCCCGGATCCGAAAGAGACCCTGAAGAAGTACCCCTCAGAGCTCTCGGGCGGCATGCGCCAGCGCATCATGATCGCGATGGCGCTCTCCTGCAACCCGAGGCTCCTGATTGCCGATGAGCCCACGACCGCGCTGGATGTTACGATTCAGGCGCAGATCATGCAGCTGATCCGAAGACAGGCCACCGAGCGGCACATGTCCGTCATCCTCATCACCCACGACATCGGCGTCATCGCCCAGAATGCGGACCGGGTCATGGTGATGTATGCCGGACAGTTCGTGGAGGAGGCACCGGTGGAGGAGCTCTTTGCAGAACCCCTCCATCCCTATACGAGGGCGCTCCTTGCCGCAACGCCGTCCATCGAGGACGACAGGGACAGGGAACTTGTCCCGATCCGGGGCGTTGTCCCGGAGAATTACACGTTCCTCACGGGCTGCCGCTTTATGGACCGCTGTCCGTATGCGGAAAAGGAGCGCTGCAGTGCGCACCAGGAGTGGAGAGAAATCCAAAAAGGCCACTTTGTCCGCTGCTGCAGGGCAGAAGAGGTCGGGGAGGTGTCCCATGTCTGAGAAGAACCAGGAGGTCATCCTGGAGGCAAAAAATCTGACCCGGGTGTTCCCGATCCGGGGAAGCGCGCTTCTCCCGAAGAACCGGAAGGTGGTCCATGCGGTGGACGGGGTGAGCTTTCAGCTAAAGCGTGGAAAGACCCTTGGCCTTGTGGGCGAGTCCGGCTGCGGAAAGTCCACGACCGGGCGCCTTCTGGTCGGCATCGACACCCCGACCGGGGGTGAGGTGCTGTACGAAGGGGAAGACCTTCTGAAGATGAAGAAGGAGGAATTCCGGAAGGCCCGCCTGAACCTGCAGATGATCTTCCAGGACCCCTATGCCTCTTTAAATCCCAGAAAGCGGGTGATCGACATCCTGTCCGCCCCGATGCTCTACCACGGCCTTGAGACCAGGGACACGGTGGACAAAAGAGTCGATGCGCTTTTGGAGATGGTGGGGCTTCCGAAGAGCGCGAAGGCAAGATACCCCCATGAGTTCTCCGGCGGACAGCGGCAGCGGATCACGATCGCAAGAGCTCTTGCGCTGAAGCCGGAGGTCATCGTCTGCGACGAGCCGGTCTCCGCTCTCGATGCCTCGATTCAGGCGCAGATCCTGAACCTTCTCCGGAGCCTTCAGAAGGAGCTGGGCGTGACGTACCTCTTTATCGCCCACGGCCTCGGCGCCGTCCACTACATCAGCGATGAGATCGCGGTTATGTACCTTGGCAGGATCGTGGAGACGGGAGAGGGGCAGGAGGTGTTCCATCACCCCGCCCACCCCTATGCAAAGCTTCTGATTCAGGCAGTGCCGTCCATGGACCCGAAAAAGCGCGGGAGCATCACGGTGCCGGACGGCGAGGTGCCGTCCGCCATCGACCTGCCTGCGGGCTGCCGCTTTGCGGAGCGCTGCCCCTATGCGACGGCGCAGTGCAGGAGCAAGGAGCCGAAGCTTGCGCCGGTTCCCGGCGGCGCGCCGGGACACCTTGCGGCCTGCTGGCACCCCTTTGGAGAGGAGGCCTGAGATGGGAAAGTATATCGCAAAGCGCCTTCTGATTGCCCTGGTGGTGCTCTTTGGCATCACGATCGTCGACTATGCCATCATGTCCCTTGCGGGAAATCCGCTGCAGATCATCAGCGCAGGACCCAAGGTCAACCAGGCGGCTGTTGCGCAGAAGGCGGAAAACTGGGGCCTGAATGAACCCGTCGTCGTCCAGTACTTCCACTGGCTCAGGGAGACCCTGCACGGGAACCTCGGCTACTCCTACAAGAGCTATGAGCCGGTCTCCTCGATGATCGCAAGCCACCTGGGGCCGACCCTGATCCTCATGACCTCGGCCCTTGTGCTCGCCATGGTAATTGCCGTCTTTGCCGGCATCTACAGTGCGGTGCACCAGCACTCAAAGGCGGACTACGTGATCGTGACGCTGGCTTTCCTCGGACAGAGCATTCCCCAGTTCTTCCTGGGCCTTGTACTGATCTTTGTGTTTGCGGTGAAGCTCGGCGTCCTGCCCTCCTCCGGCATGCGCCTTCTGGGGAGCCCGGGAAGCGGCGTGCAGCCGCGCTACCTGATCCTTCCCTGCATCGTTCTTGCCGTGGAGATGGCGGGCCGGGATGTCCGGTACATCCGCTCGAGCATGCTGGAGATCCTGAACAAGGATTACCTTCGCACGGCCAGGTCCAAGGGCATCGGAAGAAACCTTGTGATCTACAAGCACGCCCTGCGCAATGCCCTGATTCCGATCATCACGGTGATCGGCATGGAGATCCCGAGCCTCTTTGGCGGTTCGATCGTCGTGGAGCAGGTCTTCTCCTGGCCGGGGCTGGGACTCATGACGATGAATGCGGTTCTGCAGCGGGACTATCCCGTGATCATGGCGATGTGCCTTCTGACCGCGGTGGTGGTTCTGATCACCAACCTTGTGACGGACATCCTGTACGCACTGGCGGATCCGACCGTCCGACTGGAGTGACAAATGAGAGCAGAGAAAAAAGTATCGCCGGCAAATGAGCCGGTGACGGAATCCTACCTCCACACGGTGTGGCGGCGCTTCACCTATCACAGGGCGGGCTTCGTCAGCCTGTGGATCGTGCTTGCCATTGTGGTGCTCGCTGTGCTGGCACCTGTCATTGCCCCCTATGATCCCAATGCGATCAATCCCGAGTTCTCCGCGGCGCCGAGTTTAAAGCACCTTCTTGGCACCGATGCCATCGGGCGGGACATGTTTTCCAGACTCCTCTATGGAACCCGGGTCTCCCTCCTTGTGGGCGCCCTCTCAACGCTCCTTGCCACGGCGATCGGCACGGTCCTGGGCCTGATTGCCGGGTACTTCGGCGGGGTGGCGGACATGATCATCATGCGCATCACGGACACCGTGATGTCCTTTCCCTACATCCTTCTCGTTCTCGTCGCCAGCGTGATCTTCTCGCCCGGCATGTGGAACATCATCCTGATCCTGGGCTTTGTCGACTGGCCGGGCGTTGCGCGCCTCGTGCGCGGCAATGTCATGGAGATTCGAAACGCCGACTTTGTGCAGGCGGTGAGAATTGA
>JBJEYC010000025.1:0-3638 GCA_051886435.1 Lachnospiraceae bacterium
TACAGATCGCGCAGACAAACCGTCTGCTGTCTCATGGAAAGCTGGATACGGTATTCCTTACCACTTCCATGGAGTATGCATACCTGAGCTCCTCGGCCGTCAAGGAGATCGCGACCTTCGGCGGGGATATCTCTCCCTGCGTGCCGCCGTCCATCGAGGCGATGGTGGTGGAGAAGTACCGCGAGAAGAGGACCCGGGATAAATCGTAAAAACTGCGAGGACGAAAGGGATCAATGAGCGCATCAAAGATTGAACGCAAGATCGACGAGATTCAGGACTATCTTGCCAACTGCAAATATAAGGCCCTCTCCAAGGACATCATCATGGTGAACCGGGAGGAGATCGAAGCTCTGGTGGAGGAACTTAGGGACGTGGTCCCCGAGGAAGTGGACAAGTACCAGGAGGTGCTGAATCAGAAGGACGAGATCTTCGCGGATGCCAAGAACAAGGCGGCTGCCCTCATCAAGAAGGCCACCGACCAGATGAACCGGCAGATCAGCGAGGATGAGGTCATGAAGCAGGCGGTGGAGCAGGCAAATGCCCTGGTCGCCGCGGCCAACACCCAGGCCCAGACCACCACGGACACCGCCAATGCCCAGGCACAGGCGGTGATGAATGACGCCAACGAGAAGGCCCAGCAGATCCTGGACGATGCCAATGAGAAGGCAAAGAAGATCCTGGACGATGCCACTTCGCAGGCCGAGCAGATGAAGACCGAGGCCGAGAACACAAGACAGAGCGCTCTGCAGGAGGCAAACCAGCGCACCAGCGAGTCGGTGAACTATGCCAACACCACGGTGGCGCAGGCCAACGAGAACGCAGGCCGGATTGTGGGAGATGCCTGGGCGATGAGCTCCGGCACGATCAGCGATGCCTCGAGACTCCTGGATGAGGCATTCGGCCAGATCGATGAGCTGACTCAGAACACGGTGCAGCAGACCAATGCGACTTTCCAGACCCTGCTGAATGACCTGAATGTCTATCTCATGCAGATGCGGAATGAGCGCGGCAGCATCGCAAACCAGATGAATGCGATCTGGGCAAAGCAGCAGCAGTTCCAGCAGGAAGCCGCTCAGGCGGCCCAGGCCCAGATGCAGCAGCCGCAGGGAATGCCCCAGCCGAATGCGCCGCAGGGACCCCAGCAGCCGTATCCGCCGCAGCAGGGACCGCAGGGCCCCGCACCGCAGCAGCAGTGAGTCATATGAAAGAGTGCAGACGGGGACGAGAAATCGTCCCCGTTTCGTATCAGGAAAAACAAAAATTGAAACCACATATCACCATACCGGAGGGCACTTCGGCCCTTCTCTTTGACCTTGACGGCACCCTGGTGGACTCCATGTGGGTCTGGTCGGACATCGACAGGGACTACCTTTCTTCTCACGGCATCCACACAAAGGAGAATGTGCAGCAGCTCATCGGCGGCATCAGCATGCGTCAGACGGCGGTGCTGTTTCAGGAGCACTTCCACATCAAAGACTCCGTCGAGCAGATGATGGCGGACTGGAACCAAATGGCGATGGACCGCTACCAGAATGAGGTTCGGCCAAAGCCCGGGGCCAAGAAGCTCCTTGCGATGGCAAAAGAAAGAGGCTGGAAGACCGCAATCGCAACGAGCAACTCCCGGGAGCTCTGTGAGGCGGCCCTTTCGGGGTGCGGTCTTGCTGACGCCTTTGACGCGGTGGTCACGGGAAACGAGATCACAAACGGAAAGCCTGCTCCGGACATCTACCTCCACACGGCGGAGCGCCTCGGGGTGGATCCCAAAAGGTGTCTCGTGTTTGAGGACCTGGTGGACGGGATCCGCGCGGGAAAAGCCGCAGGGTGCCGGGTGATCGCGGTGCTCGATGAGACCACCCGGGAGGACAACGACAAAAAGCGCCGCCTCGCAGACGGGGCGGTTCGGGATTTTACGGAACTGGAGCTGGCCTGATGAACACAAAAAAGGGAACCTACGGATATCTCACACGGGAGCGGAGAAAATACATCGTGATCACGGTGCTCCTCTTTGCCGCGGTCTTTGTGATCTTCTTCACCGCGCGCATCCTGCTTGGCACAAACCAGAACATCTTCTCCATCATTGCGGCGCTCCTGTGTCTTCCGGCTGCGCGGATGGCCGTAAACCTGGTGATGCTCGTCAAGGCCAAGGGGTGCTCTTCCGAGGCATACGAGAAGATCCGGAAGGTCGAGGATCCCGCCTGCTGCCGGTACGATCTCTACCTCACCACCTATCAGCAGAACTTTGACCTTGCCCATGTGTGCGTCTTTGGAAAGAGCGTCATTGCCCTGACCCTGGCGCCCGGGGTCACGGACGCCGCCTGCCGTGCCGGGGAGAACCACATCCGGACCTCGATGCAGAAAAGCGGCTTCCACGGCTACGGCGTGCACATCTTTTCCAGCGAAAAGTCCTACCTCGCCAGAATGGCACAGCTTTTCGCAGCAGGCGAGGGGGAAGAGGAGAAAAAAGAGACACCGGGCATCCTGGCGCTTCTGCTCCAGCTTGCTCTGTAGGGGGATGGTTTCATGAGAGAGTTTACCGTTGCCGCAGGTGAAGCGGGCCAGCGGCTCGACAAATATCTGAAGCGTCTGCTGCCCGCGGCGGAGCCGTCCTTTCTCTACCGGATGCTCCGCAAGAAGAACATCACACGAAACGGCGCAAAGGCGGACGGGGCAGAGCATGTGGAAGAGGGGGATGTGATCCGCCTCTTTTTCTCGGAGGAGACCTTTTTGAAGTTCGCGGGGGAAGTCGGGGGAGAAACCGGGGAAGCGAAGGAAAACCTTGCCTCCTATGAGAGGGCCAGAGAAAGTCTTGCCGGCATGCGCATCGTCTTTGAGACAGAGGATGTGTGCGTTCTCTATAAGCCCGCGGGCATCCTCTCCCAGAAGGCGGGAGCAGCGGACCTTTCCGCAAACGAGTGGTTTGTGGGAACCCTGCTGGCTTCCGGAAAGGTGACAGCGCGCTCTCTTGCCGGCTTTACTCCGTCGGTTGCAAACCGGCTCGACCGAAACACCGAGGGGCTTCTCCTTGCGGGAAAGACCCTGAAAGGGAGCAGGCTTTTATCCCGGTGCCTTCGGGAGCGGACGATTCAGAAAAACTACCAGATGGCGGTCTGCGGGGTCCTCGAAAAAGAGGGGCTTGTGGAGAGTTATCTTGTGAAGGACGAGAAAACCAACACGGTGCGGCTCTTTTCCTCACCGCGGGAGGGAACGGTCCCAATCCGGACAAAACTCTCGAGGGGACCGGTCTCCAAAAGCGGGAAGTACTCCCTGGTGGAGGCGGACCTCATCACCGGGAAAACCCACCAGCTGCGGGCGCAGCTTGCCTTTTTGGGGCACCCCATCCTGGGAGATCCCAAGTACGGGAATGCGGGCGAAAACCGTGCCCTGCACCTTACCCGGCAGCTTCTTATCTGCAGCAGGGTGGTGTTCCCGGATCTGCCGGAGGAGCCCTCGCTCTCCGGGCGGGTGGTGGAGATCCCACTTCCTTCGGTGTATACAAGAGTATTGGGGGAATAAGGCAGGTCTCACTAACCCCACGGCAAGCCGTGGGGGTTGTGTGGCAACACATGGCCCCATCGGCCTAACGTGAGGACTGCAGCACCATCGCAGTCCTGAGTGAGTAGCCAGAGCCTATCCAAAAA
>JBJEYC010000026.1:0-18246 GCA_051886435.1 Lachnospiraceae bacterium
ACCGTGGTGAGGTCTCCCTTGCGCTTCTTCGGCCCTACTGGGGGCTCGGCCTTGGGGCGGCTCTTTTGGAGCAGTTAGAGAAGGCGGCAAGAAAGCACTCCCTCCGGCAGCTCGAGCTCACCTACATCGACGGAAACGAGCGGGGGCGGCGCCTCTATGACCGGATGGGGTACCAGGAGACCGGCCGTCTTCCGGATGCGGTGCGTCTTCGGGACGGCACCTTCCGGGATTTTGTCCAGATGTGGAAACGCCTCTGAAAACGGACAAAAACAGCAGGATGTGCCCAGAATGGTCGGGAAGAAGCAGCCTCTTTTTGCCTGGTCCCGGAAAAATCAGCAAAGTCAGGCGGTGCTGCCTTGCTTTTTCATCTCCTTGTGGCATAATTTCTTCCGTTGGGCCCGGAAAAGTGCTGTACCAAGGCGGTTCTCTTCCGGACAGGTTGTATACCCCGGTCCGGCCGGGGCTGCAAAGGAGGATCATTTATGAAGAAAAAGTTACTCAGTGTGGTGATGACACTCGCCCTGGGAACCGGCATGCTGGCTGGCTGCGGCGAGGCAATCAGCTCATCTGACACGGCATCCACGACTGCCGCCACGGCGGCTGCCACCGAGGCTGCTGCACAGGACACCACCGAGGCACCTGCTGCTGCCACCGAGAGCACCACAGAGGGTGCCACCGAGACTGCTGCGGCCGACGATGCCATCTCCAGCGCTGCGCTGAAGATCGCCATTGTCTCCTCTCCCAGCGGCGTCGATGACGGTTCCTTCAACGAGAACAACTACAACGGCATCCTGGACTTCATCGCGGAAGCTCCGAACTCCACGGTGACTCCGGTTCAGGAGACCACCGGCGATGTGACCGCCTGCATCCAGAAGGTCTCCGACATCGTCGCAGACTATGATGTTATCGTCCTTTGCGGCTATCAGTTCGCCGCCATCGGCGACATCGCCGATGCCAACCCGGATGTGGACTTCATCCTTGTGGACTCCACGCCCACCTATGCAGACGGCTCCACCAAGGACGGCGCTTTTGACAACGTCTACTCCATGACCTTCAAGGAGCAGGAGTCCGGCTTCCCGGCCGGCATCGCAGCTGCCCTTGCTACCAAGTCCAACAAGGTGGCAGTGGTCAACGGCCTGGCTTATCCTTCCAACGTCAACTACCAGTACGGCTTCATGTCCGGTGTCTACTATGCCAACGCAGAGTACGGCACCAGCGCTGAGATCGTTGAGCTTCCTTCCTATGCCGGAACGGATGCCAACAACAATAACGTCGGCGGCAACTACATCGGTTCCTTCAACGATGAGGCAACCGGCAAGACCGTCGGTGACAACCTGATCAAAGAGGGCGTCGATGTGATCTTCGTCGCTGCCGGCAACTCCGGCAACGGTGTCTTCACGGCTGCCAAGGAGGCAGACGGCGTCTATGTCATCGGCTGCGATGTCGACCAGTATGACGATGGCGCAAACGGAAGCTCCAACATTGTCCTGACCTCCGGACTCAAGATCATGGACAAGAACGTCAAGGAGCAGCTCGAGAAGATCGCTGAGGGCACCTTCAAGGGTGAGGATGCGCTTCTGGGCGCCGACACTGACTCCACCGGATATGTCTCCGAGGAGGGCAGATGCCAGCTGACCGCAGATGAGATCTCCAAGATCGACGAGGCGTTCGCCAAGGTCAAGGACGGCACGGTTGTGCCCGCTTCCTTCGGCGGCACCACGCCCGATGAGTTCAAGGCTTCCCTTCAGTAAACAGGAAATATGAACTGCCCTCCGCAAAAGGAGGCGGTCTGGTGTAGAATGCACAGTGGGGTGCGGCAACAATCGCTGCACGCCTGTGCATTCTTTTTTTGATTCATCGCGAAAGGACACGTTTATGGAAGAGAGTCCATACATTGTGGAGATGAGGCACATCACAAAGCGCTTTCCCGGGATCGTCGCCAACGACGATGTCTCCATCGGGGTGAAGAAGGGAGAGATCTTTGCCATCCTCGGAGAGAACGGCGCCGGCAAGTCCACGCTGATGAGCATGCTCTTTGGCATGTATGAGCCCGACGAGGGGCAGATTTTCATCCGGGGAAAGGAGGAGAAGATCACCTCGCCCTCCTATGCCAGCCATCTGAACATCGGCATGGTACACCAGCACTTCAAGCTGGTGTCCAACTACACGATCGCGGAGAACATCGTGCTCGGCGTGGAGCCGATGAAAAAGGCTGCGGGTTTTCTGCCCTGCGTGGACCGGAAGCGGGCCAACGAGGAGATCGCGGCGCTCTCCAAGCAGTACGGACTGGAGGTCAATCCGACGGACGTGATCTCGAAGGTCAACGTCTCCACCCGGCAGCGGGTCGAGATCTTAAAGATGCTCTACCGGAAGGCGGAGATCCTGATCTTCGATGAGCCGACGGCGGTCTTAACCCCGCAGGAGATCGACTCTCTGCTTGGGATCATCAAAAACCTCCGGGACGGCGGCAAGACGATCATCCTCATCACCCACAAGCTCGAGGAGATCAAGCAGGTCGCGGACCGCTGCGCCATTCTGCGCCGTGGCAAGCTGATCGGCATCTATGACGTCGCCTCGATGGACACAAAGGAGATGGCAAACCTCATGGTCGGCCGTGAGGTGGCCCTGACTCTCGACAAGGCACCGGCCTCCTTCGGAAAGACCGTGTTGTCCGTGTCCCATCTGACCGTGAAGAACGAGGACGGCTTCCCGGTGGTGAAGGATGTGTCCTTCGAGATCCGGGAGGGCGAGATCTTCGCCATCGCCGGCGTCTCCGGCAATGGCCAGACCCAGATCGCGGACGCGATCGCAGGCCTCTTACCGGCGGCGGAGGGAAAGATCTCGATCCTCGGAAAGGACCTCGCACCGCTCGACATCCGGAGTCGTGCGAGGGCGGGCCTCTCCTACATCCCCGAGGACCGGCAGACGACGGGTCTCATCCTCGACTTTGCGCTCTCTGACAACCTGGCCCTTCGGCGGTACAACCGGGAGCCCTTCGAGCACCGGGGCGTCAGGGATCAGAAGACCACGGACGCCTTCGGCGAGGAGCTGATCGGCAAGTACGACATCCGCTCCGCGAACGGCGTTGCGACCATCGTCCGGTCCATGTCGGGTGGCAACCAGCAGAAGGCGATCGTCGCGCGGGAGATCGAGGAGGACGCCAAGCTCACGATCTTCGTGCAGCCCACCCGCGGTCTTGATATCGGTGCCATCGAGAACATCCACCGGCAGATCCTCGGTGAGCGGGACAAGGGCAAGGCCGTGCTTCTGATCTCCCTGGAGCTGGATGAGATCATGCAGCTCGCGGACACGATCGGCGTCATCTACAGCGGCAGCATCGGCAAGATTGCCCCGGCCTCGGAGTTTACCACGGCCGAGGTGGGCGAATACATGATGGGGGTGAAACACGCATGAGTGCGGAAAGCAAAAAATATCTGAAGGCCGCGGTGCTCTCCGTGCTGGTGAGCCTTCTGGCCGGCGCCGTGGTGATCCTGATTCTGGGGAAGAACCCCCTGAGCGCCTACTACAACCTGCTCCAGGGCGTGGGCCTTGCGCCCAAGCCCCGGTACGGCGGCGGGCAGTCGATGTTCACCGATCTCTCGAGCTACGTCGACTACTGGACGCCGATGATCTTCGCGGCGCTCTCCTACGCGGTGGCCATGCGCTGCGGCCTGTTCAACATCGGCATCTCCGGACAGATGCTGATCGGCGGCTTTGCGGCCACGGTTCTGGTGGGATATTCCAGCCTGCCGGCGGGCATTGCAAAGCCCCTGGTGGTCATCATCGGCATTCTCTTCGGCATGGCGGGCGGCGCGCTGATCGGCTACCTGAAGTACCGCTTCAACGTGAATGAGGTGGTCTCCTCGATTATGATCAACTACATCGCCGAGTACGTCATCAGCTTTATGATCCAGACGAGCTACATCGACCCCGTCTCCCGCCAGTCCCGGGCCATCGGGGACAACGCCCGGCTCTCCTTTCATCAGGTTCTGATCGGCGGCTACAAGTACGATCTGCCCATCGGCTTTCTGATCGCGATCGTCACGATGCTGCTTGTGAAGTTCGTCTTCGACAAGACGGTGTTCGGCTTTGAGCTGCGGGCCGTCGGCACGAACCGCACTGCCTCCCGCTACATCGGCATCCATGTGGGCTCCCGGATTGTCCTCTCCATGGCGATCTCCGGCGCGCTGGCAGGACTTGCGGGCGTCACCTACTACCTGGGCTATGTGAACTCGATCCAGCCCAGGGTCCTCCTCTCCACCGGGTACGATGCGATCGCCGTGGGACTTCTGGGCAACAACGATCCCGTCGGCATCTTCTTTGCCTCGTTCCTGATCGAGATCATCTCCAAGGGATCCACCTATCTGCAGTCCCAGGCGGGACTGGAGGCGGAGATCGCAGACGTCATCACGGGCCTGATCCTGCTCGCCTGCGCCTGCAACTTCTACTTCATGGAGCGCATGGGGAGAAAGGAGAAAAAACATGCTGAACGCAATTGATACCATCATCATCGACGGCCTGAGCTTCTCGCTTCCCCTGTTCATCATGGCGATCGGCGGTATCTACTCAGAGCGCAGCGGCGTGACCAACCTGGCCCTGGAGGGCCTGCAGGGCATGGGCGCCTTCATCGGCGGCCTGACCGCCTACGTGATGGCCCAGCACATGAATCCGGACTCCCAGCTGCCTTACTACGTCTCCCTCCTGGTGGCGATGGCGGGAGGCTGCGTGTACGCGATGCTGCACGCGCTCCTTTGCATCCGCTTTCGCGCAAACCAGGTCATCAGCGGTGTCGTCATCAACGTGCTCGGCGCGGCCCTGACCGGCTTCTTGACCAAGGCCATAAACCGCACGGTCTTCGGCGCGGCATCCGACCGCTTTGTCCTGTCGGTGTCCGACCGCATCACAGTGCCGGGCATCTCCGAGATTCCGATCCTCGGCGCCTTTTTCACGAAGATCTATCCCTTTGAGATCATCATCATCGTGATCGCTGTGATCGCCTGGTACTTCCTCTACCGGACCCGGTTTGGCCTTCGCCTTCGGGCCTGCGGCGACAATCCGGCGGCCGTGGATGCCGCGGGCGGTGACGTGGCAAAGACGCGTTTTATCGCGGTCATGGTCTCCGGCGCCCTCTCGGGCCTTGCCGGCATGTGCTTTGCCTACTCGATCCTGGCCAACTTCTCGAGCAGCATTTACATGGGCTACGGGTATCTTGCGATTGCGGGCTACATCTTCGGAAACTGGGAGATTCTGCCTTCTCTGGGCGCCTGTCTGATCTTCGGCTTTGCAAGAAGTGCCGGCTCGGAGATCGTGCTGGCGCTGGGCATGCCCGCCGCCTACAGTGATCTGGTGATGACGCTTCCCTACGTGGTCACCCTGCTGCTTCTGGTCTTTTTGTCCCGCCACAACCAGGCACCCCGTGCATTGGGACAGACCTATGACAAGGCGCAGCGCTGAGACAGGAAGAAAGGAAATGGTTTTGCATGAAGGGAATCTATTTTGACGGAAAACAGGCCTCCTACCGGGAGGACCTGCCGATGCCAGAGCCCGCACCGGGACACGTGCGGATCCGGGTGCTGCGGGCAGATGTCTGCAGCACGGATAAGGAGATCCTGAAAGGGTACCGGCCGGACTTTTCGGGCATCATGGGCCACGAGTTCGCCGGCGTCATTGACGCCGTCGGGGAGCCGGATCCGGCAAACCCCTCGTGCCTCGATGCTGCGGGGCATGACCTTCGGAACCTGGTGGGGGCTCTTGTGGTGGGCGAGCTCAACGAGGGCTGCGGCCACTGCCTCTACTGCAGGAGCGGGCGCGAGAAGCACTGCCCGGATAGGCGGGTTCTGGGGATCGGCGCCGACGGCTGCTTTGCCGAGTACATGACCCTCGCCGACCATCTGGTGCACGAGGTGCCGGAGGGCCTCTCCCCGGAGACCGCGGTCTACACCGAGCCCCTGGCGGCGGCACTGGAGATCCCCAAGCAGGTGCACATCGATCCGGACCGGAACGTGGCCGTGATCGGAGACGGGCGCCTGGCCTATCTGATCGCCCAGGTGCTCAACCTCACCGGCGCGGACCTGACGGTGATCGGAAAGCACGAGGAAAAGCTCCAAAAGTTTGCGCCGCTTGCCCATGTGCGGACCATCGACTCCTTTGGCCTGAACCTGGAGAGCGAAGCCTATGCGGATCCCGCCTCCCACTACGAGCCGGATCTTTCGCATGTGGCGCAGGACACCTATGAGGTCGTGGTGGATGCCTCCGGCAATCCCTCCGGCCTGGACCTGGCAGCCAGAATCACGAGGCGGATGGGAACCATCGTCTTAAAGAGCACTTACGCGGGGGCGGCCACGGTGGATATGAGCCATCTCGTGGTGAACGAGATCACCATCGTGGGGAGCCGCTGCGGCCCCTTCGCCCCGGCCCTGCAGCTTCTCTCCAAGGGGCTGATCCGGCTCCCGGAGGTGGAGTGGCACGACCTTGCGGACTACGAGGCTGCTTTTGCCTCCCGCGCCTTCAAGGCGGGCTTTGTCATTTCGGAGCGATAATGTCTTCTCAGAGAGCACCGGGCAGCCGATGCTCTTTTTCGTTCTGCCGCAATCTTTGCATTATTGAAAAAACAGGCACCTGGATGCGCAGGCGCCCGATCAGCCGCAGGCGTCTGCAGTCTCATTTCCCGACACATCCGGTGAACCCGGAAGGAGTTACACGCGCTTGTGCATGCCACTCCGATTGGCAGAGTCACATATGGTATAATGACCTCTGACTGGGTCGGGGAAGGGGGCATGTCACGAAACCCGCCTGGTGTCTGGAGGTATTCATATGGAAGATCGCTGCTGTGCGGTGCTCCTTGCCGCCGGGAAGGGACGGCGCATGGGGGGAGAGATTCCCAAGCAGTACCTGCCCCTGGCGGGGAAGCCGCTGCTCTACTACTCCCTCGCGGCTCTGTGTCAGAGTCCCGTGATCACCGACCTCGTGCTGGTGATTCCGGACGGAGATGAGGAGTACGTAAAATCGCACATCCTCTCCCTGGTTCCGGAGGGAGGGGAGAAGGTCCGCTGCTTTGTCCGGGGCGGTGCGGAGCGCTACCTCTCCGTGCAGGCGGGGATTGCCGCCATCAACTGGCCCTGCGACTTTGTCTTCATCCACGACGGGGCGCGGCCCTTTCTCGATGAGCCCACCCTGGAGCGGCTCTATGCCGCGGTGAAAAAGACCGGCGCCTGCATCGCGGGCATGCCCACCAAGGACACGGTGAAGCTTGCAGGACGGGACGGCTTTGTGGACAGGACCCCGGAGCGGTCCCGGGTCTGGATCGTCCAGACCCCCCAGGTCTTTTCCTATGCACTCATCCGGGACGCCTATGCAAGGCTCCCGATCCTGCTCCCGGAACTGACGGAGCGCGGCATCCACGTGACGGACGATGCGATGGTGGTGGAGAGCATCACTGGACACAAAGTCCTGCTGGTGGAGGCCTCTTATCGAAACATCAAGGTTACCACGCCGGAGGACATCCCGGTCTCGGAGGCCCTTCTGGCCTGCCGGGACGGAAACTGATTCTTTTCGGCACAGAAGGAAGGCAACATGTCATTTGTTCACCTGCACACCCATACCGAGTACTCCCTTCTGGACGGCTCCAACAAGGTTGGGGCCTATGTCCAGCGGGTCAAAGAGCTGGGGATGAACGCCGCGGCCATCACGGACCATGGCGTCATGTACGGGGTCATCGAATTCTACAAGGCCGCCCTGGAGGCGGGCATCAAGCCGATCATCGGCTGCGAGGTCTACGTGGCGCCGGGATCCCGCTTTGACAAGGAGGCGGGGGACCAGTCTGACCGGTACTACCATCTGATCCTTTTGGCGGAGAACAACGAGGGGTATGCGAACCTCTCCAAGATCGTCTCCCGGTCTTTCACCGAGGGCTACTACTATAAGCCCCGCGTGGACAAGGAGCTGCTGCGGCAGTTCCACAAGGGCATCATCGCCTCCTCCGCCTGCCTTGCGGGCGAGGTCGCGAAGAACCTCGTGCGGGGAGATCTGGACGGGGCAAAGCGGGCCGCGCTGGAGTACAACGACATCTTTGGGGATGGGAATTTCTTCCTGGAGCTCCAGGACCACGGCTATCCGGACCAGCAGACCGTCAATGCGGGGCTGTTAAAGCTCCACGAGGAGCTGGGGATCCCCCTGATTGCGACCAACGACTGCCACTACACCTTCGCGGAGGATGCGGAGGCCCACGACTGCCTGCTCTGCATTCAGACCGGCAAGAAGCTCTCCGATGAGAACCGGATGCGTTATCCCGGCGGTCAGTTCTACGTCAAGAGCGAGGAGGAGATGCGCGCGCTCTTTCCCTACGCGCAGGAGGCCCTGGACAACACCCAGAAGATCGCGGACCGCTGCAACGTCACGATTGAGTTCGGAAAGACCAAGCTCCCGCACTTCGAGGTGCCGGAAGGGTACAACTCCTGGACCTACCTGAACCATCTCTGCGACGAGGGCTTTGCAAAGCGCTATCCGAAGGACGATGGGACCGTCCGAAAGCGCCTGACCTATGAGCTTTCCGTCATCCAGAAGATGGGCTATGTCGACTACTTCCTCATCGTCTGGGACTACATCAACTGGTCCCGGGAGCACGGCATTGCCGTGGGACCTGGGCGTGGCTCTGCCGCCGGGTCGGTGGTGTCCTACTGCATGGGCATCACCCAGCTCGACCCGATCCGGTACGATCTCCTGTTTGAGCGCTTCCTGAACCCGGAGCGTGTCTCCATGCCTGATATCGACGTGGACTTCGAGTACGAGCGCCGCCAGGAGGTCATCGACCACGTGACCGAGAAGTACGGAAAGGAAAACGTGGTCCAGATCATCACCTTTGGTACCCTGGCGGCCAAGGGCGTGATCCGGGACGTGGGGCGTGTCATGGACCTTCCCTACTCCCTCTGCGATCAGATCGCAAAGCTCGTGCCCAATGAGCTGAACATCACCCTGGACAAGGCCCTGGAGGAGAGCAACGAGCTGAAGAAGCGCTATGAGAACGAAAAAGAGGTGCATCAGCTCATCGACATGGCCAGAAAGCTCGAGGGTCTGCCCCGGCACACCTCTGTCCACGCGGCGGGCGTTGTGATCTGCGCGGAACCCGCTGAGAACCTGATTCCCCTCTCCCGGGCCGCCGACGGTTCCATCACGACCCAGTTCACGATGACGCGGGTCGAGGAGCTGGGACTTTTGAAGATGGACTTTCTGGGTCTTCGCACCCTCTCGGTCATCCACAACGCGGTCCGGATGGCAAACCGCTCCATTGAACGGGCCGGCGGGGCGTACCCCTCCTATGAGCCCCAGGTCGGGGCAAAGAAGGTGGAGGAGAATCCCCTGCCTCACTTTGAGATCGAGGACATCGACTTCGATGATCCCAACGTCTACGGGTATCTCTCTACCGGAAAGACCGACGGCGTGTTCCAGCTCGAGTCCGGCGGCATGCAGGCATTCATGAAGCAGCTGCGTCCCTCCTCGATGGAGGATGTGATCGCTGGCATTGCCCTGTACCGCCCGGGTCCGATGGAGTTCATCCCCCGCTACATCGAGGGAAAGAACAATCCTGCCTCCATCCACTACGACGCGAAGGAGCTGGAGCCGATCCTGTCCACGACCTATGGCTGCATCGTCTACCAGGAGCAGGTCATGCAGATCGTGCAGCAGCTGGGCGGCTACTCGCTTGGCCGCGCAGATCTGGTGCGCCGTGCCATGTCGAAGAAAAAGCAGCACGTGATGGAGGAGGAGCGCCGGAACTTTGTGTACGGCAATCCGGAGCAGCACGTGCCCGGCTGTGCCGGCCGCGGGATCCCTGAGGCGACGGCAAACCACATCTATGACACGATGATGGACTTTGCCAAGTATGCGTTCAACAAGTCCCATGCGGCCTGCTACGCGGTGGTGACCTACGAGACCGCATGGCTCAAGGTCTACTACCCGGCGGAGTTCTTTGCCGCACTCCTGTCGTCGGTCATTGACTTCCCGGCCAAAGTGGCGGGGTACATCCTGTGCTGCCGGCAGATGGGAATCCGGATCACACCTCCGGATTTAAACAGCGGTGAGGCGGACTTCTCGGTGGAGGGCGGCGCAATCACCTATGCCCTGACCGCGGTCAAGGGAATCGGCCGGCCGATCGTCGACGCCATCGTGGCGGAGCGAAAGCGCGGCGGCGCTTTCCGGGATCTGCGGGACTTTCTGCAGCGCATGGTGGATGACGGCGTGCCGCTAAACAAGCGGGCACTGGAGAACCTCATCAAGGCGGGTGCCATGGACTGCTTCGGCGCAACGAGAAAGCAGATGATGACCGTGGTGGGCCGCCTTCTCGACGAGATCCAGAGCGCCTCGAAGAACAGCATGGCGGGGCAGCTCTCATTGTTCGATCTCGCCGACGAGGCCGGGAAGAAGGAGTTTGCGGTGAGCTATCCCCCGGTCGGAGAGTACGACCGGGATTTAAAGCTCTCCTTTGAGAAGGAAGTCCTTGGCGTCTACCTCTCCGGGCATCCGCTGGATGGGTACCTGGGTCTCTGGAAGAGCCACATCACGAACAAGGTTTCGGACCTGATCCGGGATGAGGAGACCGGGAAGACCCTGGTGCAGGACCACCAGCACGTCGTGATCGGCGGGCTTTTGCGCAACCTCAAGACCCGCTACACCAAGAAGAACGAGCTCATGCTCAACGCGGTCCTTGAAGATCTGACGGGAAGCTGTGAGGTGCTTGTGTGGCCCGACGCCTATGCCCAGAACAAGGAGAAGCTCCAGGAGGACGCCAAGCTCTTTCTCGAGGGAGATGTGCGGCTGCAGGAGGATCGGGACGCGGTCCTTGCGGTCTCGAAGATCACCACCTTTGAGGATACGCCCCGGAACTTCTGGATCCGCTTTGCGGATCTTGCGGCCTACCAGGAGAAGAAGGCGGTCCTGGACCGGTTCGTGGATGAGCACGGCGGCCGGGATCAGGTGATCGTCTATGCTGCCCGGGAGAAGGTCATGAAGCGGCTTCCCCAGGGGCAGGGAATTCGGGCGGGAGAGGAGACGCTGTCTCTGGCGGCGTCACTCTTCGGTTCCGAAAATGTGTCGTTGCAATAAGAAACATGGCAGTCTAAAATGTTGTCTGGAATCGCGGGTACCAGGACCGGAAGGAGATCATCATGGCGGAAAAGAAAAAAACAATCGGCATTCTGACCAGCGGCGGCGATGCCCCCGGCATGAATGCGGCCATTCGCGGCGTATGCCGGAAGGCGCTGCTGAACGGATGGCGTGTGGTTGGCATCCAGAGGGGTTACTCCGGACTGCTGAATGAGGAGATGTTCGAGATGGACAAGCACAGCGTCTCGGACATCATCGAGCGCGGCGGCACGATCCTTGGCACCGCAAGATGCCCGGAGATGCGCACGGAGGAGGGCCAGAAGCAGGCGGCAGACATCTGCAACGCCCACGGCATCGACACCCTCTGCGTGATCGGCGGTGACGGCTCCTATCGCGGTGCCCTGGCCCTTTCCCGGCGCGGCATCAATGCGATCGGCCTTCCCGGCACCATCGACCTGGACATCGCCTGCACGGATTACACCATCGGCTTCGACACGGCCATCAACACGGCCATGGAGGCCATCGACAAGGTGCGCGACACTTCCTCTTCCCATGAGCGGTGCTCGATCATTGAGGTCATGGGCCGGAATGCGGGCTATATCGCTCTCTGGTGCGGCATTGCCAACGGCGCCGAGGATATCCTGCTGCCGGAGAAGTACGACTACGACGAGCAGCGCATCGTCGACAATATCATCAACAACAGAAAGCACGGCAAGAAGCACCACATCATCATCAACGCAGAGGGCATCGGCCACTCCACCTCCATGGCAAGACGCATCGAGGCGGCAACAGGCATTGAGACCCGTGCCACGATCCTGGGCTACATGCAGCGCGGCGGCAGCCCGACCTGCAAGGACCGCTTCTATGGCTCTGTCATGGGCGCTTATGCGGCGGACATCGCGGCAGCAGGCAAGAAGAACCGTGTGATCGCTTTCAAGCACGGCGAGGTGGTGGACTTTGACATCGAGGAGGCTCTGGCCATGACAAAGAGCATCCCCGAATACCAGTACCAGATTTCCATCGCCCTGTCCCGGTGACGTGATGGAAGCGCGCACGGTCATCACCTCCGCCGCCAATCCGGCGGTCCGGAACCTGTGCCTTCTGGAGGAGCGGGCAAGAGAGCGCAGAAAACAGGGAGCCTTTGTGACGGAGGGAATCCGGATCTTTCTGGACACCCCAAAGGCGGACATCCTGGGCGTCTATGTCTCGGAGTCCCTGGTCCAGAAGCTCTCCCGGGAGCCCGTCCCGGAACTGGAAGAAAAACTGAACGCACACCATGCGGTCGTCCTGTCCGATGCCGTCTTTGCGAAGGCATCGGACACGGATACGCCGCAGGGAGTGCTGTGTGTGACAAAACGGCCCTCCTGGAAGACGGAGGACTTTTTTGCATCGGGAAAGAGTCCGCTTTTACTTGTCCTTGAGAATCTTCAGGACCCCGGAAACCTTGGGACCATCTTCCGCACGGCGGAGGCGGCCGGGGTCTCGGGAATCCTGCTCTCGAAGGGCACGGCGGATGTGACCTCCCCGAAGGCGGTCCGGGCGACGATGAGCGCCATCTTCCGCGTAAAGTTTAGCTACACGGAGGACCTTGGCGCAGAACTTGCCGCGTGGAAGAAGCGGGGAATCCGCCTCTATGCGGCCCACCTGGACCAGAGCATTCCCTACGACGCCCCGGACTACCGGGGCGGCAGCGCGTTTCTCATCGGAAACGAGGGAAACGGCCTGACGAAGGAAACCACCGCCCTGGCGGATCAGAAGATCCGCATCCCGATGGAGGGAAAGATCGAGTCCTTAAACGCCGCGATGTCTGCGGGGATCCTCCTCTACGAGGCTTACCGGCAGCGGCGGGGCGGCAGAACATAAGGAAAACAGCAGAGAAATACAGGCCGCGGTGCGGCCATCGGAGGGAGATGGAGATATGGTGTTAGGATTCATCGGTCTCGGAAATATGGCAAAAGCCATGCTCAGCGGCATCCTGAAGGAGCAGCTCGTCTCGCCAGAGGACATCATCGGTTCCTCGGCCACCCAGGAGACCATGGATAAGGTACGGCAGAAGTACGGGATTCAGGTGACCGCCTCCAACCGGGAGGTGGCAAAGGCCTCGGATGTGATCATCCTGGCGGTCAAGCCTGTGGTGCTGCCGGTGGTCATGGAGGAGATCCGCGACTACGTGGATGACAGCAAGCTCATCATCAGCGTGGCGGCGGGCAAGTCCTGCAAGTGGATCGGAGATTATTTCGAGAAGCCGGTCAGGATCGTGCGCTGCATGCCCAACACCCCGGCACTGGTGCAGGCAGGGTGCTCCGCTGTGTGCAAGAACGAAAACGTGACGGACGAGGACCTGCAGAAGGCACTGCAGATCATCCGGAGCTTCGGCCTTGCGGAGGTCGTCAATGAGAACCTGATGGACGCGGTGGGCGCTGTCTCCGGCGCCTCTCCGGCCTATGTCTTCATGCTGATCGAGGCGATGGCGGATGCCGGCGTCAAGGGCGGTATGCCGAGAAAGCAGGCCTATCGCTTTGCGGCACAGACTGTCATGGGATCGGCCAAGCTCATGCTTGAGAGCGGACGTCATCCCGGCGAGCTCAAGGACATGGTCTGCTCCCCCGGCGGCACCACCATCGAGGGCCTGCAGGTCCTCGAGGAGGAGGGATTCCGGGGTGCTGTCATGGATGCCCTGGAGGCCGTGATGGAAAAGTCCAAGAACCTGTAAAGAGTGCAGATCAAAAACGAAGACGCGCCCGGAAAGCCCTGTGGCTTTCCGGGCGCGTCTTGCTGTCCTAGAGAAGAAGAAACGCCTTTGCGATCGCGGCGAGCTCCTCTTTGGACTGGGCAAAGCCCAGCTGCGTCCAGGTGAGCAGGATCTGCAGGATGGTCCCGGAGATCTGCCCGGCAAGGTAGGGGTCGTAGTCCCGGTTCTCCAAAAGGTGCCGGAAGGAGCTGCCCGCCATGGAGAGGCCGATGTGGTGATTTAACGCCTCCAGAAGGGGCTGGTAGAGTCTCTGCCGGTACAGAAGAAGCAGAAGGTCTTTCGAAAAGGGAAGGTGCAGGAAAAGATCCTGGATGTCGGCTGCGGGATCCCCCGTGCCGGGGTAGTTCCTGCGGAACGCCGTGAGCTTCTGGGAGAGAATGTACGCCACTGCATCCTCCCGGGAGGAGAAGTTCCGGTACCAGGTCTGCCGGGCAACGCCGGCCTCCTGGCAGATCCTCGTGACGGTGATCTCGGAGAAGTCCTCCTTCTGCAGGAGAAGAAGGAGCGCCTCCGCGATGGCCGCCCGCGTCTGCTCCTGCTGGATGCACCCTGCCTCCTTTGTCTTTGCCATGCGACAAAACCTCCTCTTTGTATGACTTATCCCAAAGCGCTTGTCCGGCGCCCTCTTCGAGTATAGACTGTGGAATAAAAAATACAAGTGTGACATTTATAAACACAGAGAGGAGACCAGATGGGAGCACTCGATGGCAGAGTTGCGGTGGTGACCGGTTCCGGCCAGGGCGTCGGCCGGGGCATCGCCCTGTATCTTGCACAGGAGGGGGCCAAGGTGGTGACCAACAACCGAAAGCCCCTCTCCGGGGAGAAGGATCAGATCCGCCCCGGTGAGACAGACAAAGAGTATCAGGAGTATCTCTCCCTCCGGGGAGATGCGAAGAAGACAGCGGAGGAGATCCGCAAAAACGGCGGAGAAGCCTCCGCGTTTTTCGGGGACGTGGGGGACTGCGACAGCGCCCGGGCACAGATTCAGTACGCGGTGGACACCTACGGCAGGATCGACATCCTCGTCAACAACGCGGCGGGGCTCGGCCAGGGCACCATCGAGGAGACCGACGCCGCCTCCTGGGAGAAGCAGACCCGGGCGAAGCTCTCCGGCGCCTTTTACACCACCCACTATGCGGTGCCCTACATGAAGCAGCAGGGCTTTGGCCGGATTTTAAACTGCGCCTCGGATGCCTGGGTGGGCTTTTCGGACCTCGACGCCTACAGCGCCGCCAACGCCGGCGTGGTGGGACTCACCTGCGCCAGCGCAAAGGAGCTGAAGCCTTACCACATCACGGTGAATGCCTACTGCCCGCAGGCGGACAGCCCGGGACATGTGCGGGAGTTCAACAAGACCGTGCGGCAGATGGCGGGAGAGCTGGGAAAAGCCGCAGATCCCGACGCGCTGGAGAAGGCAAAGCACCAGCACGGGGACGCGAAAAACCTGGGACCGTTCCTTGCCTGGCTGTGCACGAAGGAGGCGGAATACGTCTCGGGGAGCGTCTTTCAGGTGACAGGCGCAGGCCGGATCGCCCTCTACTCGCAGCCCCGGGTCATCTCCCACGTGGAGAAGAAGGATGCGCCCTGGACGCTGGAAGAGCTGGGAAAGACCCTGCCGGAGACCCTTCTTCACGGCTACCAGAGCATCACCGCCTATGATGACTGGGGAAAGCAGGTAGATCCGGTGATCCGAGACGGCCTCTTCCCGCTGGGAAATCCGGTGGATGGCATCCCCGGGGAGGCGTATCTCTCGATGCTCCTTGGACCCGGCGACGCTTCCGGCTGCACGATGGGGAACGTCACCTTCGGCGAGGGCGTCATGAACTGCTTCCACACCCATGACACCTGGCAGGTCCTCGTTGCCCTGGATGGCGTCGGGTACTATGAGGAGGAGGGAAAAGAGGGGAGATACCTCTATCCCGGCCAGATCCAGACCGTGGCGCCGGGTGTGCGCCACCGGCACGGCGCAGCGCCCGGACAGTGCTTCCGTCAGCTCGGCATCGTGCTGCCCAGATGAAAACTGCCCTTTCTGCCGCGGGAATACTGCGGTGGGAAGGGCAGTTTGCTGTCCTGTCCTTTGGCGTTATTCGTCAGAATAGACGCTTTTTGCCGCTCTTTCCTTCTGCCTCTTCTTGACAGAGGTCCCGTTCGGTGCTAGTATGTGCCACATACCTGCAACAAATCTGTAACAAATGGAATAAAAAAGAAATATTTGTCAATGAATCAGTAACGATTCGACAGAGCATGCAACCGGATCGGGAGGAAGCACGTCTATGAAAAAACTTGTCTGTCGGGCTGCGTCAGCGCTGTGTCTGGCCGCCCTGCTCACCGCTGCCCCGCTGGGTTCGGTCCATGCCGACGATACCGCCGCGGTGGCTTCGGATGTGGACTTTGACACCCTGATGGCGGAGGTCGCAGCAAGCGCCGGGGACGCCGCAAGCGTCCAGCAGGCTGCCGAGGAGGCCTACAACGCCTCCCTGGCCATCGGAAACAGCGCGGAGATCTCCAGCATCATCGCCAACCAGACCATCGTCAACCTGGCCTTTGTCGCGGCGGACAGCGATGAGGAGATCGAAAACGCCAGAACGGCCGCCCTTCTTTTGGAGCAGCAGTCCAGCGAGGAGGGACAGCGCATGGCTGCCACCGCCCAGGCGGCGGCAGAGGCCTCCCAGGAGGCCGCAAAGGCGGCAGCGCAGGAAGCTGCCAATGATGCGGCCGCTGCGGCAGCCGCAGCGCAGACTGCAGAGTCGTCTGCTTCCCAGGCTTCGGACAGCGACCGCAAGCTCCTCGCGGCCATCATCTACTGCGAGGCGGGCAATCAGTCCATGCAGGGCAAGATCGCCGTGGGAAACGTGGTCTTAAACCGGGTGAAGAGCAGCAAGTTCCCGAACACGATCTCCAAGGTGATCTACCAGAAGGGTCAGTTCACTCCGGCGGGATCCGGATGGCTCAAGAAGGTTCTCCGCAAGGACAACATTCCGGAGAGCTGCTATGAGGCAGCGGACCGGGCACTGGCCGGAGAGCGGCCGGTGGGCAATGCGGTCTTCTTCATGCGCTCCTATCTGCACTCCTCGGGCATCATCATCGGTGCCCACTGCTTCTGGGGCAGCATGTAAAACATAAAAGGTCGATCTGTGAAAAGGGAGGGCACCGGCAAGTGGAAAATTGCGGGGGCCTTCCCTTTATGGTATGCTCTTTTTCAGTGGCACAGGCTGACGGTTTGCAAATATCTGCAGCCGCCCAGCAGCCTGGAGAGGAGAGTTAAGTATGGCACTGACGGCATTTCTGATCATTCTGATTATTGTTGCGCTGATTCTGTTCTTTACCAACATCCGCATCGTCCCACAGGCCCATGCCTATGTGATCGAGCATCTGGGCAAGTACAAGACAACCTGGCAGGCAGGCCTGCATGTCAAAACGCCGTTTATCGAGCGTGTTGCCAAGATCATCAGTCTCAAGGAGCAGGTCCTGGACTTTCCGCCCCAGCCAGTCATCACCAAGGACAACGTCACCATGCAGATCGACTCCGTGGTGTTCATGAAGGTGTTTGACCCCAGACTCTACACCTATGGCGTCGAGAACCCGATCGCGGGCCTGCAGAACCTGTCTGCGACGACTCTCCGCAACATCATCGGCGACATGGAGCTGGACCAGACGCTGACTTCCCGGGAGATCATCAACGGAAAGATGCAGACCACGCTGGATGAGGCCACCGATCCCTGGGGCATCAAGGTGACCCGTGTGGAGATCAAGAACATTCAGCCTCCGAAGGAGATCGAGGAGGTCATGACCAAGCAGATGCGGGCGGAGCGTGAGCGCCGTCAGACCGTGCTGGAAGCCCAGGCGCACCAGGAGGCAGTGGTCTCCCGGGCAGAGGGCGACAAGAAGGCAAAGATTCTCGCGGCCGAGGCAGAGCGCGATTCCCAGATCGCCCTGGCCGAGGGACGTGCGAAGTCCATCCGCATGGTGTATGATGCGGAGGCACAGGGTATCAAATCCCTGAACGAAGTGGGTGTTTCCGACGAGGTTCTGCGCCTGCGCGGCATTGAGGCGCTCAAGGACGTGGCAGACGGCAGAGCGACGAAGATCTTCCTGCCCTCTGACATCACAAACCTCGCCTCCACCCTGGGCGTTGTGGGGGAGACCCTGGGCATCGGCGATGCGACACCGATCGACCGCACGCAGAAGAAGGCGCCGACCGCGCCGAAGGATCCCTGCATCCGCCCCGGCGTCTCCTCTGCGGCGACGCTCGGCGCGGAGGCGGCAAACCGTGCCATCCAGGATGAGCTGCGCGATGACGAGAAGAAGGATGACGACATCTGAGGACAGTTGCCGGAGAACAAGACAGGAGGAAAGACAATGGCTTCAATTGACCTGAAGGGACGTGACTTATTAAA
>JBJEYC010000027.1:0-3595 GCA_051886435.1 Lachnospiraceae bacterium
ACAGCATGTCGTACTCCGCATCGGTCAGGCCGTGCGGGTGCTCGGTGGAGGGCTGGAGCTTGAAGAGGTCGACGACGTTGATAAAGCGGATCTTCACCTCCGGAAGCTCGTGGTTCAGGATGTCGACGGCAGCGAGTGCCTCGAGGGTCGGGGTCTCTCCTGCGCAGGCGAAGACAATATCCGGCTCCTGGTCCTGATCATTCGATGCCCACTCCCAGATGCCGATGCCCTGCGTGCAGTGCTTTACCGCCTCATCCATGGACAGCCACTGCGGGCGCTCATGCTTGGAAGCGATGATCACGTTCACGTAGTTGCGGCTGCGGATGCAGTGGTCAAACGTGGACAGGAGCGTGTTGGTATCCGGAGGCAGATACAGGCGCACCACGTCTGCCTTCTTGTTTGCGATGTGATCCATGAAACCGGGATCCTGGTGCGTAAAGCCGTTGTGGTCCTGCTGCCAGACCGTGGAGCACATGACAAGGTTCAGGGATGCGATCTTCTCCCTCCAGGGAAGCTGGTTGCAGACCTTGAGCCACTTTGCGTGCTGTGCCGCCATCGAGTCGATGATGCGGGAGAAGGCCTCATAGGTATCGAAGAAGCCGTGACGGCCGGTGAGCAGATATCCCTCCAGCCAGCCCTCGCACATGTGCTCCGAGAGCATGGAGTCCATGACTCTTCCGTCGGGATCGAGATGATCATCGGTGTCAAAGCGCTGTGCGTTCCAGTCGCGGTTGGTCTCCTCGAAGACCGCGTTGAAGCGGTTCGAGTTGTTCTCATCCGGGGAGAAGATACGGAAGTTTCTGCTCTTCTCGTTGAGCTTGAAGATGTCGCGGACGAACTGGCCCATCACTGTGGTGTCCTGGCCGTCCTTCTCGCCGTGCTTCTTGACCTCGACTGCATAGTCGCGGAAGTCCGGAAGCACGAGATCGCGCAGGAGCTTGCCGCCGTTGGCGTGCGGGTTCGCGCCGATTCTGCGGTCTCCCTTCGGAGCAAGATCACGCAGCTCCGGAAGGAGCGTTCCGTTCTCGTCGAAGAGCTCTTCCGGATGATAGCTGTGCAGCCAGTCAGAGAGAATCTGCAGGTGCTCCGGCTTGTCCATCATGACCGGAACCTGGTGTGCCAGGAAGTTGCCCTCGATGCGGTTTCCGTCGACAACCTTCGGTCCGGTCCATCCCTTGGGAGTGCGCAGGATGATCATCGGCCATACCGGTCTTGTGGTGTCACCTGTTTCTCTTGCGTGCTTCTGGATCGCCTGGATCTTCTCGATCACGGTGTCCATGGTCTCCGCCATCTTGCGGTGCATCGTCATCGGGTCATCCCCTTCGACGAAGTACGGCTCCCAGCCGCAGCCGTGGAAGAAGTTCACGAGCTCCTCATGGGAGAGTCTGCCGAAGACAGTCGGGTTTGCAATCTTGTAGCCGTTCAGATGCAGGATCGGAAGAACTGCGCCGTCGTGAACGGGATTCAGGAACTTGTTGCTCTGCCAGCTCGTGGCAAGAGGACCCGTCTCGGCCTCGCCGTCGCCGACGATGACTGTTGCGATCAGATCCGGGTTGTCAAAGACCGCGCCGAAACCATGCGCGATGGAATAGCCGAGCTCGCCGCCCTCATGGATGGAACCGGGGGTCTCGGGGGCACAGTGAGAGGGAACGCCGCCGGGGAACGAGAACTGCTTGAACAGCTTCTGCAGACCTGCCTCATCCTGGGTGATGTTCGGATAGACATCGGTGTAGGAACCGTCGAGATAGTCATTGGCGATGAAGAAGTTTCCGCCGTGTCCGGGGCCGGAAAGAAGGATCATGTCCAGGTCATAGCGCTTGATCACGCGGTTGCAGTGGACAAAGACGAAGTTCTGGCCGGGAACGGTGCCCCAGTGGCCGACGATCTTCTTCTTGACCATGTCACGGGTCAGAGGCTCCCGAAGAAGCGGGTTTTTCAGCAGATACAGCTGGCAGGCAGACAGGTAGTTGGCTGCCCTCCAGTATTTGTTCATCCTGGTCAGCAGCTCGTCGGTAATGGGCCCCTTTTCCGGGATCGTTGCAGTGATTTCGCTCATGCTTCCCTCCTATTGTGGTAATGACTTTTATAAAATCACCTTACAGAACTATTAAATCCCATTTGCCACGTCTGTGCAAGACGGCGTATGGACGAAAATCAGTGGTCTGTGTGATAAAAATTTGACAATCTTTTCTCCAGAGCAGAAAAACACGGTCCACACCCGCCTTTTTTTGTGGGTGCAGACCGTGTTTGCTGCAAAATCATTCTGATTACTGTCCGGTATTGTCCTCAACCGCAACCCCGGTGCCGGCGTCCGTCCCGGAAGTATCTCCGGTGGACGTTCCCGCCGCATTTGCGGCATCAAGCGCCGCCTGGGCCTGCTGCACCTGGGTGACCGCGGTGTCGTGGTTGAGCGTTGCCGTATCATACACGGACTGGGCATTTGCGATCTGTGCGGCATCACCGGAGGCATTGGCCGCATCGAGCGCCGCCTGGGCATCGCTTAAGATCTGCGCCGCGGTCTGCTCGTTCTGGTTGGCCGCATCCAGGGCCTGCTGCTCCGCAGACTCGGTGCTCTGGGTCTGATCGGTGTCATCCTGCTGCTCTTCCTGGACCTCGCTCTGATGGTAGGCCGCGCTGCAGGACTCGGTGGGGATGGTGTCCGTTGCAAAGTACTCTGTGATGGAGGTTGCATCGCACAGCCCGCTCACGGCAAGCTTTCCGGAGACCGTACAGATCGTCGCCTGCTCCACGTCGGAGGGCTGCTCAAAATCGGAATACGAGAGGTTCTCGTGAACCCGTTCCATCACCGCCTGCCAGATGATCTTGGCGATGTTGGCCTCCGATCCGGACAGGTTTGTGTTCTCATCATATCCCGCCCAGGTCGTGCAGGTGTAGTAATTGGAGAAGCCCGCAAACCAGACGTCGTTCTCATCGGAGGTGGTACCGGTCTTGCCGGCGACCGGGGTCTCGGAGATCTGGCACATGGTGCCGGTACCGGAGGTCACCACGTCCTCCATGGCAGACGTCAGAAGATACGCCGTGGAGTCCTTGAGCACCGTCCTCGTCTTCTGGTTTGTGTTGTCCAGGATCACGTTTCCGTCGTGATCCGTGATCTTCGTGTAAAACTTCGGCTCCATGTAGACGCCGCCGTTGGCGATCGTCGCATAGGCTGCATTGAGCTCGATGTTTTTCACACCGTTGGTGACGCCGCCCAGTGCCAGGGTCTGCCGCACATCGGAGTAGATGCTTCCGTTGATCTCCTCGTTGTCAACCAGGGTGGTAAAGCCGAAGTTCAGAAGGTACGCATATCCCAGCTCCGGCGTGATGTCCGTCAGGCACTTGACCGCAATGATGTTCATGGAGTCCCGGATTGCGGTCCGGATCGTGGTTGTTCCCCGGTAGGCCTCCCCGTACCAGTTGCGCACCGGCGTCCCGTCGGAGTAGGTATAGGGCTCATCGACGTAGGTGGTGGCAAGGGTCTTGCCCGCGGCGTCAAGCGCCGGGGCATAGGTGGAGACGATCTTGAAGGTGGAGCCCGGCTGGCGCAGGGACTGGGTTGCCCGATTCAGGGTGCGGGATGCCGTCTTGTCTCCCC
>JBJEYC010000028.1:0-3585 GCA_051886435.1 Lachnospiraceae bacterium
CAGCAAACAGCTTTTTCATAACACTACTCCCCCTCATAACCGATCCGGCAGCGGATCGGCTTTTTTTATGGCTTTCAGGTCTTTCCGGCTGAAGGATGCGGCCGTTTTGCCATCCGTACGAAAACCTGCCTCAGATCCTGGCCGTAACGCAGGCAGCGGGAGAAAGCGACCGCAGAATGGCGCCCTTTCCGGCCTGGAAGAAGGGCAGGGGACGACAGGCGGCAGAGTGCGGAGACACGAAAGCGTACGGAATGCGGAAAAGAAAGGGAGAAAAATCCCTTTCAAACAAAAAAAAGAGAACGAATTCCTGTCAATCCTGACGAATCCGGACGTATGCGTTCCGGGTTCTTTTTTTTATGATAGGACAATAGCGGGCTGCAGAAAGGAAATGCCAGGCAGGCAGAGGAGGCAGAATGAAAAAGATTTATCACGTGCTTGAGGATCCTATCTATCGGGAAGTTGTGCTTGACCTTGAAGAGGAGAGGACAAGGAGCCTGCCGGACGGGACGGCCGTCCCCTATCACTACGTGCACGCCCACTGCGCCGGCACGGCACTGAAATTCATTCTCTGCCTTCCGGAAAAAGAGCACTACGGCGGCCATTTCCTGCAGTATCTGAGCCCGTTCCCGGGACCGGACGAGGAGACAGCCTCGATGGGACTTACAGGTGAGAAAGACCGGATCCTGTTTGCCCTGCTGCACGGCTTCTATGAGGTCGAGAGCAACATGGCCTCTTCCAGTGCCTTCGGCATCAAGAAAGATGACACTTTAGTCTGGAAGACCAGCGCGGCCGCTGCCGAGTACGGCAGACAGATCGCCATGCGCTACTACGGCACGGACAGGAGGCCCTACGGCTATGTCTACGGCGGCAGCGGCGGCGGATACAAGACCATGGCCTGCATCGAGAACACCGATGCCTGGGACGGGGCAGCCCCCTATGTCATCGGCTCCCCGGCCTCCCTTCCCAACACGATCTGCATGCATGTGCAGGGGGAACGGCTTCTGCGGGGCGCCTTCGGCACCATTGTGGACGCGCTGGACGCGGGCGGCAGCGGCGACCCCATGCAGGGCCTTTCCAAAGAGCAGCAGGAGGGCCTGCATGAGCTGACCCAGATGGGCTTTCCACCCCGGGCGTGGTTTCTTGAGGCCCACGGAAAGTTCGATGCCGGCTCGCTCCCGGTGCTGCTTCCCGGCGTGAAGGGAAAGGATCCCGCGTACTTTACCGACTTCTGGACGAAGCCCGGTTATGAGGGCTATTCGGGCATCCTGTCCACGAAGCGGGACCGGGTCCTCTTCGACGCGAAAGTGGTGCGGATTCATGTGCCGGATGCCTCTGGAGCAAAGAGCGCGCCCAGGGGAGAGAACGGCGTGGACGATGCCTGGCACAAGCTCCTCGGCAGCGCAGACGGCTGCTGGGTCGAGCTCGACCACGTCCCGGTGCCGGAGGATGGCTATACGGACGGCACCCAGATCACCTTTCAGGACGGCGAAGCCGCCGGCCGCGCGCCGATTCAGCTGGCGCGCTTTGTCGGAAACTGCGCCCTGATTGCACCCTCCTTTGGGGTATCGGAGGAGGACATCCGGGAGACCCTGCAGAAGGCAGCGCCCGGGGACCTCGTGCACTTTGACAACTCCGACTACCTGGCGGTGCAGAGCTACTACCGCCACCAGGTGCCGGACGATCCGGCCTTCCACGCCTGGGATGAGATCCGGCAGGAGAAGATCCCCCAGCGGGACGAGGTGATGGGATACTCCTTCACCGGCACCGGGACAGTGCAGGATGGGCAGATCCAGGGCAAGGTCATTGTCTCCCAGTGCCTGATGGACGAGTCGACCACCCCCTGGTGCGGAGACTGGTACCGGCACACCGTAGAGCGGGCAGGAAATGGTGCATCGTTCCGTCTCTATTACTTTGACCGCGCCCTCCACGGGGACACCAACGGCCTGGAGACCCCCTACATCACCAACTACCTGGGACAGCTCTATCAGATCCTCCTGGATCTGACCGCCTGGGTGGAGCAGGGAAAGGAGCCGCTTCCCGCAACGAATTACACCTATGAGAAGGGACAGATCCAGGTTCCGAAGAGCGCAAAGGAGCGCCGCGGCATGCAGCCGGTGGTTGCCATGACCGGGTACACGGCAAGAGATGAGAAGGAGAGTGACTGCGTCCACGCAAAGGTGGGAGAGCCCATCACCTTCACGGCAAGGGCACAGGTTCCCGACGGGGCCGGTGCGGTCACCTCGCTTGCCTTTGACTTCTCGGAGGATCCGGAGGCGGATGTCAACGGAAATGGCACCTATTTCCCGGTGGAGGGCGCGCTGCAGGTGTTGGAAGACGGTGCCGCCCAGTCCCGGGTGACCCACTGCTATCAGACGCCTGGCATTCACTTTGCCGCGGTGCGCGTCATGTCCCAGCGGGATGGGAATCCGAAGGATCCCTTCACCAGGATCCGGAATCTGGCGCGGGTTCGCGTCATTGCAGAAGAGTAAGGAAAAACGGATCATCGGAAGGGGAGCGTCAGAGGGAAAATGGCAGGGGAGCAGAACAGGGCAGAGCAGAATGCCGGGAAACCGGAGAGCGCGAAGCGGGAAAAGGGAAAGAAAATGCTAAGCAGGCCGCGCATGATCAGCCTTGGCATACAGATAAAGGTCTTCACGTCGGTCTTCTTTCTGCTGCTCTTTTGCATTCTTCTTGTAAACCTCCTCCTCTCTGCCAGCTCCTATCACAGGCGGCAGAATGAACAGCTGACGGAGGCCCTGGAGGAGAAGACGGACGGGCTGGAGGGCGCGGCGGACATGCTCCAGAACGCGGTCGAGGCGATCTACAGCGACGACACCTCCTTCACATCGCTCTCCGTCTATCAGGCGGCCGGAAAGCAGTGGACCGAGGCCTACCGCGTGCGCACGGCGATGGAGCAGCAGATGCGGGCACACCGGGGCCTCTCCTCGCTGGTCATCTACTACGAGAGCTATCAGAAGCGCCTCTACTGTATCCGGGACGGGGAGGATGAGGAGACAGTCCAGCGCCTTGCAGACCGTGCGGCACAGGAGATGACACTGCTCGGCTCGCAGGACTATGCGAACACCCACCCGCAGCTGTGGCATGCCGTGCTGTACCGGGAGGGAGAGCGGACCTACTTTGGAATCTTCATGCAGAAAAACCTGGCCGCCATCGGCGGCTTTGTCTGCCTGGAGGATCTTGTGGGAGATGAGGGAAACTGGGCCATTCTCCAGCAGGAGCAGTGGTATGGTCTCTCCGGGGATTCCGCCGAGGCTGTGACGTCTCTTTCGGAGGGCACAACGCGCATCGGGAACCGACGGTATTTTTGTGCATCGGTTTCTTCCATGAATCTTTTGCTGACAGAGATCGTACCGGATGCGGTTTCGCTCTATGTGTCGCCGGGGCATATCCTGTTTGCGATCCTTCTTGCCTGCCTGGTGCCGACGGCAGTTTCCATCAACCGCCTGATCCGAAAGAAGCTGGTCCTTCCCTTGGACGACATGGCGCATGCCGTGCAGACCATCAATGAGGGGGAGTGGCGGGCAAATTTCCAGGTGGAGAGCCATATGCTCGAAATCGAGAATG
>JBJEYC010000029.1:0-3580 GCA_051886435.1 Lachnospiraceae bacterium
TGGAGGTTGCTTGGCAGGCACATTTCGTAAGAAATATGTTCATTAAGCCCACTCCCGAAGAGGAAGCGAACTTCGAGCCTGATTTCATCGTTTACAATGCTTCCAAGGCAAAGGTTGAGAACTACAAGGAGCTGGGTCTGAATTCTGAGACCGCAGTTGTCTTCAACATCACTTCCCGTGAGCAGGTTATCATCAACACCTGGTACGGCGGTGAGATGAAGAAGGGTATGTTCTCCATGATGAACTACTACCTGCCTCTCAAGGGCATTGCTTCCATGCACTGCTCCGCTAACACGGATCTCGAGGGCAAGCACACCTCCATCTTCTTCGGTCTGTCCGGCACCGGCAAGACCACTCTTTCCACTGATCCCAAGAGACTGCTGATCGGCGATGATGAGCACGGCTGGGATGACGAGGGCGTCTTCAACTTCGAGGGCGGCTGCTACGCAAAGGTTATCAACCTGGACAAGGACGCTGAGCCCGACATCTATGGCGCAATCAAGAGAAATGCTCTGCTCGAGAACGTCACCATCGATGACGCAACCGGCAAGCTTGACTTCGCTGACAAGAGCGTGACCGAGAACACCCGTGTTTCCTATCCGATCGATCACATCGAGAAGATCGTGCAGAAGGTTACCGGTGGCATCTCTCACGGCCCGGCTGCTGAGAACGTGATCTTCCTTTCCGCTGATGCTTTCGGTGTTCTGCCTCCGGTCTCCATCCTGACCCCTGAGCAGACTCAGTACTACTTCCTGTCCGGCTTCACTGCAAAGCTCGCAGGAACTGAGCGTGGCATCACCGAGCCCACTCCTACTTTCTCCGCTTGCTTCGGCCAGGCATTCCTGGAGCTGCATCCGACCAAGTACGCTCAGGAGCTCGTCAAGAGAATGAAGCAGTCCGGCGCAAAGGCTTACCTTGTGAACACCGGCTGGAACGGAACTGGAAAGAGAATCTCCATTAAGGATACCCGTGGCATCATCACCGCTATTCAGACCGGTGCTGTTGACAAGGCTCCCACCAAGAAGATCCCTTACTTCAGCTTTGAGGTTCCGACCGAGCTGCCGGGTGTTGATCCCGCAATCCTCGATCCTCGCGACACCTACAAGGATGCTGCAGAGTGGGATGCAAAGGCAAAGGATCTTGCTCAGCGCTTCATCAAGAACTTCAAGAAGTACGAGGGCAACGAGGCTGGCAAGGCACTGGTTGCCGCTGGCCCTCAGCTCTGATTCAGAGTTCTGATCCAATCTGATCCAAACAGATAAAATCCCGGTCCTGTCCGCTTTCGCGGATGGGATCGGGATTTTTTGCGCGCAAAAAAAGACCGCCCCCGGAAAGAGGACGGTCTGAAGAATCGAAAGCAATGCAGGCAGTCAGGCGTTTGCGACGGCGTCCACAAAGGCGTCGAGCCGGGGCTCGTCTGCTGCGTGGAGAGCGGACTTGAAGCTGAAGGTCTCGTCCAGGATGTTGATGTTCTTGAAGCTCGAGAGCTTTGCCCGCATGAGCTTGCCGGCAACCGGTGCCCAGGTGCCGTTCTCTGCCAGGGCGAAGGTGCGGTTCTGGACAAACAGGGCACCCATGTCCTCGATGAAGTCGTTCATCTTGGGATAGATACCGTTGTTGTAGGTTGCACTGAACAGGACAATCGTGCTGCAGCGCCAGACCTCGGAGATCAGGTAGGACACATCCGTCTTGGAGACGTCCAGAACTTTCACGCCGCGGCCGGTCTTTGCCTGGAGCTTTGCGGCGAAGGTCTCTGCCGCAGAGGCAGTGTGGCCGTAGAGGCTGGCGTAGACTACCAGCACGTCGTTGGTCTCAGGCGTGTACGTGGACCACTTCTGATACTTGTCGATAAACCAGGAGAGGTCTTTGCGCCAGACCGGGCCGTGCAGAGGCAGGATGTTGGCAATCTCAAGGCCTGCGGCCTTCTTCAGTACCATCTGTACCTGCTGGCCGTACTTGCCGACAATGTTGGCGTAGTAGCGGCGTGCCTCGTCCAGATAGGTCTTCTCGAAGTCATAGGCATCTGCGAAGATCGAGCCGTCCACCGTGCCGAACGTGCCGAAGGCATCGGCGCTGAACAGGGACTTCGTGAAGTCATCGTAGGCAAACAGCACCTCGGGCCAGTGTACCATCGGCGCAGCCACGAAGTGGAAGGTGTGCTTTCCAGTGCAGAGGGTGTCGCCCTCCTTGACCGTGAGACGATTCTGCACGAGGCCGGGGAAGAACTGGTCGAGGAATGCGAAGGTCTTGCAGCTGCCCACCAGGGTCAGACCCGGGAATTTCTGCGTGACGATGCGGATGAGCGCCGCGTGGTCAGGCTCCATGTGGAGAATGACGAGATAGTCGGGAGTTCTGCCTGCAAGGGCTGCCTCCAGGTTCTCCAGATACTGGTCTGCGATAGAGACATCGGCGGTATCAAAGAGTACCGTCTTCTCGTCCAGGACTACGTAGCTGTTGTAGGAGACGCCGTTCGGGAGCGGAAAGAGGTTCTCAAAGAGCGCAAGCCTTCTGTCACTGCCGCCGATCCAGACGGTATCCTGTGCTGCCTGCTGAATATTGATCATGTGTTTCCTTTCCGGGACCGCAAGCGGTCCAAATCGCTGTAATGGATGTGGAGTGCGGACACCCCTCCGGCGCCCGTTTTCCGCCTGTTTAGTATACCATGAGGCACATTGTCGTGCTAGTAACAGGACGCCGATTTTGGTATAATACGCGATACGCAAGAGTTAGCGGTAAAAATTCAGCCGTACAGGAACGCGGCAATCAGGAAGGAAACTATCGAAAATGAGAAAGACAAAGATCATCTGCACACTGGGACCGGCAAGCAATACCAAGGAGACCATCGCCGAGCTGGTAAAGGCCGGCATGAATGTGGCACGCTTCAACTTCTCCCACGGGGATCATGAGGAGCAGAAGACAAGACTGGAGACATTGATGGCGGTGCGCAGAGAACTGGGCATTCCGGTGGCAGCGCTGCTCGACACCAAGGGACCGGAGATCCGTCTGCGGGACTTCAAGGATGGCAAGGTGGAGCTCAAGGCAGGAGACCACTTCACTCTGACCACCGAGGAGATTCTCGGCGACCAGAACCGGGTCTCTATCTCCTATAAGGATCTGCCCCATGACGTGAAGCCCGGCGGAACCGTCCTGATCGATGACGGCCTGATCGGCCTGACCGTCGACAGCGTCACCGATACGGAGATCCACTGCACGGTCAAGAACGGCGGCCCGGTCTCCAACCACAAGGGTGTCAACGTGCCTGGCGCGGATCTGTCCATGCCCTTCATCAGCGAGCAGGACAGAAGCGACCTGATCTTTGGCTGCAAGTGCGGCTTTGACTATGTGGCGGCTTCCTTCACAAGATCGGCAGAGGACATCCGTGAGATGCGTTACATCCTCTGCAACAACGGCGGCAGCCGGATCAAGATCATCGCAAAGATCGAGAGCACGCAGGGCGTCAAGAACTTCGACGAGATCCTTGAGGCGGCGGACGGCATCATGGTTGCCCGTGGCGATCTGGGTGTCGAGGTTCCGCTCGAGGATGTGCCGATCCTGCAGAAGCGCATGATCAAGAAGGCGG
>JBJEYC010000030.1:0-3567 GCA_051886435.1 Lachnospiraceae bacterium
TGAGGCCCTTCTCCAAAAGCTCATGCATGTAGTCCCAGATGTGGAACTTCTCATAGCGGTCGATGTTGTCCTCGCTGACTGCGTGCAGCAGGTAGTAATCGAAAAAGCCTGCCCCGGTCCGCGCAAGGCTCTCGTGGATCTGGTTCTTTGCCTCTTCCTCATTTTTTGCAAAGCCGGCATTGAGCTTGTCCGTGAGGGTATAGGTATTCCGGGGATGGCGCTCAACAAGGGCTTTTTTGATGGCCTCCTCCGAGCCCTCATAGACATAGGCCGTGTCGAAGTAGGTGATTCCCGCTTCCAGCGCGGCATCCACCATTCGGGAGGTCTCCTCCACATCGATTTTTCCGCTCTTGTCTCTTGGCAGGCGCATCAGGCCAAAGCCAAGCTTTGACGGTGTTCCCGTGTAACAGTTTCCCATTGCAATCCTCCTGTTTTTGTTCGGCATGGCAGGTTACTGCTGTGTGATGGCTTCCGTTGCGCTCTGGGTGGCAGCTTCCTGCAGTTCCTGCAGCTGCTCCGGCGTGATGGAGCGGGCAAGGATCAGCATCATGATAAAGGACGTGATGCCGAAGAACGCCGCAAGGAATCCCAGGTGCACCATGTTTTTGTCCCGCTTCTCTTTGCAGACCTTCCGGTCCGCAAAGATTCCGACGATAATTGCCGCCGCGGCACAGATGGGTCCCAGGATCGAGAACTCCGAGAGTGCCATGGAACAAAGTCCCAGAATCAGGACAAGAAGGGAAAGTTGTCTTGGTTTCATGCATTCCTCCTATTGTGGGTATCAACATGCTCTGGGGCGTGCGCGCCGCGAAGGGTCACCTCTCCGCAGAGGGAGACCGAAAAGTACTCCCGGATCTCCTTTTTGTCCTTCGTTCTTCCAAGGACCCACATGAGCTTTGTCAGGGCCGCCTCCGAGGTCATGTCCCTCGCCTCGAGAACACCGGCCTCCAGTGCTTTTCTTCCGGTCTCGTAGACCGAGAGGTTGCTCCCCTCGTACCGCACCTGCGTGCCGACAAGGATCGTCATGCCGCCCTCGATCAGCTCCCCGATGGCGCTGATAAAGTCGTGCTGCAGAAAGGGCATGCCGCCGATGCCGTAGGCCTCAATGTACAGGCCCTCATACCCAGCATTCTGAAGGCTCTTCAGAACACTCCGGTGGATTCCCGGAAACATCTTCAGCATAAACACCCGGTCCGAGTAGTGATTTTCGAGGTGAAAGATGTCCGTGCGCTTCGGGATCATGTCCTCCCTGATTTCCATCCCCAGGGAGGAAATCTTTGCGACCTCCGGCACGCCGATCGAGTCAAAGGCATCGAAGGAGAGGGACCGGACCTTTGACGTGCGGCAGCCCAGCATGACCTTGCGGTTGAAGGCGACATAGACGCCGGGAACCCCGCGGGCCGCGAAGTGGATCGCGCAGCGGCAGTTCTCCATTGCGTCGGCAACCGGATTCTGCATCGAGAGCTGGGAGCCCGTCAGCACCACCGGGATCGGGATGTTCTGCAGCATGTACGAGAGCATCGACGAGGTGTAGGCCAGGGTGTCTGTCCCGTGAATCACGACAATTCCGTCATAGTCCTCCCAGAGAGAGCCGATCTTCTCTGCAAGATTCGCCCAGTCCTCCGGAAAGATGTTGGCGGAGTCCCTGGACATGACATCCATGAGGGTCAGGTCCACGCCCTGGGCGACCATCCGCAGCTCCTTCTGGATGTCCGCGGTCCGAAGTCCCGGCGCAAGGCCTGTCTGTTTCATGACGGAGGAAAGCGTTCCCCCGGTGTTCAGAATCAGGATCTTTCTGTCTTCCATGCTGCTTTTCGTCTCCTTCAGGAGGCTGTGCTCCCGCCTCTGCCTCCCTGCAAAAACAGCACCGGCCTTTGGGAGCCGGTGCTGCAGATCATACTGTTTTGTCAGAAAAACAGCTTACTTGATGATGGACTCCATCCACTCCTTCGGAGGCTCAAAGCCGAGGATCTTGACCGTGGTTGCTGCCACGTTGGCAAGGCCGAAGTCGCCGTCCTTGATCTCGGTGCCCTCGGGTCCGTTGAAGACCGCAAACGGAACTCTTGCAAGGGAGTGAGAGGTCTTCGGCTTCGGGGTGCCGTCCGGATTCTTGCCCTTGTCATACATCTCATCGGAGTTGCCGTGGTCAGCCATGACCAGCAGGCAGTAGTCGTACTTGAGGCAGGCATCCATGATTCTGCGCAGGTTCAGGTCAACGGACTCGACGCCGATGATGGTCGCCTCGTAGTTGCCGGTGTGGCCGACCATGTCGCCGTTGGGATAGTTGCAGCGCAGGAACTGGTACTTGCCGCTCTCGATGGCAGCGAGCATCTTCTCGGTGACCTCGGTAGCCTTCATCCAGGGCTTCTGATCAAACGGGATGATATCGGAGGGAACCTCCTCCCAGTCCTCGAGCTCCTCCGAGAACTTCTCGGAGCGGTTGCCGTTCCAGAAGTAGGTCATGTGGCCGAACTTCTGGGTCTCAGAACATGCGTAGCTCTTCACGCCCTTCTTGACCAGGAACTCGGACATGGTGTGCTCGATGTGCGGAGGCTCCACCAGGAAGTTGTCCGGGAGCTTTAAGTCGCCGTCATACTGCAGCATGCCGCAGTAGTAGACCTTGGGCTTCTTGGGCATCGGGAACTTGTCAAAGCCCTTGTTCATGTAGTCGAAAGCCTTGGAGAGCTCGACAGCGCGGTCGCCGCGGAAGTTGAAGAGGATGACAGAATCGCCGTCATCGATGGGTCCCACGGGGTTGCCGTCCTTGTCAGCGATGACAAAGCCCGGAAGGTACTGGTCGGTATAGCCGCCCTCCTTGCGATAGGTCTCGATGGCCTCGGTCGCGGAGGAGAACTTTCTGCCGTCGCCCATCACATGGATGTGCCAGCCGCGCTCCACCATGGACCAGTCTGCCTCATAGCGGTCCATCGTGATGGTCATTCTGCCGCCGCCGGAAGCGATGCAGCCGTGGAAGGTGTCGTCGTTGAGTTCCTTGAAGACATTCTCGAGCTCGTCCACATACTTGAGGGCAGAGGTCTCGGGAACATCACGGCCGTCGAGCAGCGCATGGACGCGGACTTCCTTCACGCCCTCCTTCTTTGCCTCGCGGATCATGGCGATCAGGTGGGAGATGTTGCTGTGGACGTTGCCATCGGAGAGCAGTCCGATGAAGTTGAGCTTGCCTCCGTTCTCCTTCAGGTAGGAGATGGCGCCCTTCCAGGCAGCGGACTCATAGATCTTTCCGGACTCGATGGACTCGTTGACGAGCTTTGCGCCCTGGGAGTAGATCTGGCCGCAGCCGAGGGCGTTGTGGCCGACCTCGGAGTTGCCCATGTCGGAATCCGAGGGAAGGCCGACCGCCGTGCCCGATGCCTTGATCGTGGTGTGGGGCCACTTGGTCATCAGCTCGTCGATCTGGGGCTTGTAGGCGTGCATGACTGCATTGCCATTGTCCTTGTCTGTCCAGCCGACGCCGTCCATTACTACCAGTACAACCGGTTTACTCATGTTCAATCCTCCTAAATTCTTGCAAAACACAGGATTCCTGTCTTTTGTTGACTTGTGGAA
>JBJEYC010000031.1:0-3494 GCA_051886435.1 Lachnospiraceae bacterium
CACCGCACAATGCAGCCGAAAAGGGCATGATCGCAAAGACCGTGCTGATGCCGGGAGATCCGCTCCGGGCGGAGTACATCGCGAAGACCTATCTGGAGAATCCGGTGTGCTTCAACACGGTTCGGAACATGTTTGGCTACACCGGCACGTACCACGGCAAGACCGTATCGGTGATGGGATCGGGCATGGGCATGCCCTCCATCGGGATCTACAGCTATGAGCTGTATCACTTCTATGATGTGAAGACCATCATGCGTATCGGTTCCGCCGGCGGACTGCAGGACGACGTCAATCTGCGGGACATCGTGATCGCCCAGGGGGCCTGCACCGACTCCCGCTACGCATACCAGTACCAGCTTCCCGGGACCTTTGCCCCGATCGCGAGCTTCGATGTGCTGGAGCGGGCCGTGGCGGCCGCAAGAAAGCTGGGCGCCAACGTGAAGGTCGGCAACTGCCTCTCGGCGGACGTCTTTTACAACAACTATCCGGACGTCAACAAAAAGTGGGCGGACATGGGTGTGCTGTGTGTGGAAATGGAGAGCGCAGCGCTTTACATGAATGCGGCGGCGGCCCACAAAAAGGCCCTGGGGATCTTCACGATCTCTGACCACCTCTTCAAGGAGGGGCAGCTCTCCGCCATGGAGCGGCAGACCGGTTTCGACCAGATGATGCAGATCGCCCTGGAAACAGCAGAGTAAGACGGGAAGCAGCGGGAGAGATCCCACTGCTTTTTTGCGGCCCGCGTTTCCCGGGGATTCCCGGCGCCCGCGGCTGGTAAAAGTCCGAAAAGTGCGATAAAATAGGACTGTCAGATGACAAGCGCGGAGGAAAGACCTCCGGGATCCGGCGTCGAACGGAGAAGCGGCCGGAGCAGCAGTGCATCGTGACGCACGAAAGGAGAGTTCAATCCGGCTCCGGACGGATGTTATATGACGGAAGGAAACAAACGTAAGATGCTGGTGGAAAAGAGGGCGATGCGGTTTTCGTTCCTCGGCAGTGCAGCCTTTGTGGCGGCGGAGCTGGTCTCTTTTTTCATGACCGGAGCGCACACCATTCTGATGGACTGTATCTTTGACGGGATGGATCTCATCCTGATCGGTCCGTTCCTGGTGCTGATCCCGTTCCTGTATCGGCCGGAGACCGAGCGGCACCCCTATGGCTACAGCCAGTTCGAGTCGCTGTTCATCATCCTGAAATACTCGGCGCTCCTCGTGGTCTGCGCGGCCACGATCGTCGACAACATCCGCCTGATTCAGAGCGGCGGACACCTGGTGAACGCCGGGGATGTTGCGGCTTTCGAGCTCTTTGTAATGGCAGGATGCCTGACCGTGGTTCTGGCACTGCACAGACTCTCCAAGAAATACTCCTCGCAGATCATCCAGTCCGAGCTCTACGCCTGGAAACTGGATACCGTGACGAGCTTTGGCATTGCGATTGCGTTCCTGCTGCAGATCGTGATGGAACACACTTCCCTCGCCTGGCTGGCTCCCTACATGGACCCGGCGGTTGCCATCGCGCTGACCTGCCTGCTTCTGGCAGAGCCCATCAAGGAGATTTGTGAGAACGTGAAGGAGCTCCTTCTGTTCTCGGCACCCAGCGAGACAGTAAATCACGTGCGGGAGATTGCCGCCCCGGAGGTGGCAAAGTATGGCGCGGAGATCACCTTCCTCGAGGTGGTACAGACCGGGCGCAAGACCTGGATTGAGATCTACGTACGGGAGAAGAGTGACACCGTCTCCGTGCACCAGCTGGCAGAGGCGACCAGGAGCATCCGTGAGAAACTCTCCGGCGACTTCGACCAGTACTGTGTCGAGGTGGTCCCGGATGTGGATGCGGCCCCGGCAGAGAGCAAGCCTTATCAGGCTCCGCTCCCCGAGCAGGAGGCCGTCTGAGCCAAGAAAGATGAACAAAGCACGTACTCCCGGAACAGGATTGCCTGTTCCGGGAGTTTTACGCAGTCTGCAAAAAACAGGCGGAAAGGAGTGCTATGCCGATCTGGAGCCCCTGGGAGAGGGATCCGGCAGCGCCCGGTGCGGTGCGCAGGACAACGAGCTGGAACCTGCCGGTGCGGCGTGACCGGGCGGGCCGATGGAAACTGCCCGGCACCGCGGCACCGGTCCTTCTTTGTCCGGATGAGGACTTTTTTGCAGAAGGAGCAGACTCCCTTCGAAACGGAGTCTATCCGATGATGCGGGCACGGGAGGACCTTCTGTTTCTCCTTTTTACGAATGACGTGCGGCAGATCACGACGCGCCTTCCCATGGACTGGGGCAGCGGGTATCCGAACGTGATTCTTGGCATCCGTATTCCGGATCAGGCTGCCGCAGAGGATCTGGAACCTTGCCTTACATCCCTTCCCTTTGCCGCTCGGGAGCTGATCCTGGAGCCCCTGCGGGGGCCCCTGGACCTCTCACCGCTTCTTCAAACAGGCGGCGCTTCGGCCATCTTTGCCGCGGGAGATGACGATCCCGGGGGGACAGTCCTTGATCTTGCCTGGGTGCAGGGAATACGGGCTGCCTGTGAGAAGGCGTCTGTTCCCTTTTTCTTTTGCAGCACCGGGGCAAGGTTTCGCATCGGGGAGAAGATCTGGCCCATCTCCGGGAGCCATCGCGCAGAGCAGGCGGAAAAGTCAGGACTTTCTTTTATCCCGAAGAACGGGGCGCCGCTTTTGAACAGTCTCTCCCGGCAGGCGGCGTTCCCTTCCCGGAATCCCGCGCTGGATGATCTCTTTCTTCGGCTCTCCCGGAGCGGGTTTCGGAGCGGTTTCTCTCTTTCCGAAGAGGACCGGCGCTACCTTGAAGAAAAGGGAATGGAGACGATCCGCCGGCACGCCGGGGACTTTGTGGCAAAGCGCCTTGCCCCGGCCCATCCCGCCCGGGACGGAAAGCAGACCCCGATGCGGGGCCACCCGGTGTTTCCCGCTCAGCACGCCACCGGCTGCTGCTGCAGGGGATGCCTTTTCAAGTGGCACGGTATCCCGGAGGGCGTTCCGCTGACCGAGGCACAGCAGCGCGCCGTCACGGATATCCTGATGGAGTGGATCCGGCGGCAGCTCCTTTGAGAAGCGCAATGCCTTTCTTTGGTACTTGCGGACGGGCGTTTCTCTGTTCTAAGATGAGCCGCGTAAGACATTCATACGGAGGCAGACATGGCAAAGATTGCAGTGGTATTTCCCGGGATCGGCTATCACACCGACAAGCCCCTCCTGTATTTCTCCAAAAAGATTGCAAGGGCCAATGGCTACGAGATCACGGACCTTCACTATGAGGGACTCCCCCATGGCATCAAGGGAGATGCAAAGAAGATGCAGGAGGCGGGATTGCTGGCCCTCTCCCAGGTCGAGGAGCAGCTTCTTCCGCTCCACCTCGAAGACGCCGAAGAGGTTCTGTTTCTTGCAAAGAGCATCGGCACCGCGGTGGCGGCGGCCTATGCAAAGCGTCACGGCATCCCGGCCCATGAGGTGCTCTACACGCCGGTGGAGCAGACCTTCCCCT
>JBJEYC010000032.1:0-3463 GCA_051886435.1 Lachnospiraceae bacterium
TCTCGATGTCGAAGGCAACGCCGTTGCCGATGATGTTCATGATGTTCTGATGGAACACGCCCGAGGGTATCGTGTGCAGCGCGAACTTGCCGTACTCATTCACGATGGTGTGGCCCGCATTCGCGCCGCCCTGAAAGCGGATCACGATATCCGCGGAATCTGCGAGGGTATCGGTAATCTTGCCCTTACCCTCATCTCCCCAGTTTGCACCTACAACTGCTTTTACCATTGCTGCCTCCTGTGTGATTTCGCTGTAACCGGGCCTTTCGCCCGAACAGGCCCAGTATACCGCCCGGCGGATAATAAGTAAAATCGTGGTTTCTGATGGAACCCATAAGCTGTCTTTATATTAGTCCAGGATATCGTCTCCGAAGCGCACCTTCAGGGAGGCCTTTATCTCCTCCACGCACTTTTCAAAACCCAGCTTCGCTGAGTTCAGGCACAGGTCATATCCCTTGACGGAGTCCCAATACTCCCCGGTGTAGTAATAGTAGTAGTCCGCCTTCTTGCGATCGGTCTCCTCGATGAACTTCTCCAGTTCCCGACCACGCATCGGCTGCTTCAAAGCCGCCTGCTCCATCAGAAATTCCTTTGGCGCATGGACGAACACCGACAGGACATTCTCATAGTCCTTCAGCACATAATTGGCTGCCCGGCCCACAATGACGCAGGAACTGGTTTCGGCGAGCTTCTGGATCGTCGCCGCCTGCAGGCGGAACAGATTTTCCATGGAGGTGTATTCCGGGGAATCCGGTCCCTTCATAGAGCCGTCCTGATACATGGACTTGCGTACCGCCACAATCAGGGGATTCCTGCGGGAGACATTCTCATCGGCACGGACAAAGAGTTCCTCATTGATGCCGCTCTCCTCTGCCGCCAGTTTGGTCAGCTCCTTGTTGTAGTAGTGAATGCCCAGGTCCTTTGCCAGCATCTCTCCGACGGTCCGTCCTCCGGAACCGTACTGACGCTCAATGGTGATCACGATGTTTTTCTTCATTCCCAATACCTCCCCGCCGCTTGCGCAGCTTCGCCTTTTGGCAGCTTTTCAGCCCCGAAACCATTTTACCATGTGTGCGGGACAAAAAATACCGGAACGGCCGTGTGGCTGTTCCGGTTTGTCTTATTCGCCCAGATAGGCCTTCTGGATCTGGGGATTTTCCAAAAGATCCTGTGCCTTTCCTTCCATAGAGATTGTACCGGTCTCCATGACATAGGCACGGTTTGCCACCGACAGGGCCTTCTTGGCGTTCTGCTCCACCAGAAGCACCGTGGTGCCGTCGCTGTTGATCTTCTGGATGATGTCAAAGATCTCATTCACGAGCAGAGGCGAGAGACCCATCGAGGGCTCGTCCATCAGAATCAGCTGCGGATGGGACATCAGCGCTCTTCCCATGGCAAGCATCTGCTGCTCGCCGCCGGAGAGGGTGCCCGCAGTCTGGTTCTTGCGCTCTTCCAGTCTCGGGAAGCGCTCATAGACCATCTTGAGGGTCTCATCAATCTCCGCCTTGTCGCGTCTCGTATAGGCGCCGAGTTTGAGGTTCGCCAGCACCGTCAGATCCGGGAACACACGGCGTCCCTCCGGGACCTGTGCCATGCCCAGTGTGACAATCTTATGACCCGGCATCTTTGTGATGTCGGTGTCCTGATAGCGTATGGTTCCCTGCTTTGCCCGCAGAAGTCCTGACAGGGTGTGCAGAGTCGTGGTCTTTCCGGCGCCGTTGGCACCGATCAGGGCGACGATCTCTCCTTTCTCCACGTGAAAGGAAATGCCCTTGAGGGCCTGGATGACGCCGTAGTAAACATGCAGGTCGTTGACTTCAAGAAGTGACATGATCTTTTCCCCCTCACTCTCCGATGTAGGCCTTGACGACCTCAGGATCCCGCAGGACCTCTTTCGTGATGCCCTGACGCAGGATGCGGCCGAAGTTCAGTACCGTCACCTTCTCGCAGATGCCGGAGACGAGCTTCATGTCGTGCTCAATGAGAAGGATCGTGATGCCGAACTTCTCCCGGATGAGCTCGATGGTGTCCATCAGCTCTTTCGTCTCGTTGGGGTTCATGCCGGCGGCAGGCTCATCCAGAAGCAGGAGCTTTGGCTTGGTTGCCATGGCTCTGGCGATCTCAAGTTTTCTCTGCTGACCGTAGGGCAGGTTAGCTGCCTTGTAGTCACGGAACTTCTCCAGATCAAAGATCTTGAGGAGATCCATCGCCGCATCGTCCATCTCCTTCTCCACCTTCCGGTAGGAACCCAGATGGAAGATCGAAGCCGCAACCGAGTAGTGATACTGATTCTGCAGTCCAACCTTGACGTTGTCGATAACCGGCATGTCCTGGAAGAGACGGATGTTCTGGAAAGTACGGGCGATGCCATCCCGGTTGATCTCCACGGTCTTGTGGCCAGTGATGTCCTGCCCGTCCAGAAGGATCACGCCCTCATTGGGCTTGTAGACGCCGGTGAGCATATTGAAGATGGTGGTCTTGCCGGCACCGTTGGGTCCGATCAGACCATAGAGCTCACCTTTCTCGATCTGCAGCTGAAAGCCATCAACAGCCCGAAGGCCTCCGAATGTGATGGAGAGGTTTCTGACGTCAAGCAGGGGTTTCTTTTCCGTTGTTTCCTGGCTCATGCTCTCTCCTTTCTGCCAAAGGTCTTCTTGAGGCTGGCCGCAACCTTGGCGCGCCAGTTCCGGGCAGCCGGTGCCCAGTTAAACAGCATAACCGCGATCAGGACGATCGAGTAGATCAGCATACGGTAAGAAGACAGAGCACGCAGCAGTTCCGGGAGCAGATACAGCACCGCAGCCGCCAGAACGGAACCGGAGATATTTCCGATACCGCCCAGAACCACGTAAACCAGAATCAGGATCGAGACGTTGTAGCCAAAGTACTGGGAGCCGGCCTGCAGGGTCGAGATGCTGTGGGAGAACAGAACGCCCGCCGCACCCGCGATGGCCGCGGAGACCACAAAACCCAGCATCTTGTAATGGGTGATGTTGATGCCAACAGACTCAGCAGCGATCCGGTTGTCACGGATCGACATAATCGCTCTGCCATCCCGGGAGTTCACCAGGTTCTGGGCAACGAACAGGGCAATCAAAAGAATTACTACGGCGATGGTAAAGTTCGCATCACGGGGTGTTCCGGAGATACCCATAGGTCCGTTGATCAGCATGGTACCATCCGCCTCCAGTCCCAGATCCATCTGACTGGTAAAGGAAGCATGCAGGCCATTGGAGTCCACGCCCAGGTACAGGGCATTCAGAATGTTCTTGATGATCTCACCGAAGGCCAGGGTCACAATGGCGAGATAGTCGCCGTTGAGCCGCAGCACCGGAATGCCAATCAGAAAGCCGAACAATGCGGCCACCGCAATACCGATCAGCAGCGCGAGCGGGAAGCGGATTCCCACCGGCAGGGTGTCCTGCATGGCGATGGAGAACAGGGAGCTGGAGAAAGCGCCCAC
>JBJEYC010000033.1:0-17201 GCA_051886435.1 Lachnospiraceae bacterium
GACCAGTTCTGTTTCTCCGGAAATGTGGAGACAGTGGTGCTTCTTTCAAAAAATTATCAATAAGGGTTCATAAGCCCCTAATCACGTCTTTGCGGCGTCGGTCTCTCCGGGAGGAGAAAACCGCGCCGTTTTTTTGGGAAAAAATCAAATCTGCCGGCGCACCTTCGCATTTCCGCTTTCCCGTCAAAAGTTTCTCCATCCCGCCTCGTCGAATGCCATTGCCATGCATGTGCCGTAAGGAAACACAGCGATCATGGCATCCTGCTCCCTTTTTTGCAAAAGCGTCCGCATGTCTGACTTTTCCGATCCAGCTGCTTTGCGTAATCCGTTTGCACTCAGCTGTGGTGCTGGAGCCACCTGCATGGATTTGTCAAGTTCCAGTTTTCTCAATATCGGCGCTTTTTCTGTACTCTCTCCTGAGGCCGGAGAATTTATCATACACACAGATACAGAGCAATGGCAGTCAGGCAGACAAGCAATCGTGCGTATCATGTTTAACGAGGGCAGAAAATGAATTTTGAGCTTGTAGGAGATGATGGATTTCAGCTGGCAAAGGTACATCTCGGAAACGGCGAGACAGCGAAAATCGAGAACGGCGCTATGGTGTACATGCAGGATGTGAAGCTGGAGGGAAAGCTGAACAGCCAGAAAAAAGGAATCGGCGGACTTCTCAGTGCCGTGGCGAGAAGTGTTGTCAGCAGCGAAAGCATGTTTATTACGAAGGTAACAGGAACCGCGCCGGATGGCATTGTCGCCATCGCACCGTCTGTTCCAGGCAAGATTGCAAAGCTGGAGGTCGGAGCACGTCAGTATCGTCTGAATGACGGCGCGTTTTTCGCCTGCGATGACTCTGTCAACTACAAGATGCAGAAGCAGAATATCAGCCAGACAATTTTCGGAGGTTCCGGCGGACTCTTCATTATGGAGACAGAGGGCCAGGGCGACCTGCTGATCGCGTCTTATGGCGACTTGATTGAGGTTGAGTGCACACCGGCAAAACCTGTGACCATCGATAACGAGCACGTTGTTGCGTGGGACGCTTCCCTTTCCTACAGCATCGAGGTCGCTTCCGGATCCTTCGGCTTCACGACAGGCGAGGGACTGGTGAACAAATTTACGGGATCCGGAAGCATCCTGATCCAGACAAGGAATATCAGCTCGCTGGCGGATGCCGTGAAACCCTTCCTTCCGGACAAATCCTCCGACTGACCTTCGGAAGACAGAGCAATCATATTCTGGGATTTGGGTCCGACCCGGTTTCGGATCGGCCTTTTCTTTTTGGCCTGACTTCCCGCCAGTATCGTAGTAAGTGATAAGCTGTGGGAAAAAGCAGTTTGAATGCAAATGGTATCGCGGAACTCCATGCGACAGGACGAAAAAGGCGTCATTACAATAGATCTGTTTGATTTTGCGATGATAATCGTCTTGATAAGGGATTACGCAAAGAATGTACTTACGGGAACTGGCCCAGTAATCTCGGCTGCCCCGCAAAAGAACAATCGAAATCCTTGTGCGCTTCATCATCGTCGACGCATGAACACGCAAAGACCACAATCCAGGACAGTGCCGGACGCAATTTCTCCGCCCCAAGAGCTATCTTTTGTTTCAAATAAAAGACCAACAGCTGCATCATCCACACAACTGTGCACTGTCTTTCCCAATACGCAGCCACAGGAAGGAAACTGAAAATGAAATTCCGGAATATCGATCACATTGTCATCACCACACAGAATCTGGAGGCCTGCCTGCATTTCTATGCGGACATCCTCGGAATGGAGGTGGATAGGGCAAACGGCCGCTATGCAGTCCGGTTTGGCAGCCAGAAGTTCAATATCCACACGAAAAAGGCAGAATTCCTGCCAGCCGCGGAACATCCGACGTACGGCTGTCTCGATCTGTGCCTGATCCTTGACAGCAGCCTGGATGACGCGGTGCGCGAGATCACTAAAAAGGGATATCCGATCCTGCTCGGACCGGTTGCGCGCCATGGTGCGCTGGGACCAATGCAAAGCATTTACCTGCGGGATCCGGACGGAAATCTGGTTGAGCTGGCATCCTACGAGAAAGAAGAGGAAAAATCAGGTAAATAACCTGCTCTGTCAGCACCTGCTGCCGGCACAACATGCGCTTCATTTCCAACATCCCGGACTGTGAGATGTTCTCCAAGCTGCCTGCAGCGGCGCGCAATGACAACGACACTGATAACCCGGGCGATAATAGGCCTTCTGCGGATATCATCTATCAGACACGCTGCAGCCGGTTCTGAATGGAAGAACTGACCGGATCAGGAATATCAAAATATTGTTAGATATCCTCATCTTGTCGGAAATTATGACGAAATTATTATCGTGTGGCTTGGCGTCGCGGCTTTTGTTCTGTATGATGTTCGCGGACCTCGCCGGCTTTCCCGGCAACTGTCTGCCTGGAAATGCTAAAATCTGACATATAACCATGAGGAGACTCCTCGCAATGAATCTGCAACAGTTGTTTTATTCCCTCTATTTTGAGATCAACCTGTTCGGGGCGGTCATCATGCTGGTACTTTTCTGCCGGCTGATTACAAACAACCGGTTCCGTGGACAGGCGGCCTTTCGAAGGCTTTTGATCTGGCAGGGTGTTTTGTTTTTCTCCGATGCACTATCCCGGATCACCCAGGATTATCAGGCCGGCATCACGGACATTCTGGTTATGATCTTCAAGTCCGTGTACTTTACCTCCAGCATCGGCATGAGCTGCGAATACTTTATCTATTTCGAGTACTGCCGTAATTCGAAGGTGCGGCAGAATCCGAAGCTTGCCCACCTGATCCGCATCCCACTGTATGTCTATGCCGGACTGATTGTTCTCAATTTTCCGGGCGGGTTCCTGTTCTACATGGATAAGCAGGGCGTTTACCACCGGGGTCCTGTATTTGCTCTGGCCCACATCGTCTGCTTTGCCTATTCATTCGTCTCTACAGTACGCTCCCTCAGGGATGCGTTCCGGAAGGAGAACTATGCTGATCGGACCGACTACTTGAACTACGCCCTGTTTCCGGTCCTTCCGGTCCTGGCAGGACTCTTTCAGTACTTTATTCCCAACATCCCCGCCCTGTGCCCGATCCTCTCGATTCTGTCCATCATTATCTACATCAACGCAATGGATCAGCTGATCTTCACGGATCCTCTGACCGGACTCCAGAACCGGAGAAGCCTGCTGCATGACATGATGACCAAGATGAAGACCAAGCGCGAGGGCGAATCCTTTTTCTTTGTCATGATTGACCTCAATGACTTCAAGTCCATTAACGACCGGCACGGACACAACGCAGGCGATCAGGCGCTGACCATCCTGGCAGATGCCATGTCGAAAATGGCAGACAAGAACCGGAAAAACATGATCCTCGGCCGTTACGGCGGAGACGAATTTGCCGTTGCGATTACCGCGAAAAGCCTCCAAGAGGTCGAAACTTATCTGAACCAGGTGCGCAGTGAAGTGTCCGTGCTCTCCAGCGAGCGGGCACTGCCCTGTGAGATCTCCTTCAGTGCCGGAGTGGCAATGTGGAACGGCACTGATGATCCGGGAAAACTGATCGCCAGAGCCGACCAGGATATGTACCATCTGAAAGCAGAGTATAAAAAGCGGCGGTAACAACTGAAATGCCCGGCGTCGACACTTCTCAACTGTTCTGCGGGTTGCAGTTTCCAGTACCATCCTCTATGATAGCTTCATCGTCGATCGGTTTCGCACGTTTTACATCACAGAGGGGAGACGGAGCTTCCATCTCCCCTCTTTTTTGCGGCCTTTTTTCGGGGGATCTTCTGTCTGTTTTCTTTGCCGCACTGCTATCCCGGTCAACAGAAAGGATCTCCCATGCCCCAGATCAGGCACTCCCGACGTGCGCAGAATACTCTGCGTCTTCTGCAGATTCTCCTTATCCTGGAGTTTCTGTTCCTGTGCTATGTCAACCTGCGCCTGACTTCTCACATCCTCGACGGAGACGCTGCGGATCTGTACGGCCACATCATGGAGATGGGAGAGCAGCGAACCCTCTTTCTCTCCGGTTGGAATTACACGACCACCATGGAGCTCGACTGTGTAACGCTCCTGGCTCTGCCCATATATCTTCTGACCCACAAGATCTTCGGCTCCATCGGTATCGCCAACATCCTGTTTATCCTGCTTCTTGCCGCCGTCATCCTCCGTGTAGTGAAAAATCTCGGTGGAACCATCGCACAGGGAACTCTCTCCATTCTTCTGGTACTCCTTCCCTACGACGTGGGCATGCTGGACTATATGGACATGCTTTTATTCGGCGGATCGCAATATCTCGTCAAGGTTCTGGTACCGCTGCTTTTGGTCGCTCTGATCACGGAGCCCAGGCGCCGTGCCAGTGGAATTCTTCTTACCATTTTGTACGTCTTTTTACTGTTTGTGTCCTCCCTTTCCAGCGGCTTCTATGTCCTTCTCATGGGGATTCTGCCGCTTCTTGTCTTTTCCCTGTTTCGCTGGGGGCGCGCACCCTGGTCTAAGGAATGGGAAGGACATCTTCGGCTTCTTGTTCTCTCCATTCTGACTATTGCAGCCTCCTTTCCCGGCATTGCTCTGCAAAAAGCCCTGGACATCACCACCCGGGAGGAAGAACTTCACCTGATCCGCTTTGAGGATCTCGCCACGTGCCTTCTTGCCATCCCTGCGGGGCTCCTGGACATCTTCGGGATTTACCCCAGTACGTCCACCGTCGCCGTGCTCTCGCAGGACGGCGTCATCTGCCTCCTCAAAGGGGGACTGACCCTGCTGGTTCTTGTCATCGGTCTGGTGGTATTTTACCGGGGCGTGATCCGGCAAAAGGCCGATGAAGACGTGGCCATCCTCACCGTGCTGCTTCCGTTTACCATCCTGATCATGTGCTTTGTGGACACCCGTTACAGCACCACCAACAGCTATGTGGAGTCCCGGTATTTTCTTATCGGCATGGTACCCCTGCTAATCCTTGCCGGCATGAAGCTGGAACCTCTGCTGGAGGAGAAACTCCGCGTCCCTGCCGCTTTCCTCGCAATCGCGCTGCTTATTTGCATGATGCTCCTCTGCGGCAGCAACGTGCTGCAGGCGGCAGAAAACTCCAACTACTGCTATGACCTCCTGGAGAGCATCAATGCCATTGATGCGGATACGGAGGGGGACATCGGGAGCGTCTTTGTCCTCGGGGACAACGACACCGCAAGGATCCTGCGGCTTCTGGATCGCTCCCGCACCTATGCCGGTTCCACCACCGATACACCCTCCCAGCTTGAGCTCTCAGACAACTATGAGAACTACAACGCAAAGGATCACTTCAGTCAGCAGAACCTGGTCCTTGTCATTCACGGGACAAATCTGACGGATTACCTGCCGGAGGAGACCGCCGCGCTCTACACCTATGCTTCCACCACAGACTGGTTCGACATTTACTATGCCGACGTCTGCTCATTAGGGGACTGAGCCGGGTTTTCGTCCTTTGCAATCGCCACTGCGAACCGTATAATCGGAAAGGACGGGCGGGACCGCAGGATGGACAGCATGGCCCGATACAGAGGAACCGCTCGCCGGTTCCTTTTTCTTTTGCCTTTTCCCCGCCGGTGCGGGTCAGGAGCGTTTCATGTCCAAAGTCATTATGGTGCAGGGCACGATGTCCAGCGCCGGAAAGAGCTATCTTACAGCAGGGCTCTGCCGCATCTTTCACCAGGACGGCTGGCGGGTCGTACCCTTTAAGTCCCAAAACATGGCCCTGAACTCGTTTGTCACAAAGGAGGGCCTGGAGATGGGAAGGGCCCAGGTCATGCAGGCCGAGGCCGCAGGCGTGGACCCGGTCTGCGCGATGAACCCGATTCTCTTAAAGCCAACCGGCGACACCAAAAGCCAGGTCATCGTAAACGGCGTCTCCCGGGGAGATCTGGATGCCATGACCTATTATGCAAGGAAGAAGGCCCTCCTTCCCGTCATCCGGGATGCCTTCCGGTCCCTAGAGAAGGACGCGGATATCATCGTCATCGAGGGAGCGGGGAGCCCCGCGGAAGTAAACCTCCGGGAGAACGACATCGTCAACATGGGACTTGCCGAGCTCGTGGATGCCCCGGTTCTTTTGGTTGGTGACATTGACCGGGGAGGTGTGTTCGCGCAGCTTCTCGGCACCCTGGAACTTCTTACCCCATCCGAGCGGGCAAGGGTCCGGGGTCTTGTCATCAACAAGTTTCGGGGAGAGGAGAGCCTCCTTACCCCCGGGATCGATCTTCTGACTGACAGGACAAAGGTCCCAACCCTCGGTGTCCTGCCATGGATACACGTCCAACTCGATGATGAGGACTCCCTCTCGGCGCGGCTGCAGACAGCCACTGCGCGGGAGGGGTACGTGGACATTGCAGTAATCCGTTTCCCCCGCATCTCGAATTTCACAGATCTCGATGCCTTTGATCCGATCCCGGAAGCGCGCGTTCGATATGTGGACCGTCCAGAGGAACTTGCCGATGCGGATCTTCTGATTCTGCCTGGCACAAAGAACACGATCGGAGACCTTCGCTGGCTCAAAGCTGCAGGCTTTGTCGAACCCATTTCTGCCTTTGTCAAAAACCACCCGGTTCTTGGGATCTGCGGCGGGTATCAGATGCTGGGCGAAAAGGTGGAGGATCCCCTCTGCGTCGAGGAGGGCGGAGAGGAGATGGGCCTTGGCCTTCTTCCTGTCCGGACCGTTCTGATGGGAAGGAAGACCACCCGTCAGAATAAAGGAAAGATCCTTGCCGGCACCGGATTTTTCAAAGCTCTCAACGGCACACCGGTTTCGGGTTATGAGATTCACATGGGGGACACCCGCCCAGCGGGGGAGCATGTGACACCCTTTTCAGAGCTCTCCGGCCGCCCGGACGGCGCGGTTCTTGGGAATGCTGCAGGGACCTACCTGCATGGCCTCTTTGATGCCGGAGATCTGGCGGAAGATCTGGTCCGGATGCTGGCAGCCCGAAAGGGAATTGTTGTTGAAAAAAGCGCACACGCCGATCCACGGGCATTTCGGGAGACGCAGTACGATCTTATGGCAGAGAGCATCCGCGCCCACCTGGATCTGGACGCGGTTTATGGAATGCTCCGGGAGGCAGCAATCTGATGGCATGGGAACAGGAGATCAAAACAGCAGAGGATGTGCTCTCCGGGACGCTCCCCATCCGGCCGGTTGATGAGAAAAGTGTCCTTCGGGTACAGCGCGCCTGGGATGCCCTGGCCAAACCCCTGGACGGCTTCGGACGCCTGGAGCAGGAGACCGCCCGCATCGGGGGAATCCAGGAGACCTTTCCCCCGGATCTTTCCCATGCAGAGGTCCTCGTTTTTGCCTCTGACAACGGGATCGTAGCAGAGGGAGTGTCCCAGTCGGGGCAGGAAGTGACTGCCCTCTGCGCCGGCAGGATTGCGGCGGGATGCTCCACCCTTGGGCCCCTTGCAGCACGCACCGGGGCGCGGATCCTGGTCTATGACCTTGGCATCTGCGGACCCACTCCGGAGGGCGTGATCCCGCACAAGATCGCTTCTGGAACCCGGAACTTTTTGAAGGCTCCTGCGATGACAAGGCAGGAGACCCTCGCCGCTCTCGGCACCGGAATCCAGCTGGTGCAGGAGCGGAAGCAGGCAGGGGCCACTCTCCTCTGCACCGGGGAGATGGGGATTGGCAACACCACCACCTCCGCTGCCATCCTCTCCGCATTGCTTCACCTTTCACCCAATGAAACCGCCGGACGGGGCGCCGGGCTCTCCGACGCCGGACTTGCAAGGAAAGAGAAGGTGATCCGACAGGGCCTTCAGCGCTATCAATCTGACTTCTCCGATCCCCTGGCTGTCCTCTCAGACCTGGGCGGTTTTGACCTTGCTGGCCTTGCCGGGGTGTGCCTTGGCGGTGCGCTGTACCACGTGCCGATCCTCCTCGACGGGATCATCAGCCAGGCCGCAGCCCTCGCCGCATGGAAGCTGAACAAAAAAGCACTCCCCTTCTGGATTCCCTCTCACAGGAGCGGGGAGCCGGCTGGAAAGGCGGTTCTCTCCGCCCTCTCACTTGCTCCTGTCCTGGACGCAGATCTTCGCGTGGGCGAGGGAACCGGAGCCCTTCTGGTGCTGGATCTTCTGCAGAGTGCGTGCTCGGTTCTCACCTCCTCCCAGGACTTTTCAGACTATGGGCTGACCCCCTATCAGAGACCGGAGGATGCCGCCCATGACTGAGTCAAAGCTGATTCTGGTGATTGGAGGGAGCGGAAGCGGCAAGTCAGCCTATGCGGAAGATCTCGTCAGACAAGCGGGTTTTCCCCATGTGTTTTACCTTGCGGACATGATTTGCACGGACGGGGAGGCCGCAGAAAAGATCCGGATCCATGTTGAAAGAAGGGCAGGATACGGCTGGAAGACCATCGAGCGTCCAAGGGATGTCGGAGATATCTCCCTTCGGACCCCGCGGGAAGAGACCGCCCTCCTTCTCGAGGACCTTCCGAACCTCCTGGCAAATGAGATGTTCGGGACGCCGCGAAGAAGCGGGGAGGAAGCTGCCAATAAGATCCTGCGGGACCTGAAAACACTGTCACAAAAGGCTTCCCTGGTCGTCATCGTGACCGGGGATCTTCTGCGGGATGGAATCCGGTATGATGCGGACACTGAGGCATACCTTGCGGCCCTGGGATCTCTCCACCGGGCACTTGCCCAAAAGTCCGCCGCGGTCACCGAAGTGGTCTTTGGGATCCCGGTCATGTGGAAGGAGGACAAAGATGGGTGAGAAGGAAACGGAAGAGAAGAGAACGGAGCCAAAAAGGAAGGCATCACTTTTACGGGCCCTCCCCGTCGCCTTCTCCCTCTACTCCCGCATCCCCATGCCCCGCTTTGTCTGGGGCTCGGAGGACATGGCCTACCATCTGATCTACTTTCCCCTGGTGGGTCTGGTGATCGGGGTGCTCCTCGTTTTCTGGCAGAGATTCTGCCTTGCCCTTTCCCTCTCCCCGCTGACTTTCTCACTGGTGGGCACCGCCCTGCCGCTTCTTCTCACCGGAGGCTTTCACTTTGACGGCTACCTGGATACGATGGACGCAATCCACTCCTACGGAGACCGGGACCGGAAACTCGCCATCATGGACGATCCCCATGTGGGGGCCTTTGCCGTAGTCCACGGCCTCGTATTCTGCCTGCTCTACAGCGCCGGACTCTCAGTTCTGGCAGCAGATACGAAAGGAATCTGCTGCACCGCAGCAGGCTTTGTTCTCTCGCGTGCGCTCTCCGGCCTTGCAGTGGTGACCCTGCCCTCCGCAAAGACCGGAGGCATGCTGCAGACCTTTGCAAGGACCGCACAAAAGCGCGCGGTCCGGGGGGCCCTGCTGGCAGAGCTATTGACTGCCTCCGCTCTTCTTGTGTGGTATGCCCCGCTCTCCGGGTCCCTGGTCCTTGGCGCCTGCCTGGTCACATTTTTTACTTACCGCCGCTATGCCCTCCGCACCTATCAGGGGATTACCGGGGATCTGGCCGGCTGGTTTGTCACGCTTGCAGAACTGTTCATGGTCCTTGCCGCCGCCTGCGGCAGCATCCTGAACTGACATCATCCCAGACGAAAGGGAATCGAAATTATGGAACTGGTTCTCGGCGGCCGCGCCTGCGGCAAGACCGACTATGTCAGAGAAAAATACAAGAGGTGCGTGCTGCTCGCACCGGACACCTCCTGGGAAGAGATACAGGAAAAGGCCCGCATTCTCCCCCTGGACACGGCCCTGGTGCTGGAGCGCCTCCACGAGGGGGTCCGCATCGCCCTGGAGTGCGGGAAGGATCAAGAAGAGATCCTTGCCTTCCTGACCGCGCTGGCCGGGAAGGTGCCATCCCTTGTTGTAATCACCGATGAGATCGGCTGCGGGATCGTGCCGTTAGATCCCTTTGCGCGGCACTGGCGGGAAGTGACAGGCCGCATCGGCACAGAACTGGCAAAACAGGCAGGGACCGTGACCAGGATCCAGTGCGGCATCCCGCAGATTCTCAAGTGCGCACCCCATCCACAGCAGGAGATCCTGCTTCTTCGCCACGGAAAAACCAGTGGAAACCTGGAGCGGCGCTACATCGGACGAACCGACGAGCCCCTCTGCCCGGAGGGCAGGCAGGAGCTGATGGAAAGGCACCGGGATCTGCCGACTCCGGGCCCGGATCCTCTTCTCTACGTGAGCCCCCTGCTTCGCTGCCGCGAAAGCGCAGCGCTTCTCTTTCCCGGCTTGCCAGAGATCCCGGTCCCCGACCTTCGGGAAATCGACTTTGGCCGTTTTGAGGGAAAGAGCGCAGAAGACCTCTCCGGCGATCCTGCCTATCAGGCCTGGATCGACAGCGGCGGAACGCTCCCCTTCCCGGAGGGAGAGGCGCGGGATCACTTTGAGGCAAGAACCGATGCGGCCTTCTGGAGGATTTTGCAGCAGGACCCGGAGGAACAGCCACATCGCCTTGTCTTTGTCGTGCACGGAGGCACCATCATGTCCGTTCTCTCGCTGCTCACCGGAAAGGACTACTACGATTTCCAGGTTCCCAACGGGGACGGGTATCAGCTGATGCTGCACCGGGAGAACGGATGCGTTCTGGTCGATTCCCTGCGGAGGCTCTCATGATCAATCTTTCTTCCCACCTTGCGGCGTTTTCCCTGGGAGCTCTGCTGGATCTTCTCATCGGAGATCCCCACAGCATTCCCCACCCGGTCTCCCTCATCGGTGCCTTAATCCACGCCCTGGACGAGTCGTTCCGGGCAAAGGCCGCCGGGGCGCCGGACCGCAGACAGGCAGAGCACCGCTTCGGCGCAGTTTTGGTGGTGCTGGTGCTTCTGGCCACAGGGTTTTCTTCCCTTGCAATTGTGCTTTTGTGTTACCACATCGGCAGGATCCCCGGGATCCTGGTGGAAGCTGTCATGACCTGCCAGATCCTGGCAGCCCGCTCCCTTGCCACCGAGAGCGGAAAAGTGGGAGAAGCCCTGCAGGAAGGAGACCTTCCCAAGGCCAGAACAGCCGTCTCCATGATCGTCGGCCGGGACACAAAGAACCTTGACGCCGCGGGGGTCACCCGGGCCGCAGTGGAAACCGTCGCAGAGAACACCTGCGATGGTGTCATCGCACCACTTCTTTACACAGCCCTGGGCGGTCCGGTTCTCGGCTTTTGCTACAAGGCCGTCAACACGATGGACTCCATGATCGGCTATCGGAATGATACTTACCGGTACTTTGGAACCGCGGCGGCGCGTCTCGATGATGTCCTGAACTTCCTGCCCGCAAGGCTCAGCGCCTGGCTCCTCATCCTGTCATGTCCGCTCCTGGGAAAGGCCTATGACATCCGTGGCGCGGTGCGCATCTGGCGGCGGGATCGGAAAAAACATAAGAGCCCCAACTCCGCCCAGACGGAGGCCGCCATGGCAGGGGCACTTGGCCTTCGTCTGGCGGGCCCTGCATCCTATTTTGGCGTGCCGGTGGAGAAACCCTACCTCGGCGATGCAAGGCGCGAAATCGAGCCCCTGGACATCAAAAAGGCCAACTCCATGATGTTCACCGCGGCCGTCCTCTGCTTTTTGCTCTGCATGGCGGTACTCGCCCTCTTTGTCTGAGGGCGGCTGGAAAAAGGAGGCTGTATGCACGGCGGAAATATCTATGACGGAACCATCACCCTGGACTGCTCCGTCAACCTGAACCCCCTCGGTATTCCGGAAGGGGTCAGAAAGGCATTGGAAACATCCCTTGCCATGGCGGACACCTATCCGGACCCGGAGAACACGGCGCTTCGGGAGGCGCTCTCTTTGCGCCTGGGCATCCCAATGAAGCAGATCCTTGCGGGGAACGGTGCCTCGGAGCTCATCCCCGCCATTGTGCGGGCGGTGCACCCTTTGCGGGCGCTCCTTCCTTCTCCCTGCTTTTCGGGGTACGAGCGGGCTTTTCATTCGATCGGTGTCATGCCCTCCTTCTTTCCGCTCGCGCGAGAGCGTGGATTCCTGCCGGGTCCGGAATTTTTGGATGCCATTGACAGGGTCCGCCCAGATCTTGTCTTTCTCACGAACCCCGAAAACCCCTCCGGTGCGCTCCTTGCCAGGGACCTGATCCTTGCCGCAGCGGACCGCCTTGCCTTTTTTGGCGGGGTCCTCGTCTGCGACGAGTGTTTTCTTGCGCTCTCCGGAAGGAGGGAGGCTTCTGTTCTCCGGGAACCGGAGGACTTCCGCAAAAGGCCCAATCTCGTCCTGCTGAATGCCTTTACGAAAACCTACGCGATCCCCGGCATCCGCCTGGGCTTTGCCGCCTTTTCGGATCCGGTGCTGGCAGAAAAGGTGTCCCTGCAGCTTTCTGAGTGGAACCTCTCGGTCGTGTCCCAGGCTGCGGGCCTTGCCTGCCTGCAGGTTCCAGACAGCTACCTTGCAGACTCCATCCAGCTGATCCGAACGGAGCGGGAAGTGCTGCGCAAGAGCCTGACCCGGCTTGGGGCTATCGTCTCCCCATCAGAGGCAAACTACCTCCTGTTTCGCTGGCGCAATCAGGATACAGACCTGTACGCCAGGTGCAGGGCGCAGGGAGTCCTGATCCGGGACTGCAGCGATTATCGGGGACTGGAAAAGGGAGATTACCGGATCGCCGTGCGCACAAAGAGGGAGAACGAGCGGCTCCTTGCCTGCCTCGAAGAGATTGCAGCGCAGGAGGGGACACAGCAGGAGGAGACACAGCAGGAGGAGACACAAAGATGAGAGAAAACTCCAGCAGCTTTTTTGCCAACACCGCCTGTCGGTATTACCCCTGTCATCAGGGGATTTCAGAGATCAACTGCCTGTTCTGCTACTGTCCGCTGTACTTTTTGCCGGAATGTCCAGGGACATACAACTGGATTGTCCGGGATGGCAAGCGGCTCAAAGACTGCATGAACTGCACCTATCCCCATGTGGCAGAGCACTATGGGGAGATCTGCCGACTTCTCCGCGACGCCATCTGGCAGGAGGACCCAAAGAGCGGTCTGCAAAAACCCCAGACGGATCCGGGATCAGAGAAAAACAACATCTGAATGCGTGCGCAAAGTGCCGGAACCGTACTGGTTCCGGTTTTTTGTACTTCAAATGCTGTGACAGGATCAGATGTTATTCGCCATGTGGCGGGTAAATAAGACAACAACATATTTCTTTTTAAGAGAACAACATTTTTTTGTTATTACGGTACTGTCCTGATGAAGAACACGCCGCCATGTGGCGGGAGACAGGATGCGGAAAAAAGCCGAAATTCCTGGACTTCTGGAACCTCTCACGTGGCGGATCGTCTGCCGCATTGACCTTTGCCATGTGGCAGAGCCCGGCAGGCTGCGGAACAAGTCATGGCAGTTTTTGGAATGCGTGCCGGCGGGATCCGGAAGAAGAGGCAGACGAATTTGGAAGGAAAAGTGCGCCGGAACCGGAATGCGTCCCGGACACCCCTGGGATGCGTGCCGGACGGATCCGGAATCCGGTTTGGTCCGGATCTTTTCCGGGTTTTGTCCCGCAAATCAAAGAACTGACAGAATTGGATTCCAAATTCTGCCATAACTTGTTCCAAAATCGGAGGGGAAAGGGCCAAAGATATGACATTTTTGGGAGGAAAATCTCGGAGGGATTCCAAATTTGTCCGGGAAAGACGGTCCCCGGACAGAAAAAACGGACAAAATTGGAATGCGAACGCAAAGGTATGACATTTTTGGAACGACTGGCGCAGGTACCTGCTGGAGATTCCAATTTTGTCCGGGTATCCGGGCATGACAAAATCGGAACGACGGATCCGGGAGATGCTCTGAAACCGGTGCCTGCGGCAAATTTGGGACGGAATCGGGGCGGGAGTCCGGGGATCGGGCCCCAAAACCGGAAGATATGACATTTTTGGAATGACGGAGGCGTTTTCGGTTCCAATTTTGTCGGCCTTGAGAGAGAGATGACAAAATTGGAATGAAGGTCAGGACAAAAATGGAACGAAGCGGACAAAACGGGAAGAAGACCGAAAAACCCCGTATTTCCGGGTTTTCCAGGGCGTCCGGCCGGAAAGATATGACATTTTTGGAATGAAGTTTGGGACAAATCCGGAAGATCCCGGGGCGGAAGGGGTGACAAAATTGGAACGAATCGGGAGTGAGTGGGACGGGAGGGCGTGTGGAAGCTGCTTGGTATCGGTGTCGTTCACCCCTGCACTTTTTGGAATCATTGGCGACAAGTTATGGCAAAAATTGGAATAAACCGGTTGCAACCCTGCTTCCCAAAAGCTATAATACGGTTCGAATCAAGTTATGGCATTTTTTGGAACTGCCCTGCACTTTTTGGAACGGGGGAGGGCAGGGGAAACGGGCGCAGAAAAGGATGGCAGCAGCAAAGACAAAGAAAAATACCACACCGGACAGCAGTCCGATGATCTTTTACAAAAAGAGCAACTCCCTGATCAACGCAAAGGGAAAGAGCACCGCGATGGGCATGAAGCTCTTTGCGGCGGGGCTGACGCATGCAAAGGCCCAGCCTGACGGCACGGTCGTGGCAAGGTTTTCCGGACAGGAGCTCCGGCGCATGTTCAAGAGATCCAACGGCTCCTTCTATGACCAGATCAAGGAACTGATCAAACCGGTGGACGAATCCAAGCCCAGCATTCTGGACTGGAGAATTTATATCGAGGATGAGGAGAACCAGCACATCGAGGGTATCAACGTGATCACCCACGCGAAGTTTCAGGATGGGGAGATGTCCCTGACCTACAACTCTCAGCTCAAGGACAAGCTGGTGAACCTGAAGACCAACTTCTCCACGCTCTCCTGGGATCAGATGAACACGCTGACTTCGAGCTATGCGATCAAGCTCTATGAGTCTCTCTCCTCGGATCTTTCCCTGGAGGTGGCCCGCAGAAAGAAGATGCACGATCCGTCGATCCCCACTACTTTCACAGCGGCGCATCCCTTCGCCAGAAGGTGGGATTACCAGGAACTGCGGCAGTTTCTGGGTGTCTCCGCAGTGGTGGAGAACGGGAAGAAGGCCAGCCGCAAGGGGGAGATCCTCTCCGCCTTCGGTGATTTCAAGCGCCGTGCCCTGGAGAAATCCAAAACGGAGATCAATGAGAAGACCTCCCTCCACATGGATTACGACGTGGAGCGGGCCGGTGTCGGCGGCAAGGTTGTCGGCGTGATCTTTTATGTGTACAAGCAGATCCCGGGCATCCTGCAGGATGATGTGGTCATGAATGTGGCCGATGTGGATGCGATCAGCCCGGAGGAACAGAAGAAGATCAAGAAGCAGGTCATGGGTCTTCTGATGGATGCTGCGGATGACGCGGACAACATCACTACCAAGGGTGTTGCTGCGATCTGCAAGGCGGCAGGCTATGACTATGAATGCATCGAGCGGGCTGTCAAGATGGCACAGCGCTCTGCTACGCCGATTCACAACCTGATCGGCTGGGTGAAGAAGGCGATCGAGGACGAGTACGTGGATGTCTCCTGCACCGAGGTGAGTGTGGATCGGGAGGAAGATGCACCTGCACCAAAGAAAAAGAGCAGCTTTGACAACTATGAGCAGCACACCTACGATGAGGACCTGGAGGAACAGCTCCTTAAGGCACAGGACCGGGAGGCGGCCTGGCAGAACGAGTGAGCCACAGACAGGATGAAATAGGACAGAGCGGACGGGATCAAGCATCCCGCCGCTCTTTTTTGCTGCCCGAAAAAACGCTCTTTGCAGTGAGAGCAGTTCACAAAAATGTAACCCGCATGCGGCCGGTTTTTAACAGGGTTTTTCTATGCTCGGGAGATCCCGGAAAACGCCCTTTCATATGGAAAAGGCAGCTGTCCTGCAGCCGAGAGATACCGGAATTTTCCGGCTTGGGCAGCCTCCTTTTGATTACTCCTTGTTGACAGGAAGTTTAGCAGTAGTATAATTCACTCCGGCCCAAAAAGTTTAGCAGCGCGCAACTTTATGTTTAGGACGCGCAGGGAGGCACCGATGGATGTGGAACAGATCAATGAGAGGATCGGCGGGAAAATCAGGGACCTGCGAAACCGAAACGGTCTGACCCAGCAGGAGCTGGCGGACCGCACCGAGCTGACCAAAGGTTTCATCTCCCAGTTGGAGCGGGGACAGGTGACCCCTTCCCTGGAGACGCTCCTGGATCTGGTTGAATGCCTGGGAACCACCCCCTCGGAGTTCTTCAAGGAGCAGACGCCGGAGCAGGTGGTCTTTCACGAAGATGAGTACTTCGAAAAGGTGGATGAGGGAGGAAACCGGACACTATGGCTGGTACCGCCTGCCCAGAAGTTTGAGATGGAGCCGATTTTGGTGGAGCTCGCGCCCCATGGGGCGCTGGAGACGGACAAGCCCCATGCGGGTGAGGAGTTCGGCTACTGCCTTACGGGGAAGCTGACCGTATACCTGGGTGATGCAGTCTACCATGTCCGGGCCGGGGAGAGCTTTTATTACCGAACCACGGTGAATCATCGCGTCGCCAATCCCGGCTCCCGGCCGGCAAAGTTTCTTTGGATCAGCACACCGCCGCAGTTCTGAGAGAGCAACCAGCGGCCTATACGAGAGGAAGAGAAGAGGCAAATGGAGAGAGAAAATATCATTGAACTGAAGTCGGTGACCAAGTCCTTTTCCGACAACGGCTTTGTCGCTGTGAAGGACTTCAACCTCGAGGTGAAGCGCGGTGAGTTCGTCACGTTTCTGGGGCCTTCCGGCTGCGGCAAGACAACCACCCTGCGCATGATTGCGGGCTTTGAGATGCCCACCTCCGGGGAGATTCTGTTAAACGGAAAGCCCATCCAGAACCTGCCGCCCTATGAGCGGCCCATCAATACGGTGTTTCAGCGCTACGCGCTGTTTCCCCACATGAATATCTTTGACAACATCGCCTTTGGCCTTCGGCAGAAGAAGACTCCGAAAGACGAGATCACCAAGAAGGTGAAGAAAGTTCTCTCCCTTGTGGATCTGGAGGGTTTCGAGGAGCGGCGTGTTTCCACCCTCTCCGGCGGACAGCAGCAGCGGATCGCCATTGCCAGAGCCCTGGTCAATGAGCCGGAGATCCTGCTTCTGGACGAGCCCCTGGGCGCCCTGGACTTAAAGATGCGCCAGGAGATGCAGCTCGAGCTCAAGGAGATGCATGACCGCCTGGGAATCACCTTCATCTATGTCACGCATGACCAGGAGGAGGCGCTCACCATGTCCGACAAGATCGTCGTCATGAGTGAGGGCC
>JBJEYC010000034.1:0-3459 GCA_051886435.1 Lachnospiraceae bacterium
CCGAAGGAGAAGTTGCCCAGCATCTCAAAGTAGGTGCCGTGGCGGGCGGTCTTGCCCACGTTCTCGAGGTCACCGGTGCGGATGCACTTCTGGCAGGTGGTGACCCTGCGGCGCGGCGGGATCTCCTGCCCGGTAAACCAGGGCTTCATCGGCGCCATGCCGGAGTTGATGATGAGCAGGGAATTGTCATTGTGCGGAACCAGCGAGAAGCTGGGGAGGCGAAGGCATCCCTTTTCCTCGAAAAAGCTGAGGAACAGCTCACGCAATTCATTTACACCTCTGTACTGCATTTGGATTTCTCTCCTAACTAGCTGTGATCTTAAAAACTGAACTTTCCGTCAAACCAGTTCTTGAGGTCGGCGATCGGAACGCGGACCTGACTCATGGAATCGCGCTCACGGATCGTGACTGCCTGGTCATTCTCGGAATCGAAGTCGTAGGTGATGCAGTAGGGCGTTCCGATCTCGTCCTCTCTGCGGTAGCGCTTTCCGATGGCACCGCGGTCGTCGTAGTCGCAGTTGTAGAGCTTGGAGAGCTCGGTGTAGATCTTCTCTGCGGGCTCTGCGAGCTTCTTGGACAGCGGCAGGATGGCGATCTTCACCGGTGCGATGGCCGGATGGAAGTGCATGACGTTTCTCACATCGCCGTTCTCGAGGGTCTCCTCGTCATAGGCCTCGCAGATGAACGCGAGCGTCACACGGTCGCAGCCAAGAGACGGCTCGATAACGTAAGGGATGTAGCGCTCCTTGGTGTCCTCATCGAAGTAGGTCAGATCCTCTCCGGAGTACTTCTGGTGCTGGGACAGATCGTAATCGGTGCGGTCTGCAATGCCCCAGAGCTCGCCCCAGTCGGTGAAGGGGAAGGTGTACTCGATGTCGGAGGTTGCCTTGGAGTAGAATGCCAGCTCCGCCTTGTCGTGATCGCGGAAGCGCAGGTGCTCCGGCTTGAGTCCGAGGGTGGTCAGCCACTTCATCGCGTAGTCCTTCCAGTACTGGAACCACTCGAGGTCGGTGTCAGGCTTGCAGAAGAACTCCATCTCCATCTGCTCGAACTCACGGGTGCGGAAGGTGAAGTTGCCGGGCGTGATCTCATTGCGGAAGGACTTTCCGATCTGGCAGATGCCGAAGGGAAGGTGCTTTCTGGAGGTGCGCAGCACGTTCTTGAAGTTGACGAAGATACCCTGTGCGGTCTCGGGGCGCAGATAGATCTCGTTGGTGGAGTCCTCGGTGACACCCTGGTAGGTCTTGAACATCAGGTTGAACTGACGGATGTCCGTCCAGTGGAACTTGCCACAGGAAGGGCAGGGAACCTGAAACTTGTTGATGAAGCTCATCATCTCGTCTCTCGTCCAGCCGTCCACGGAGGAGTCCAGCGTCATGTTGTGCTCCTTGGCATAATCCTCGATCAGGTTGTCGGCACGGAAGCGCTCACCGCAGCCCTTGCAGTCCATCAGGGGATCCGAGAAACCGGCAAGGTGTCCGGAGGCCACCCAGGTCTTCGGGTTCATCATGATCGCGCAGTCGATGCCGACGTTGGTCGGGCTCTCCTGTACGAACTTCTGCCACCATGCCTTCTTGACGTTGTTCTTCAGCTCCACGCCGAGGTTGCCGTAATCCCAGGTGTTGGACAGTCCGCCGTAGATCTGGGAGCCGGGATAGATGAAACCTCTGTTGTTGCAGAGAGCAACGATTTTGTCCATTGTCTTTTCCATCGTACATCTCCTTTTTGCTGTTTGGCTTTGGTTATGCGCGCAAACGAAATGCCGCAGTCCTTCCCGGTCCGCATCTTTCCTTTGGGCACAGTAACCCACAATTCAGTAATTATAAACATTTGCCCTTCCCTGCGCAATCAGGAATTGCCCCTCCCCCTTCTTTTGGAAAGCACAAAAGGGGGATGGCCCGCACGCGGCAGGACATCCCCCTTGGGATTACAATCCGGTATCAGACGGCATAGGGCTTGTGGTAGGTGGAGGCGCCAAAACCCAGAATCAGGGTGAACAGGTTTGGCAGAAAGAACAGACCGAAAAAGAAGCCGATTCCCTTGTCAAAGGCCTGGCACAGATGGTACTCCGCGATCACGTAGAAGATCCAGCCGATGAACGGGATCAGTGTCAGCAGGAAGAACCAGCCGTTTCCCCAGGTGATCTTGAAGAAGATATACGAGTTCAGGATCGGGATCAGCGACATCCAGCCGGGTTCGCCGGCCTTCTCGAAGATCTTCCAGTTTGCGATCACCAACAGAACGTAGACCGTAATCCATACCGCGAGCCAGGCGCCGGTGAACATGTATGTCAACAGTTCGTCTAAAGCAAACATTTGCAACTCCTCCTCATTCGCACAGCCATTGTCAGGTGTCGCCATCATTGTACGGGATGGGGGAGAAACTTTCCAACAAATTTCAGTTAAATGTTCGATATTCCAGAAAGATCCCGGACCTGTCATCCAACTTGGGAAATTTTTTCAACTTTCGTTTGTGACGGTCCCGATGGGCTCCCAGATCGTGTAGCTCACTGTATGCCAGAGGCCGTGACAGGTGTAGAGAATTAGTTCCCCATCCTGCCCCGGAAGCAGGGAGTTTCCATCTGCATCCAGAAGATCTGTTCCGGTGTTGGTGCCGGTTCCGATGGCCGAGGTCACGCACCGGTATATCTTCGTCACACCGTCTTCGTTGAGATAAAGGAGGGTCTTTCCGGGAACGGCCTGCTCCATCCCGGAAAATCCCTGGACCGCGTGGTCTGCGATGATGTCCCGCGTCGTATCCGTAGCAGGAAGGTATAATGCGGAGTCCTCCCGGTTGACAATGCGCTGCCTTGCGGATCCCGAGTCATCTCCCACAACGGCAAAAACCGCCACATCGATGTCACAGTCCGGGATCACAAGGCGGCCGATCATGCCGGCGCGCTCTGCCATCTCCTGTGAGGCATCTTCGATGGGTGCCGCATGCTGTGCCTTTGTCTTTGCCTCAGCCAGGCGCCTTGCGGTCGGAACGCAAAAAAGCAGTACCCCGGCCGCCAGCATGCCAACTGCAAGCCGACCCGCCGGGTCCTGCTTTCTTTTATCCCTGATTTCCTTTGGGGGCTGTTTTGCCTTCACACTCTGCCCTCTTGGTCTTTCTTTCTCACTTTGCCGTGTTCTCTCCGATTCCCATCGACTCCAGCACCAGAAGACTCTTGAAGACATGGGATCCGAAGGTGCGGTGCATCATGTTCCGTGCGACCCCTTCCAGCTCCTTTTCCGCCTGCTCCTCCAGAAGGAAGGAGTAGAGCTTTCCAATGGATGCGTTCGCGATCGTGTCCACCGCCTTGACGCAGGCGGGGGATACGGTTCCCTCCTTGGGAAGCCCAGGATACTCGCCTTCGAGGCAGACGAGCTTGATCTCAAAGACTGCCCGCACAAAGCGGTCGGGGAAGGTTTTGGATTCCAGCGCCCGAAGGGACTGGTAGGCAAGCAAAAGCAGCAT
>JBJEYC010000035.1:0-3453 GCA_051886435.1 Lachnospiraceae bacterium
AGCGACTTCAGATAGCTCTCTCCGATCTTTGCCTTGTACTTTCCGTAGTACTCCAGCGCATCTTCCGGGATGCCGGCCCGCGCCGCAATCTCGCCGATGGGTTTCTTTTCTGCTTCCTGCGCAATTTCGATATCTGACTTCATGTGAGCTCCTCTCTTCCTGCCGAAACACCGTGAAGTGATCTCCAACGGAATGCCTTCATCATACCATGCACCTGCCCGGGACGCACCCCGGTAGGATGCCTGTAAAGCAAATTCCTCAGCTGCTGCGTTTTCCATACCGGAGGTGCCGGTAGAACCACAGCAGCCGGTAGTACAGGTAAAACGCGCGGGGGGAGCGCTGCTGCATCGCAATCAGCTTTTTCTCCTCCGCATCCGTCCGCTCGAGGTAGTACGGATTTTCCTGAAACTTCGGGAAGGTCCGCCGCATCTTCAGAGAAAGCGCGGTCACAAAGGCATAGGTTCCCTTCTCCCGTCTGCCCTGGAGGCAGGAGAACAGCGTGTTTTTGTAGTAGAGCACCGTGTAGGCGTACTCAATCTCCTGCCGAAAGGTGAAGAAGTACTCGTACTTCACCGCCTCAGAGAGCATGACCTCGGCAGCGATCTTTCGGTCCTCCAGGCGCTGCCGCGTCACGGTGTGAACCGTGGAGTCCGCGTGCTGGTAGTAGAAGTACAGCGGCTCCGGGATGTACTCGAAGTGATGCATGCGGAATACCCAGGTCTTTGCCAGGGCATTGTCCTCGTAAAAGATGTCCTCCGGAAAACGGGAGGGGCAGTCCAGGACGATCTCCCGGCGATAGAGCTTGACGCACAGGGACCCGAAGTCCAGCATCAGAGACCGCTTCTTCTCCAGGGTCAGCTCTCCTGTCTGTTCCGGCCTGTTGTTTGCCACCTGCTTTCCCGGTGTCATCGTGTGCGTGCTCACAAGGCTGTAGTCTGTGCCGACGCAGTCCGCCCCGGTCTCCGCTGCTTTTCTGCGCAGCCTCTCGAAGTAGTCCGGCACGACCCAGTCGTCCGCATCGATGAAGGCAATCCAGTCACCCGTGGCGTGGGCAAGGCCCACGTTCTTGGCACCGCCCTGGTGGTGATTTTTCTCCGTCTTCAGGGCCGTCACCTTTCCCGGATAGCGCGCTGCATAGTCCCGCAGAATCTCCCCGGATTCATCTGTCGAGCAGTCATCGACAGCCAAAATCTCCAGGTTTCCATAGGTCTGTCCGACCAGGGAATCCATGCAGGCCAAAAGGCGATGGTCCGAAGCCATGTTGAACACGGGGACGATGACCGTGATCTTGTCCTGATGTGCGCTGCGTTCTTCCGGCATGGCAGTCTCCTCCCCTCGTAATGATTGTCCTGATGAAAAAACAGACACGCGGCTTGGTCCGCATGCCTGTCAGACTCATGTTTCGTAGTAGGTCAGGATCTTCGTCACCGCGTGGATGACATCCTCCACATCCTGGTCCGTCATCGCATAGAACAGAGGGATCGTGAGCATCTCCTCATAGAGCTGTTCTGCCTTCGGGCAGAGGCCCTTCCGGTATCCCAGCTTCTCATAGTAGGGGAAGTAGTAGATCGGGATGTAGTGGACGTTGCAGACGATGTTCTCCGCCCCCATGGCGTCAAAAAACTGGCGCCGGTTGATGGTAAGATGCGCCGGGTTGATCCGCAGTACGTACAGGTGCCGAACCGAGTCAGACCCTTCCGTCTCCTGCTGCACGATGCAGCCGGGGAGTTTGGAAAAGACCTCATTGTAGTGCGCGACGATCTTCTTCTTTCTCGCCGCGAAGACGGGGAGCTTGTCCAGCTGGCTGGAGATCAGCGCCGCCTGCATGTCCGTGATCCGGTAGTTGGGTGCCAGGGCGATCTGCTCGTAATACCAGGGGCCGTCCGGCTGGTGAACCATCTGGGCCGGATTTCTTGTGATGCCGTGGGTGCGCAGCAGCAGTAGCTTCTCATACAGCTCATCACTGTCGGTGAGCACTGCGCCGCCTTCTCCACCGGTGATTGTCTTCACCGCGTGGAAGCTCATTGTGGTCATGTCGGCAAAGGAACCGACGGGCTTTCCCTTATAGGAAGTTCCAATGGAGTGGGCCGCATCCTCGATGTAGACAAACCCGTACTTTTCCTTCAGCGCCAGGATGGCGTCCTGGTTCACACTCTGTCCGCCGTAATCGACCGCGACCACCGCTTTGGTGCGGGGCGTGATGCACGCCTCGATGCAGGCGGGATCAATATTCCAGGTCGCCTCATCGATGTCCGCAAACACTGGTTTTGCCCCGACATACAGAGCACAATTGGCAGAAGCCGCAAACGTGATCGGCGTGGTGATGAGTTCATCTCCGGGACCGAGTCCGATCGCCATCACCGCCATATGAAGGGCTGCCGTGTCGTTGACGCACAGAACCGCGTGCTTTGCGCCGGTCACCTGGCAGAGCTTCTCCTCACATTCCGAGATGTGCGGGCCCGTGGTCAGGTAGTCGCTCCGGAGCACTTCTTCCACAGCGCGGATGTCCGCGTCATCGATGTACTGGTGGGAGTAATAAAGTTTTTTATCCCGCACCGGCGTGCCGCCGGCAAATGCCGGGAGTTCTTTCATGATCTCAGTCCTCCTCTACACCGGCGAGGAGTTCCCGGATCTGGTCCACCGAGAGCCACTCCCGATTGGTGCCAGAGGAGTAGGAGAAGCCCTCCTCCACCTTCTTCCCGGACAGGTTCGGAACCTGACGGGAGTTGTAAACGATCTGGGGATAGACGATGAAGTTCTTCTCGTACTCGTAGGTATTGCCGGAGTCCTCCGGGGTGATCATGATCTCATGGAGCTTCTCGCCGGGACGGATGCCGGTCTCCACGGTCTTGCAGCCCGGAAGCAGTGCCTCGGCCAGGTCCTTCACATAGAAGGAAGGAATCTTCGAGATGAAGGTCTCGCCGCCGTTTGCCTCGGCCAGAGCCTTGATCACCAGTTCCACGCCCTGCTCCAGAGAGATCCAGAAACGGGTCATCCGATAGTCGGTGATGGGAAGGGTGGTCTCACCCTGGGCAATGAGTTTGCGGAAGAACGGAATGACCGATCCACGGGAGCCAGCCACGTTTCCATAGCGGACGATGGAGAAGGAGATGTCCTTGCTGCCAGCGTAGGCATTGGCCGCGATGAAGAGCTTGTCGGAGACCAGCTTCGTGCCGCCGTAGAGGTTGACCGGATTCACCGCCTTATCGGTGGAGAGTGCAACTACCTTGTGTACCCCGGTGTTAAGTGCGGCATCAATGACGTTCATCGCACCGTGAACGTTGGTCTTGATGGCCTCTGCCGGGTTGTACTCACAGGCCGGTACCTGCTTGAGCGCTGCTGCGTGAATGCAGTAGTCCACACCCTCCATCGCGCGCTCGAGTCTTGCCTCGTCACGGACGTCGCCGATGAAAAAGCGCATGATCTTCGCGTTCTCCTTGAAGGGGGACTCGT
>JBJEYC010000036.1:0-17125 GCA_051886435.1 Lachnospiraceae bacterium
ACAGGTACCTGGACGGCATCGAGATCACTGCCTGGTGCGCAGTGGCCGTGAAACGGGCGGCCGAAAAGGACACAACAGATCCCGCCCCCGCAAAGGGCGAGACAACAGCTTAGCAGAAAGCGGGCAAATGTCACCGAATACCGGTGCATTTGCCCGCCTTTTTTGCATAATTCCGATTGCCTTTCCGATATGATGATGCCGGATATGTCATCGCAGAGGCCAACGCAGATACCGACGGCACCCTCACCCACGCCTCTATTTCCTACACCTTCAACAAGGCAGGCCAGCAGCTGCTACACTTACAGGAACAACCGGCTCGTGAAGGCGGTGTACACCAATGACGGCGTGGTCACGCTCCAGCGAAACTACACCTACTGATCGCAGCAAAGGCTCCCATTGGACAGGCACTTCCGGGAAACCCGGAGGGCCTTTTTTCCTGGAATGTGCAAAAGGGCTGTCCCCCGGCACGCGGTGTGCCAGAGGGACAGCCCTTTATTTCTTACCGTTTTGTGATGTCAGCGGCTCAGTTCCGCTCCCATCTCCAGTCGCGGATCTCCGGAAGATCCTGGCCGTACTCGTGGATGTACTGCTTGTGCTCCACCAGGCGGTCACTCATCTTCTGATACAGGTAGGCGCCACGGTTTCCAAGGCCGGGCAGGAGCTTTAACGCATCCTGAACCAGGTGGAAGCGGTCGATGTCGTTCTGCACGCGGACATCGAAAGGCGTCGTGATGGTGCCCTCCTCCTTGTAGCCGCGCACATGCATCAGGCGGTTGTTGTGACGGCGGTAGGTGAGCTCATGAATCAGCGTCGGATAGCCGTGGAAGTTGAAGATCACCGGCTTGTCCTTCGTGAACAGCATGTCGTACTCCGCATCGGTCAGGCCGTGCGGGTGCTCGGTGGAGGGCTGCAGCTTGAACAGGTCGACCACGTTGATGAAGCGGATCTTCACCTCCGGGAGCTCCCGGTTGAGGATGTCGACTGCTGCCAGAGCCTCGAGCGTCGGGGTCTCACCGGCGCAGGCAAAGACGATATCCGGTTCCTGACCCTGGTCATTGGACGCCCACTCCCAGATGCCAATGCCCTGGGTGCAATGGCGGACCGCCTCGTCCATGGACAGCCACTGGGGCCGCTCGTGCTTGGAGGCGATGATCACGTTCACGTAGTTGCGGCTGCGGATGCAGTGATCAAAGGTGGACAGGAGCGTATTGGTATCCGGAGGCAGATACAGGCGCACCACGTCTGCCTTCTTGTTTGCGATGTGGTCCATGAAGCCCGGATCCTGGTGGGTGAAGCCGTTGTGGTCCTGCTGCCAGACCGTGGAGCACATGATCAGGTTCAGGGAAGCGATCTTCTCTCTCCAGGGCAGCTGGTTGCAGACCTTGAGCCACTTTGCGTGCTGTGCAGCCATGGAGTCGATGATGCGGGAGAAGGCCTCATAGGTGTCAAAGAAGCCATGACGGCCGGTGAGCAGGTAGCCCTCCAGCCAGCCCTCGCACATGTGCTCGGAGAGCATGGAGTCCATCACTCTTCCGTCGGGATCCAGGTGGTCATCCTCGGGGGTGCGCATCGCGTTCCAGTCGCGGTTCGTCTCCTGGAAGACCGCGTTGAAGCGGTTGGAGTTGTTCTCATCCGGGGAGAAGATGCGGAAGTTCCGGCTCTTCTCATTGAGCTTGAAGATATCGCGCACGAACTTGCCCAGCTCTGTGGTGTCCTGTCCGTCCTTCTCGCCGTGCTTCTTGACTTCCACTGCGTAATCGCGGAAGTCAGGCAGCACCAGATCGCGCAGGAGCTTGCCGCCGTTGGCGTGCGGGTTGGCACCGATCCTATGATCCCCCTTCGGAGCCAGATCCCGGATCTCCTTCCGAAGCGTGCCGTTCTCATCGAAGAGCTCCTCCGGATGGTAGCTGTGCAGCCAGTCGGAGAGAATCTGCAGGTGCTCCGGCTTGTCCATCATCACGGGCACCTGGTGAGCCAGGAAGTTGCCCTCGATGCGGTTGCCGTCGACAACCTTCGGGCCGGTCCATCCCTTGGGGGTGCGCAGAACGATCATCGGCCACACGGGTCTTGTGGTGTCACCGGTGGTTCTCGCGTGCTCCTGGATGCCTTTGATTCTCTCAATCACCGTGTCCATGGTCTCTGCCATCTTGCGGTGCATCGTCATCGGGTCATCTCCCTCGACGAAGTAGGGCTCCCAGCCACATCCGTGGAAGAAGTTCACCAGCTCCTCATGGGAGAGTCGTCCAAAGACTGTGGGATTGGCGATCTTGTAGCCGTTCAGGTTCAGGATCGGCAGAACCGCGCCGTCGTGGACGGGGTTCAGGAACTTGTTGCTCTGCCAGCTGGTGGCCAGAGGGCCTGTCTCCGCCTCGCCGTCGCCGACGATCACGGTGGCAATCAGATCCGGGTTGTCAAACACCGCACCGAAGCCGTGGGCAATGGAGTAGCCAAGCTCGCCGCCCTCGTGGATGGAACCGGGGGTCTCCGGCGCACAATGTGAGGGAACGCCGCCGGGGAAGGAGAACTGCTTGAACAGCTTCTGCAGACCTGCCTCGTCCTGTGTGATGTTCGGATAAACATCGGTATAGGAGCCGTCCAGATAGTCATTGGCGATGAAGAAGTTTCCGCCATGTCCGGGACCGGAAAGCAGGATCATGTCCAGGTCATAACGCTTGATCACACGGTTGCAGTGGACAAAGACGAAGTTCTGACCGGGCACTGTCCCCCAGTGTCCGACAATCTTCTTCTTGACCATGTCCATTGTCAGAGGCTCCCGCAGAAGCGGGTTCTTCAGCAGGTACAGCTGGCAGGCAGACAGGTAGTTTGCCGCTCTCCAGTACTGGTTCATCCTGGTCAGCAGCTCATCGGTGATGGGCCCCTTCTCCGGGATGGTTGCGGTGGTATCGCTCATGGTTCCCTCCTATATTGAAACGACTTTTATAAAATATCCTTGCAGAACTATTAAATCCCAAATCTCAGGACTGTGCAAGGTGACAATGGACGAAAATCCGCCTCATATTTGTCAAAGTTTTATCAATCTTGGCTGACAACAAAGCACGGCGCGCGCCGCTTCTGTGGCCGCTGCCGTGCTTCTCCATATCATTGTCCCGTATTGTCCTCCACCGTGACGCCGGTGTCAGTGCCCGAATCCGTACTGGCAGCAGCTGCTGCATTCGCGGCGTCCAGCGCCGCCTGCGCCTGCTGCACCTGGGCCACTGCCGTGTTGTAGTTGTTGGTTGCCGTGTCCACCACGGCCTGGGCGTTTGCGATCTGATTGGCATCGCCGGTGGCATTGGCGGCGTCCAGCGCCGCCTGCGCATCGCTCAAAATCTGCGCCGCCGTCTGCTCGTTCTGGTTGGCCTCATCCAGGGCCTGCTGCTCCGCGGAGGATGTGCTGTCCTGGGTGTCCGTGCTCTCCTGAGCTTCCTCCTGTTCGCTGCTCTGGTGGTAGGCCGCGCTGCAGGACTCCGTGGGAACGGTGTCCGAAGCAAAGTACTCTGTGATCGAGGTGCTGTCACACAGCCCCGCGACCGCCAGTTTTCCGGAGACCGTGCAGATCGTCGCCTGCTCCACGTCGGATGGCTGGGTGAAATCCGAATAGTCCAGGTTTTCATGAACCCGTTCCATCACCGCCTGCCAGATGATCTTGGCGATGTTGGCCTCCGAACCGGAGAGGTTCGTGTTCTCGTCATACCCCGCCCAAGTGGTGCAGGTGTAGTAGTTGGAGAAACCTGCAAACCAGACATCATTCTCGTCAGAGGTGGTGCCGGTCTTGCCGGCGACCGGTGTCTCGGAAATCTGGCACATGGTGCCGGTACCGCTGGTCACCACGTCCTCCATTGCCGAGGTCAGAAGATAAGCCGTGGAGTCCTTGAGGACCGTGCGCGTCTTCTGGTTTGTGTTGTCCAGGATCACGTTTCCATCGTGGTCGGTGATCTTCGTGTAGAACTTCGGCTCCATGTAGACGCCGCCGTTGGCAATCGTCGCATAGGCCGCATTCAGCTCAATGTTTTTCACACCGTTGGTGACACCGCCCAGTGCCAGGGTCTGCCGCACATCGGAGTAGATGCTCCCGTTGATCTCCTCGTTGTCCACCAGAGTGGTGAAACCGAAGTTCAAAAGGTACGCGTAGCCCAGTTCCGGGGTGATATCTGTCAGACACTTGACCGCAATGATGTTCATGGAGTCCCGGATTGCGGTCCGAATCGTGGTGGTACCACGGTAGGCCTCCCCGTACCAGTTGCGGACCGGGGTGCCGTCGGAGTAGGTATAGGGCTCATCGACGTAGGTAGTGGCCAGAGTCTTGCCCGCGGCATCCAGGGCCGGAGCATAGGTGGAGACGATCTTAAAGGTGGAGCCGGGCTGTCGCAGGGACTGGGTCGCCCGGTTCAGAGTGCGGGAAGCCGTCTTGTCTCCCCTGCCGCCGGCGATCGCCACCACGTATCCGGTTCTCTGATCCTCCAGGGTCAGGGAGATCTGGGGTTCGGGGGAGATATCGATGGTCTCTCCCAGCACCGTCTGCCCGTCAGACGTCATCGCCGCCTTGTAATTGGCCGCCGCGGTATTGGCCGAATCGGTGTCATAGAACAGCATGCTGGTGCCAAGGCCCTGTTCCTGCCGCCAGGAGGCCATGTCCGAGGAATCGTAGTTGTGCACCGTCCCGTCCGCGTCCTCCACCGAGAGCCGGTAGTCCAGGTACCAGGTGGTGCCGCCGGGATAGTTGTCCTCGTTGTTGACTTCATCGTCAACGATCTCCTGGATTGCCGTGTTCTGAGTGGAATAGATCTGCAGACCGCCGGAATAGAGCATCTGATAAGCCTGCGTCTCGGTATAGCCCACGTTCTGGAGGTCGGTGAGGACCTGATCCGTCAGGGCATCCACGAAGTAGGAGTTTACCTCGGTATCGTCGGAGCTCTCGCTCTGGGTCAGCTGGATCCGCTCATAGGGGTTGTCCGCGATTGCCTCGTCGTACTGATCCTGGGTGATGTAGCCCTGCTCCAGCATCTTTTTGAGCACTTCCTGCTGGCGTTCCCGGTTGTTGTCCGGATTGGTGATCGGGTCGTACCTCGTCGGATTCTGGGTGATGGCGGCCAGGACCGCGTCCTCCGAGAGGGTCAGCTGCGAGCAGCTCTTCCCGAAATAGCGGAGGGAGGCCGACTGCACGCCCAGGCAGTTGTTGCCCAGATTGATGATGTTCAGGTAGTCGGTCAGGATCTCATCCTTGGTCAGCTCCTTTTCAAGCTGCACCGCCAGGTACTGCTCCTGAATCTTGCGGCGCACGCTCTGGGCGAAGGTCTCATTGGTCCAGTTCTCGAAGGCGCTGTTCTTGATCAGCTGCTGGGTGATCGTCGAGGCGCCCTCATCAAAGCTGCCGGTGGTGATACCCCTGACAATGGCACGCAGGATTCCCTGGATGTCCACGCCGTTGTGCTTGTAGAAGCGCTCGTCCTCGATCGCCACGAATGCGTGTTTCAGGTCCGTCGGAATCATGTCCGAGGTGACCAGAATCCGGTTCGAGTCCGAGGAAACGAGCCGCGCGATCTGCTCCCCGTTGTCGTCATAGACAAAGGTTGCGTATCCCTTTCCGGTCATGGAAATGCTGGAGATATCCGGTGCGTCGTCGATGATGCTCCGGTAGGCCCCAGCCACGCCTGAGATCAGCACCGACAGGATGCCGAGAATGATCACCAGAATGGTAATCCGCGCCGTCTGGGACATCCGGGAGCGCTTTCTCTTCTTTTTTACCCTGCCCGGCCGGCGGTTCTGCTCCCGGCCGTAGACAGACTCTCTGGAATAATTGCCCTGCACGTTTCTTCCTTTCTCTGCGGGTCTTCGGGATGATGACACTCCCCCGGCCCGACTCGCAAGGTATGGCACAGTGTATCACATCTGAGACAGAAGGGGCGTTCCTGTCCTGTGAAAGTTCTCTGAAATTTTCGGACAGCAAAAAGGCAGGGGCGTGCCGTCCCTGCCGCGCCGTCAGATCTGCGCAAAGATGCGGATAATAAAGCCCTCGGGATGATATTCCAGGGCAGCGTAGCACTTTGCGCTCTCGAGAGGGGCAAGCGCGCTGCTGTCGGTGGTCAGATGCGCCGGGAGCTTTCCCAGGTCGTTGGAGGCGATGTCCACCCCGATGGTGGCACTCTTTCCCTCACTGTCGATGCCGTTCGCCTGGAAGCGGAAACCACGGTGCAGAAGCTGGAGGATGTTCCAGTCCTGGCGCTCCTCGCCGCCGTCCAGGATGCCGCGGAAATTCGGACCCACTGCATCTCCCTCAAGGGGATAGCGAAGGCACCGGTAAGCAAGTCCGTCCGGCACCATCTCCTGGGAGAGACGCCGTGTGCGGAACGTTAAAACGCAGCGCCTGCCGTGGAGAAAGTTGCGGCAGATCTCCATCGACGCCGCCCGCTGCTCACGGCTGTAGAAGCCGTGGCCGGCGCCGCTTAAGATGCAGAGCTCTGCGTGCTCTTTGTGCCCGCGGTTGTACTCAAAGACCGCCCGCCTCGCGTAGGCGGGGCTGACCACCTGGTCGCTGTCCCCGTGGAGGATCAGCACCGGTCCCGCATAGGGCGTGATCTCCTTCCATGGATCAAGCTGCATCGCGGTCACGGCATATACCGCCCCCAGCTTCATCCTGCCGCAGGAGAACTCCTCCGGAACCTGTTTCGGATCAAAGGATGCTTTCTGCATCCTGCCCTTTCTCGCATCATCCGGGATGCAGAATGCGGGGTAGAACAGAATGAGCCTTGTCACCTTCTCCTTCAGCTCTGCCGCACACATGGCTGCCACCAGACCGCCCTGGCTGTGACCTGACAGCGTAATGTCATCCTGCCGCACGTACTCCTGCGCCTTCACGTAGGCAAAGACCGCTTTCAGATCTTCCACCTCGGAGAGCACTGACATGTCCCGCGTGTCTCCTTCGCTGGTGGTGTGCAGACCGCCCCCGCAGAAATCAAAGGTGAACGCTGCAAACCCCCAGATCGCGTACTGCATGGCCTCATACTCGAGCGTCGTCTGATCCGCCAGAAAGCCATGGCAGAGAATGATGGCCGGCTGGTTCACCCGATCGGTGTTCCGGTACTTTTTTCCCTGAATCACCAGACCCTCCCGCTCACAGGTAAATTCGGTCACCGAGATGTCTTTTTTCGTCATGCCTGCCTCCTTTCCCCTTACTCCGGCTGCCGGTCATACTTGCCAAGGAGGTAATTCTCATGGACGTGCCGGAATTCCTCCTCCCCTTCTTCCACCGACCGGCGGGTGTCTGCAATCTCATCCCGAAGCGCCTGGGCCTCCTGCCGCAGCGAAGCGGCATCTCCCGCCAGACTCTGCTTCCCCTCCTCCAGCTGTGCCTTCTGGCGCTCGAGTTCTGCCTGTTCTGTCTCCTCGGCAGTGCCAAGCTGCGCCCGCTGCTCCTTGAGCTCCGCGATTCTGCCGCGCTCCTCCTCCAGATCGTTCCGGATGTTGGTCAGCTTGGTCTGAAGCTCCCGCTTGCGGCCCATGTTGATGGAGAGGGTCTTCTCCAGGTGCTCCTGCAGGCGCGCCTCCTCGCCTTCCTTACTGGTAAGATCCTGCTCAAGACCTGCGAGCTTCTCCTGGTATCCGGCGAGCTTCTGTGCCTTCTGCTCCTCCAGAGCCTGCATCCTATCCCCGACAGAGCGCAGGGAGGCGTCATACTCCGCCTCGCGCTCCGGAATGCTCTGCTCGAAGGCATCCGCCTCCTGCTCTTTTTCGGCAAGTTTCTCCTCCAGCGCGGGGATCGCGTCCCGGGCAGCGGCAATCCGCTTCTGGATGGCCTCCTTCTCCCGCTCCTCGATCTCGCCCTGCGAAGCCTCCAGGAAGGAAGGCAGGGTGTAGCGGACATCGCTCCACTTCCTGAAGACCACGTTGATCTCCTCCGGCCGATGGTAGGTGATCTCGTCCAAAACGCTTCCGCCGCCCATGCGGACCGTGAAGGCCTCGTACTTCTTGTCGAGCCGCTCCATCAGCCGGACGAGCCGCTCCACGTAGGGCTCCCGAACGCCAGCATCCCGGGCCCTCGTGGCGTTCTCGTCCGCGCTGACCGTGACCTGATCCATCTGGCTTCCCAGGGAATCCGCGGCCTCCTGAATGTCCGAGAGCATCGCCTGATAGTTGGGATCGTCCGTCCCGGTAAAACTGGTGTTGGCGGCGTACTTCTGGACGGAAGCGAGGTAGTCGGTAAATTCCCGGACCACCTGATCCGCCGTGCGCTCGCAGCGGGCGATGTAGTTGTCGATCTGGGACTCCACCGCCGGATTTCCGACGTACTTTGCCCGCAGCTGCGCAAGCTTCTTCTGCCTCTGCTGCTCGAGCGTGCGGATCCGCAGCTCCTCGGGCGTCAGGGGCGTATCACAGTGCTCCTCCTCTTTGGAAGACGTCTCATTCGGCGTCTCCTGCTTTTCTTCCTCTTCTTCCTCTTCCTTTGGTGCTGCAGGTGCCGGAGCAGAGACAGGGACAGGATGCTCCGCCGGATTCTCTGTCTTTTCTTCCTTTTCCGGCTCACTGGTTTCCTGCTTCTTTTCCGGAGCAGGAGCTGCAGCAGCGCGCGGCGCTTCTTCCTTCGGTGCAGAGACAGGAGTGCTCTCTTTCTTTGCGCTCTCCTCCTGCTGGCGCTGTTTTGCCATGGCAATCGCCCTTGCCTGCTCATCCGGAGACGCGGTGTACTCCCCGATGGTGGCGAAGAGATTCTTCACCGCATCCAGCCGGTCTTTTTCTTTGATTTTGCCCTTGGGCAGCGTCAGGGTTCCGTGGTAGAGTCCCTGGTCGCCGGCGAGGAAGAAGTGCACCGCACCGGATGCATCTGATTTGTCTGCCGAGAGGACGAGAAGCCGCGGCTCCTCCACCAGAACCACCTGGGCCACCTCTCTGCCATAAATCTGCCGGATCCGTCCGGCCACATGATTTCGCAGAACGCCCCGGGTCACCGGATCCTTGTAGGAAGCAGGCAGCCCCGTCGGCACCGGCGCATCCAGGGAGAACACCGTACTCCCGTCGGTAAATTCCAGCACCTTTTCCGGCCCGATCTCCTCGGGGTCTGTCGAATAGGACATGCCCCCGGGTATCACCAGGGTAAAGTCAAGGCGGATCACCACTCTGCTGTCTTCTGCTGCCGTTCTGCTGAACATATCTGATCCTTTCCCAAACATAAAAATACGAACAGGAACCCAATCCTGTTCGTATTCTACCATCACATATGTCCAAAAAAAAGCCTGATTTGGCCTTTTCCGCCCTTCATTGACCAAAAGGGTTAATTCCCTTTTGACGCCTCCAGAAGGGCCTCGACGATCTCCCGCTCCACATCCTGCGAGAAGCCGTCCACGTGGGGAACACGCTCGTGCGTGACGCCATCCACCGATCCGATCCCCACCGTCTTTTCAATGAAGTCGTTCACCTCTTTGTAGGCGGGGAACAGGGGGGTCCCGGTCAGGCGGGCCAGCCATGCGGTGATTCCGTAGGCGCCCCAGTTGGACACGGAGGCGATGACCAGATGATCGCAGGACACTGCGCAGGGAACCAGGGAGAGCTTGTCCCGGATGATCTCCTGGAGATTGCCCATACCGATCTCATTGCCGCCGTCTCCGACGCCGATCGTAGGGATGTGGCGCTCCGGGGCCTTGAGAAACAGAAGATCCGTCCGCGCGGTGTGCTCTTTGATGGAGATGCCGCGCATGTTTTCAAAGTCCTGCCTTGTATTGATGCCGCAGCGCTCCACCGAGATCATACCGACGGGCTTTTTCCCATCCAGGATCTCGTCCGCCTGCTGCTCCTGTGCCGCAGTATCGTCGGTGATCTCCATGTACACAACAGGGATTCCCTCCGGCTCAAAAAAGCCCCTGCAGTAGGCATCTGTCGCGATGACGGGGGCAAAGCCCAAAGCGTCCAGGGCCTTTGCCAGCACCAGGGTGCCGACGGGGCCGTCTGTCTCCGCGTAACCGGCAACATAAAAGCCCGTCGTTAAGAGAACCGTGCCCCGCTTCCAGGAGAGGATCTCCTGTGCCGCCTGCTTTGCATAGTCCGGCGCCAGGTATCCGCGCAGGGTGTCCATGCCCCTTCCGCTGTGCCGCAGAATGATGTCCTCGATCTTCTCGCTCATATGTGTCTCCCCCTCTCACTGGCTGCCCATCGGCCGGATCCGGATCCCTGCATCCTGCAGGGCGCCGTGGATCTTCTGCGCAAAGAGCACTGCCTTTTTGCTGTCCCCGTGCAGGCAGATGGAATCCGCCTCCACCGGAATCTCCGCTCCGGTGACCGCCACAACGGTCCCCTTCGTCACCATCTGTACGACGCGGGCCGCAGCCTCGTCCTCATCGGTGATCATCGCGCCCTCCTGGGTTCTGGGAACCAGGGAGCCGTCCTCCTGATAGCCGCGGTCCGCAAAGACCTCACTCCGGCAGGGAAGCCCGATCTCGCGGGCGGCTTCGAGGAGTTTGGAGCCGGAAAGGCCAAGCAGAATCAGCCCATCATCCACCGACTGGATGCCCTCACAGATCGCCCGGGCCAGTGTGATATCCTTTGCGGCCATGTTGTACATGGCGCCGTGGGGCTTGACATGCTGCAGCGGAACGCCTGCCGCCTTGCAGAAGGCAGACAGGGCGCCAATCTGATAGATCACCATTGCCTTCAGCTCCGCAGGGGAGACCGCCATCTTCCGCCTGCCAAAGCCCACGAGATCCGGATACCCCGGATGGGCGCCGATGGCGGTGCCGTTTTTCTGGCAGAGGGCAACGGTGCGTTCCATCACCACAGGGTCCGAGGCATGAAAGCCGCAGGCCACGTTTGCCGAGGAGATAAAGGGCAGGACCTCCTCATCCATTCCGATCCGATATGCGCCGAAGCTCTCCCCGAGATCAGCGTTGAGATCCACTTCGTATGCCATGAATTGCCTCCTAATATTTGAGATTGACGTTTTTGACATCCGTGATCAGCATGTGTCCCGGTGCGTGGGTGATGCAGAACGACGGACGGGACTGCATGATGACGTTCTGGGGCGTCACGCCGCAGGGCCAGAACACCGGCACCTCTCCCTCCCGGATCGTGACCATGTCGCCGTAGTCCGGGTGGTAAAGATCCCGAATGCCGATGCCCTCCGGGTTCCCGATGTGGATCGGCGCGCCGTGGACCTTTGGCATCTGTCCGGTAACCAGGACCGCCTTCGGCACCAGCGCCTCCGGGATCGGCCGCATGGAGACCACCATATTTCCGTGGAACACCCCCGCCGGCGCGCAGGGGATGTTGGTGTTGTACATGGGGACGTTCTTACCCTCCTCAATCTGCCGCACCGGGATATCCGCCGCCAAAAGGTCTCCTTCAAAGGAAAAGCTGCAGCCGATGAGAAAGCTCACGAGATCCTCCCGCCAGAAGTCCGCGACCTGTGTGTACTCACCAGTCATAACGCCATTCTCATAGACCCGGTACTTCGGAATGTCCGTTGCGATGTCCACGCCCTCCGCGATCTGGTGCAGCGTACGCGAACCGGTATCCGAGACCTCCAGAAGCGGGCAGGGGCGGGGATTGCGCTGCGCAAACAAAAGAAAGTCATAGGCAAGCTCCCGGGGGAGCACCACCAGGTTTGCCTGGGCATAGCCCTCGCACATACCAGAGGTCTGGGAGGTTATCTTCCCCTCCCGGATGAGCGCCCGCACCTTTTTGGGCTCTGCGTCTGCATAGGGATTTTCACTGCCTGTCACCATTTTTCTCTCCTTTCCCGGAACGTCCGAAACCTCTGCCAGCCACGAAGTCTGTGGAGCGGACGCGGCAGAGCTTCCGGTTTCTTCGCTTTACGGTCCTGTTTTGCGGCCGCTTTTTGGGTCCCTGGGGTCTCCTGAATCTCTTCTACGCTGACCCGTTCAAAGGTGAGCTTCGTTCCGGGCACTGCCTGGGCAAGAAGCGGCAGATCCTTCGAGATTACCGTCGCGATCTTGGCATAGCCGCCAGCCGTCTGGTGGTCCGCAAGAAGCAGGATCGGAAGGCCGGACTTCGGCACCTGAACTGAGCCGAAGACGATGCCGTCCGAGATGATGTCGGAGCCGTGCAGGGTCTCAATCACCGGGCCCGCAAGCCGCATGCCCATGCGGTCGCTCTCGGGCGTCACCGTGTAGGTGCTGCCATAGAAGGTCTCAATTCCCGCCTCGGAAAAGGCCTCCTCCTGGGGACCCGGGATGCAGTGGATCACGAGGCGATCGGAGAATACGGGATGATAGGGCCGGACGAGTCCGTGGGATTTTTCTTCCGCCTCCCCTACGGGGAGCGCGTCCCCCGCAAGAAGTGCCCTGCCGGAGAAGCCGCCCATCCTGCACTTTAAGTTGGTGGAGCGGCTGCCAAGAACCTTTGGCACCGCAATGCCTCCCGCGACAGCAAGGTACGTGCGAAGGCCCTTTGCTGCCATGTGCAGCTCCAGCACCTGTCCGCCTTCCACCGAAAAGGCCCCTCCGGTTTTTACCGGTCTTCCGTCAAGCCTGGCGTCCATATCAGCGCCTGCAAGGGCCGCAGTGGCAGGTCCCGTAAAGCGAAGGACAGGCCCCTGCATCGTGCACTCAAGCTCTGCCTCCCCGTCCCGGTTTCCCACCAGGGCATTGGCAAAGCGGTAGGCCTCCTGGTCCATGGCGCCGGACTCCGTGATGCCGTCCGCAAGATATCCGAAGCGCCCGGCATCCTGTACCGTGGTCAGCACCCCAGGGGAGATCACTTCGATCCGGATGGACTTGTTCATTGCTCGGTCACCTCCTCCTGATATGTGCCCTGCTCCACATCTTTTGCAATCGCGTGATACTCCTCCTCTGTCACCGGCTCAAAGCGCAGGTACTCACCTGCCCGGCAGAGGATTGGCTCCGCCCGGTCCGGATCATACAGGCGCACCGGCGTCCTGCCGATAAGCCGCCAGCCTCCAGGGGAGGCGATCGGGTACACCCCGGTCTGGGCACCGCCGATACCCACCGAACCAGCAGGGATTTTGGTCCTTGGCGTTGCAAGCCGCGGCGCCTGGATTCTGGAATCCAGACCGCCCAGATACACAAAGCCAGGCAGAAAGCCCAGCATATAGATCCGATAGGCATCCTTCGTGTGGATTTGGATGATCTCCTTTGCAGTAAGGCCCGTGAGCTCCTCCATCGACGGAAGATCCTCTCCGAACGCCCCGCCATAGCAGCAGGGGATGTGGTGAATCCGGCGGCTCTTTGGTCCCTCTTTCGCATCCTGCGAAAGCTTCGGAAGAAGCGTCTCCACCTGTTCTTTCAGCGTCCGGTATGTTGTCACCTCCGGATGATAGAGGACAAGGAGCGAGGAGAATGCGGGCATCAGTTCCCGTATGCCGGAAAATGTTCGTTCCTTCAGCAGTCCCGCAAGGCGCTCCACCTTCCGGTTGGTCTTTTCATCGATGACGTTTCCAAAATCCACAAGCAGTGCCCGGTCTCCCTCCGGACAGATCCGCACGGTTTCTTCCGCCATGGCTTCCTCCTGCATTTGGGTAATCAAAAAGGGCACAGCACAGTATTCCCTGTGCTGCACCCCATTGTGCACTTGGCCTGATTATACTCCGCCCCGGGCTGATTTCAAACAGATCTTCCGAAGTGTGCAAAAAGACAGCCATGCCCGCGGAGGTCGGCCGGTGCATGGCTGTCTGGTACTGATATCGACTGGGAATCAGGCAATCAGTTCAGATGCCAGATCTCCTTGTTGTACTGTGCGATGGTGCGGTCGGAGGAGAAGTAGCCGGCCTTTGCGATGTTGACCAGTGCCTTCTTCGTCCAGGAATCCTGATCCTCGTAATCTGCAAGGACCTGTGCCTTCGTCTTGCGATAGTCCTCGAAATCCGGGAAGGTCATGAACCAGTCCTTGGAGAGAAGCTCGTGGGAGAGACGCTCCAGGTTCTCGGCATTGCCGGCAGCCCGCATCTCGGGTCCGGTCAGAAAGTCCACGGCGCGGCGCAGGATGGGATCCTTGTCGTACCAATCCTTTGAGACATAGTCTGCTCTCTTATAGCGGGCGATGACGGTGTCAGAGCTCTCGCCGAAGGTGTAGATGTTGTCCGCACCGACCAGATCCGCGATCTCCACGTTGGCGCCGTCCATAGTGCCGAGGGTGATGGCACCGTTGAGCATGAACTTCATGTTGGAGGTGCCGGAGGCCTCCTTGGAGGCCAGGGAGATCTGCTCGGAGATGTTCGCGGCCGGGATCAGCTTCTCTGCGACGGAGACGTTGTAGTTCTCGAGCATCACCACCTTCAGGTAAGGGCTGACCTGCGGATCCGCGTCCACCACCTTGGAGAAAGCAAGGATCGCGGAGATGATGTCCTTGGCGATGATGTAGGCGGGAGCAGCCTTGGCGCCGAAGAAGAGCGTGATCGGCCTTGCGGGCTTCTTGCCCTCCTTGATCTGCAGGTACTCATCGATCGCCCACAGCAGGTTCATCTGCTGTCTCTTGTACTCATGCAGTCTCTTGGACTGGACGTCGAAGACGGAGTCCGGATTGACCTCCACGCCCTGGTAGTCCTTGAGCCATGCGGCGAACTGCTTCTTCTTGGTCTCCTTGACCTCGCGGACCTTTGCGAGCACCTCGCTGTCATCCTTGTAGGCAAGGAACTTCTCGAGCTCGTCGGCATCCTTGATCCAGCCCTCGCCGATCTTGCTGCTGATGAGCGCGGAGAGCTCCGGGTTGCACATCCGGACCCAGCGGCGGAAGGTGATGCCGTTGGTCTTGTTGTTGAACTTCTCCGGGTAGATCTTGTAGAACGGTGCCAGCTCGGTGTTCTTTAAGATCTCGGTGTGCAGCTTTGCCACGCCGTTGACGCTGTGGCTGAAGTGGATGTCGATGTTTGCCATGTGCACACGGCCGTCCTTGTCGATGATCTGGACAAACGGCTCATCGTACTTCGCGGCGATGTAGGCGTTCAGATCCTCGATGACAGGGACAAGCTGGGGAACCGCCTTCTCCAGGAAGCTCCTGGGCCAGGTCTCCAGAGCCTCGGCGAGGATGGTGTGGTTGGTATAGCCGCAGACATCCGTCACGATCTGATAGGCCTCTTCCTTCTCGATGCCCTCTGCGGTCAGCCGGCGGATCAGCTCCGGGATGACCATGGTCGGATGGGTGTCGTTGATCTGGATGGCAGCATAGTCAGCCAGATCGTGGAGGTTGGAGCCCTTGGCCTTAGCCTCCTCGAGGATCAGCTGTGCTGCATTGCTGACCATGAAGTACTCCTGGTACACACGCAGGATCCGGCCCGCGTCGTCGCTGTCATCGGGGTACAGGAACAGGGTCAGGTTCTTCGCGATCTGGGTCTTGTCGAAGCTGATGCGGTCCTTGATCAGGCGCTCATCGACGGTGTCCACGTCGAAGAGGCGGAGTCTTCCGGACTTGGAGCCGTAGCCAGTGACATCGATCTCATACATGGTAGAGGTCAGGGTAAGTCCGCCGAACTCGACCGTGTAGTGCTTTCCGGTCTTTCTCATCCAGCTCTCCTTGCCCCACTTGAGCCAGTAGTCCGGAGTCTCGTACTGGCGGCAGGCGTCAAAGGACTGCTTGAACAGGCCGCAGTGGTAGGCAATGCCCACGCCGTCTGCAGGCAGACCAAGCGTTGCCAGGGAGTCGATGAAACATGCAGCAAGTCTTCCCAGACCGCCGTTTCCCAGAGAGGGCTCATTCTCGAACTCCTCCAGGGTGGTGATGTCCTTGCCGGCCTCTGCCAGCTCCTGCTTCACCTGCTCATACAGTCCAAGGTTGATCAGGTTGTTGGAGAGGAGCTTGCCGATCAGGAACTCTGCCGAGATGTAGTAGAGCTTCTTCTTTCCCTCGTTGTAGCCGTTCTCTCTGGCTGCGTCTGCGGTCAGGTTGAGGACTGCGTTGAACAGCTCCAGATCCGTGCACGCCTCCAGCGGCTTGCCGGTGTAATCTGCGATCTTCTTTGCCATAAAACATTACCTCCGTTTGATTGCCTGTTACCGGTTACTGTCCGCGGACCTCCCCGGATCCGCAGCTGCTCTTTTCATTGTTTCTGAGTCGCATTATACTAGCATTATCCCGCGGTTTTCTTGCAGTAAATCCGCATGAAATTGCACTATCCTAGCATCTCCCGGCGGTTTCCTGTCGGACTTGCACAAACAGGCGCTCCCGCCTTCGTCATCTTGCCCAAACACTGCTTACAAAGAAAGGATGCTCATGGAGCTCGAATCCTATACCCAGTACCACGAAACCAAGCTGCACGACCAGCCCGGATTCTCCTATAACACCTACCTGTGCACCATTCCCCAGGACTTTCTGCGGGTGGATCTGCACTGGCACGAGCAGATGGAGATCATCTACGTCAAGAAGGGCTCTGGCACGGTCACCGTCAACATGACCGCACTCCCCGTCACCGCGGGGTGCCTTGTCCCAATCCTTCCCGGAGAGCTCCACGCCATTGAGGGAACGCCGGGGGTCCGGATGGAGTACGAGAACATCATCTTCTCCCTCTCCATCCTCGAGAGCACCGACGAGAATGACTGGTGCCGCACCCACGTGATCCGGGCGCTGGAGAACGGTACCCTCACCTTCCCGCGGCCCATCATGCCGGGAACTGACTTTCACAAACAGGCTGCCCAGGCACTGGATCTGGCGGACCACGCCTGCATGGAGCGGACCTCCGGGTACGCGCTTCTCGTCAAAAGCAGTCTGTTCCAGTTTCTCTACGCCCTCTACTCCAACCGCTATCCCGAGACCGGCCGCCCCGCCTCTCAGCACGAGGACTCCCTCAAGAAGGTCATCCTCTTTGTGAAGGAGCACTTCGCGGAGCCCATCACCGTGGAGGACGCGGCGGCGGTCACCGAGTACAGCCCCGCCCACTTCATGCGTTTTTTCCGCCAGGAGACCGGCCAGACCTTCATCCGCTTTCTCTCGGACTACCGGCTCTCCTACGCTTCCTACCTGCTGAAGGAATCCGGGGATCCGGTGTCCGCAGTGGCGGAAAAGAGCGGCTTCTTCAACCTCTCCTACTTCATCCGGATCTTCCGCTCCCACTTTGGTCTCTCCCCGGGGCAGTACCGGCGGCAGTTTCAAAAAAGGTAGCAAAAAGCGGCCAAACCTCACGCAAAATTGCCAGGTTTGGCCGCTCTTATTATGCCGTTGCCACTTCGCCCAG
>JBJEYC010000037.1:0-3445 GCA_051886435.1 Lachnospiraceae bacterium
CGGAAGAACCCGCCGAAGTCCTTTGCCCACTGGAAGGTGGAGGAGTTCCGCGACTACGAGACCGGTATCGCGAAGGATCTTGCGACCGGCGCGGAGCATCCCACCGGACTTCCCAAGTCCAATGTTCTCTACTTTGCCCTGGACGATGACGCATGGTGCTGCGCAAGGCCCTCCGGCACAGAGCCCAAGATCAAGTTTTACATGGGTGTGCGGGGAACGGACCTGGACGACGCCGCGGCAAAGTGCAATGAGCTCACGGAGGCTGTCAAAGCCCTGATCTGAGGGTCTATGTCGATCTTTGAAGATATCTCGAAAACCATCCATTACGCGGGGCGCAACGGCCTGCGGCAGACGTTTTACGCCGCAGGAGAGCGCCTCCATGAAAAGGTCGGTGCCTCCTATTCCTACGAGGCACCGGCCTTGGAGACTTTGCAGAATCAGCGCAAGGCGTGGGAGCAGCTGGAAGAGGCGGGAACGCCCCTTCCGCTCCTCTCCTTTCTGGTGCCCTGCTGGCAGCCGGACGGAACGCTTCTGCGCACGATGCTGGAGTCGGTCCTTGCCCAGACCTACCAGAACTTTGAACTGGTGATCGCGGACGCGAGCCAGGGACCGGAGGCGGAGGAGATTGCCGCCTCCTTTCACTCAGAGAAGATCTCCTACCACCGGCTCCCGAAGAACTTCGGCATCTCCGGCAACACCAACGCCGCCGCGGCCTTTGCCGCGGGGAGCTATGTGGCCCTTCTGGACTACGATGACCTGCTGACGCCGGACTGTCTGTATGAGATCACCGAGGAGATCCGCCGCACCCGGGCGGAGATCGTCTACTGTGATGAGGACAAGTGCGACGCCCAGGGAAAGAAGTTCTTTGAGCCCAACATCAAGCCGGACTTCAATCCGGACTATTTCCTCGCCAACAACTACGTCTGTCACCTCCTGGTGATGAAGCGGGAGCTGTTTCTCGCGCTCAAGCTGCGCAGTGAGTACGACGGGGCGCAGGACTACGACCTTCTGCTGCGGGCTCCCTGGTCCGGCATCCGGCACATCCCGAAGATCCTCTATCACTGGCGCATCCACAGCGGCTCCACGGCGGGCAATCCGCAGAGCAAGGACTACGCCTATGAGGCGGGGCTCAGGGCTCTGAAGGAGCACTTCCGGGTCTGCCACATCGATGCCACGGTGACCCACGCCAAGCACCGGGGTTTTTACCGGGTGACCTATCACCCGGATGTCTTCACGGCCCGGGATGACATCGGCGTCATCGGCGGAAAGGTCGTGGACAAAAAGACAAGGCGCATCGTGGGGGGACCCATGGACGCCGAGGGAAATGTCTACTTTCTGGGCCTTCGGGAGACCGATTCGGGCCCGATGCACCGGGCGGACACCGTGCAGGATGTGCCCTGCGTGGACGCCCGCTGCATGGAAATCCGGGATGAGCTGCAGCCCCTGTACCGGACCGTGTTTCACGCAGACTACGATACCCACGTGATGCGGCCCGAGGAGGATTTGCGCCAGCGCAGCATCGAGTTCTGCCGCGCGGCGGGGGAGATGGGGTATCTCGTCCTGTTTGACCCGGAGGAAGTGCGGGAAGCATAAGATCAGGAAGCGGGGAATACATGGCACAGCGGGATTTGCAAAACAAGGTGACGGTGGTAATTCCCAACTACAACGGGATAAAGTACCTCAGGGACTGCCTTTCGTCCCTCTTTGACGGCACAGCACTCCCCCGGGTGATCGTGGTGGACAACCACTCGACGGACGGCTCGGCGGACCTGGTGGAGAAGGAATTTCCCAGGGTCCTGCTGCACAGAATCCGCGCCAACACGGGCTTCTGCCATGCGGTGAACTGCGGCCTGCACCTTGTGCAGACCAAATATGCGATCCTTCTGAACAATGACACGAAGGTGGATCCCGCCTTCGTGGAGGAGCTGGTGCAGGCGATCTCCCAGAGCGGGCGTCTGTTCTCAGTTCAGGCCAAGATGCTGATGCTCTCCGATCCCTCCTGCATCGACGACGCGGGAGACTGCTACAGCGCACTGGGCTGGGCTTTTGCCCGGGGCAAGGGGCAGCCGGCGCAGAAGTTCGACCGGCCGGGGCAGATCTTTGCGGCCTGCGCCGGGGCGGCGATCTACCGGATGTCGGTCTTTGACGAGATCGGCTGGTTCGACGAGCGCCACTACTGCTACCTGGAGGACGTGGACATCGGGTACCGGGCGAAGATCTACGGCTACAAAAACGGCTATGCCCCGAAGGCCATCGTCTACCATGCGGGGTCGGCGGTTACGGGCTCAAGGCACAACGCCTTCAAAGAGACGATGACTGCGGGCAATGCCGCTTACCTTCGCTGGAAGAACCAGCCCGCCCTCTGGTACGGGCTGAACGCCCTGCCCGCCGGCATCGGCACCCTGATCAAGCGGCACTACTTCAAGGGCAAAAACCTGGGGGAGGCCTATGACCGGGGCGTCACCCGGGGAAAGGTTTTGATCGACGAGGCAAAGGACCAGGCCCTCCTGCAGGATGCCATCGGCTACTACCGCAAGGGATCCGTCCCGGAGGAAGCCTGCGTCGAGGGAAGCGAGGATGCCCTGCAGGAGATTCTCCCGCTCTATCTCGGGGGAAAGGTGCCCTTCACCCTCCGGCACCTCCACAACTACATGAAGATCCAGGGGGAGCTGATTGGCGGCACCTTCCAGAGACTCTTCAACTGATTTTGGCCAGAGATGATCAGAGACAATCAGATCTTTTTCAACCGAATGCACGTCGTGTTGGACGGCATCGTGGTGGCGGGAAGCTATGCCGCAGCCTGGGCGATCAAGTTCCTTTCGCCCATGGCGGAGACCACACCCGGTGTCACCGCACTGTCGGCAGAGTCGTATTTCTCGGCTCTGTATTTTCTCATACCCGGATATCTGATTCTTTACGCTGCATACAATCTCTACTCATCCAAGCGCTCCACCCGGATCCGCACGGAGGTGGGCGGCATCATCAAGGCGAACACCGTTGGCATCGTGGCGGTCATGGTGGTCTTCTTCCTGATGAGTACCCGCAACGCCAACTTCGTCAACTTCTCGCGATCGTTCCTGATTCTGTTCTACATTCTGAATACGGTCATCACGATCCTCTACCGATATTTAATCCGCAAGGTTCTCTATTACTTCCGCAGAAACGGTCACAACTTAAAGCACATCCTGCTCGTTGGCTACTCCCGGGCAGCTGAGGCCTATCTGGACCGGATTGTGGCCAACCCGGACTGGGGATATGAGGTCCACGGGATCCTGGATGATGCGGTGCCCGTGGGAACCCGCTACAAGGGAGTCTCGGTGTTAGGGCCGCTGGAAATGCTCCAGCAGATCCTGAACGACAACGACCTGGATGAGATCGCCATCACCCTCTCCCTGCAGGACTATGACTACCTGGAGCACATCGTGGACGAGTGCGAGCAGTCCGG
>JBJEYC010000038.1:0-3437 GCA_051886435.1 Lachnospiraceae bacterium
GCTCCCGGACGATGGAGTTTCGGTTGCTCCAGTGGCAGAGCTTGGCCCAGACCAGCCGGTAGCGGTACGGCTCAGCCACGAGGGGTGCCTCGCGGGTGCCGTCCTTTCTGACCGCCGTGGTCTTTCTCCCGTAGAGATCCACACCGGTGATTCTGCCGATGCTCCCCGCCCCGTCCGGATCTCCCGGGATCGAGCCGTCCACATCCCGGAAGGGTCTGGTGTAGTGGTTTCCCTGCCTGCGGAAATATCCGTTTTCATCGATTTCCGTTCCCATCTCCGTGGGGCGCACGCGGATCTTTCTGCCGTTGACCACTTCGTACTCATAGGGATCCTCTGCATCCCTCTTCACTTCTTCTGCGCGCTCTTCTTCCGTCTTTCTCGATACCATGTTTTCCTCCTGCCTTATGCGCCCGTGTGCTCCGGCGGCACATCGTAATAGTCTGATTCATCCGTCTCATACCGATAGCCCTTTGGAAGAAGGAACCCTTCCTCCTCCTCAAAGCGGCTGAAATCCTCTCCGGAATGGATGACAAAGCCCGTCTTCTGCCTGCGAAATCCCAGTGTCTCGTAGAATTTCACGGTCTGCGGATGGGTGTAGAGAATGACTTCACAGCCTTTGACCTGCGCGAGAAGTTTTTCAATGACCGTTCTGCCAAGGCCATAACCCTGATAGGCCGGGTCCACCGCGATGTTGTAGATCGCTGCCTGCTCAAGTCCGTCACTTAGAACTCTGCCGCAGGCCACAATCTTCTTCTGATCCAGCGCGTAGACCACCCCGTAGCTGTTCGTGAACACCGTCCTGGCGGAGCTTTCCGTCCTCTCATGCCCGTGCTCCGCGATCGGTTCTTCTTCTCCCTTTTTCGGCGGGACATAGCCGGGCTTGTGCACCGGCTCATGCGTCCTGGCAAAGGCGCGGTTTAAAAGATCCGCCACCTCCGCAAAATCAATGTTGTCGTTGTCTTCCTTCCAGGTAATGACTGCTTTTCTCATTTTTCTCTGCCGTCTCTTCGCAATTTTTCTCCCGATCCTGTTTTCTCACCCGAATTGCCTTGTCAGTCCGCATCCAGGATGCCCTTGAGCGGATTGATATTGGCCGGGGCCGAGAGCGGACTGTGCGCCGGGACATTCGGCTCCCGGTCTGCCTGCTTTTTGCTGTTCCAGATCGTGGTGGAGATCCTGCTCTGATAGTCCTTGGCCGTCTCTCCTTCCGGGTGGCGCAGAAACAGCTGGTCCGGATGGCCGGAGAGCGCTGCCCGCTTCCCGTCGTCCTTCCAGAGCGCGTCGAAGTCAATCTGGGGCGCGATTCTGGTGTTCCAGTCCGCAAAGATCTGCCGGTCTTTGTCACTTCTTCCCCGGCCGACAGCCATATCCTTGAGGTAAGTGGCCTTCCGGAAGGCGGGGATGTTATAGAGCTCCTTGGCATAGGGCCAGAGATTCGGGTAATCCTGGATCCGGTGTTTCACCGGTCCGACATTGCGGAAATAGGTGATATCCCAGCGGACCAGCGTCACAAAGAGCCGGATGTCCGAATCGGTGATGAAATCGCCAAACAGGAACCGGTTGTTCCCGAGCCGCTCATCCAGAAGGTCCATGGAAGACCAGAAGTCATCAAATGCCTCATTGTAGGCTTCCAGGGACTGGCAGAATGCCATCCGGTAGTGCCCGTTGTTGATATGCGGGAACAGCCAGTCATTGAGCTCGTCAATCTCCTTCCGGAATTTCTTCGGATACAGATCCGGCGCATCCGCCGGCTGGAACTTCCGGAACTGGACCTCCAGGTAGTTGGTCATGCGGTGGTAGTCATTGTTGACTGCCTTCTTCTCTTTGATATCCACCAGCGTCGGCGTGGTTGCCCTGCCGTGAAAATCCGGGTCCGCGTTCTGATAGAACTGGGAGAGGAAATAGGCGCCGGTTGCCGGATCCTTGTGTCCCTTCTGATCCGGGAAGCCCCATCCATACTGATTACTCTCACCGGTTCCGTACACCAGCTGATCGGAGACCACATCCTCCAGCCCGAGAAGCCCGATCGCAATTTTCGGCCGGTTGGACCAGTTGCAGCCTTTCGCCCAGAACAGGCGGTATCTGCCCGCCTCCGCCTTCAGATCCTCCGCACCGTCTCCAAACGGCCGCGTGAACGCATTGGCCTGCCGCACAAAGGCGCCGTTTTCGTCAATCTCATTTTTGGTCTCCATCGGGCGGGGACGCGCGCCGACCTCGGCCGCATGCTGCGCCGCTTCTTCATCGGTATATGTACCGGGTTCCGCGTCAAACTCCGCCGCTGCCTGCCCTGCTGCCGCCTTTGCCCGGTGTGCCCGCACATCACAGAAATCCGCCATGTCTGCTCTCCTCCATAATTCAGGCGCCTCAGATCGTGCTGTACCAGTTGGATCTCATGCGCCGCTTCATATCCTACTTTTCTTATATGTTTTATCAAGTATGCTCCATGATAGCATTGCTTTTCTCCCGCCGCAATGCTTTTGTCGGCCTGTGGATATCGGATTTTCCGAGAGTCAGCTATCAGTTTTTTATATAAGCACGCCCTATGGTATTTGTTCTGCCGATATGTTAAGACTACTACTCGTGAACTTTGGGAGGACCTTGGATGAAACGATACGACTTTGACACCCTCTATGACCGGCATGGCTCATCCTGCCTGAAATATGACTTTGCCCCGCAGCGCGTCGGCCGCACCGACCTTCTGCCCCTCTGGGTCGCCGACATGGATTTTAGGCTGCCCGATGAGATTCTGGACGTTTTACATGACCGGGTCAGTCACGGGTTCTTTGGCTACACCGATCCGGACAGCGCCTACTACGATGTGTTGGAGAAGTGGTTTGAAGGCCGCTATCAGGTCCGGATTGACCGCAGCTGGAATACGGTGACCCCCGGCATCGTCTACGCCATCTCCTGCGCCATCCGGAGCTTTACGAGAGAGGGCGACGCAGTTCTGATTCAGGAACCGGTCTACTATCCCTTCCGGGAGATGATCGAGGGGAACGGCCGGGTCTGCGTCTCCAATGACCTGGTGCTGAAGGAAACACCAAACCTGCATTTTGAGATCGACTTTGCCGATCTCGAGGAGAAGCTCCGCTCCTCAAAGGCAAAGCTGATGCTTCTTTGCAGTCCCCACAATCCGGCAGGCCGCGTCTTTTCGAAAAAGGAGCTGGAGACCATTGCCGATATCTGCCTGCGGCACGATGTGATCCTCCTTGTGGATGAGATCCACTGCGACTTCATCTTTCAGAGATACCGGTTCACGCCTTTCCTGTCCCTGGATCCGAAATACCGGGAGCACGCCATCATCTGCACCTCCGCCAGCAAGTCCTTCAGCATTGCGGGGCTTCAGACCGCGAATATCCTGATCCCGAATCCGGAACTTCGACGGCGCTTCCAAAAGGTCAATGCGGCCACCGGCTATTCCCAGGGAAATGTCTTCG
>JBJEYC010000039.1:0-3431 GCA_051886435.1 Lachnospiraceae bacterium
TCCTGCCGCCATGGAACACGTGGCGGCAGGACATTTTGTCCACAGAGTTATCCACGTGAAAACCGTCGATGACAGGGTATAGCTTCCGCCACGTGGCGGCGTGCAGAATCTGTCCGGCGGTCTCAACAGGTTGATTTCGTTCAAAAAACGGCCCTGTTTTGCATTTTCACCCCCGGGGTATCCCCGGAGGCCATGTGCCTGTTTTTGTTGAAAAAAGGCCGAAAAATGTTATAATTTTCCATAGATGTCCGCAATTCCGCAGCCATTACTACGAGAGACTACGATCTCTTCTTTTTTTGGTTCTGCACCGAGGCGGACTGCGCCACATGGCAGAAGGAACACTCTCTCATGAAACTGAACATTTCCAAATCGAACCTGATCAATGCGGTCAACATTGTCTCCAAGGCGGTTCCCTCCAAGACCACACTTCCTATTCTCGGATGCATTCTGATCGATGCGTCTACTGAGAAGATCAAATTCATGGCAAATGATGAGGAACTTGGCATCGAAACCATCCAGGAAGGCAACATTCTGGAACATGGCATTATCGCCATTGACGCCGCCATCTTTGGAAACATCGTAAGAAAACTCCCGGACGGCTGTGATGTCTCTCTGGAAACAGAAGGTGAAAAGGTCACGATCCGCTCCGGAAAGATTGTCTTCAATATTTCCGGCATGGACGGATCGGATTTTCCTTACCTTCCAGAGATCGACCGCTCCTACAGTCTGGATGTCTCCGAGCTCACGCTTCGCGACATCATTGTCAAGACGATCTTTGCAATTGCCAGCAATGACGCCAATCAGATCATGACCGGCGAGCTCTTCGAGGTCCGCAACCGGGAACAGCTCCGGGTTGCTGCCCTGGACGGACACCGGATCTCGGTGAGAAGCGTCGAACTCAAACAGGCATATGACGACAAGAAGGTCATCATCCCTGGCAAGACCCTGATGGAAATCAGCAAGATCCTGGATCCCAATCCGGAAGAGATGGTGCACATCTACCTGGCGGACAAGCATGCCATGTTCCAGTTTGGCACCACCACTGTAGTCTCCCGCCTGATCGAGGGAGAGTACTTCAACGTGGACCAGATGATCTCCAGCGACTTCAAGACTCACATCCGGATCGGACGCCAGGCTTTCCTCTCCTGCCTCGACCGCGCAACACTTCTGGTGCACGAGGAGGATAAGAAGCCGATTATCCTGAAGATCACGGATGACAATCTGGAACTTCAGATCCGCACCGCACTTGGCAGCATGGACGAGAATCTCTCCGTTGAGAAAGAGGGAGACGATATCGTCATCGGTTTCAACCCCAGACTTCTGATGGATGCCCTGCGGGCAATTGATGACGACGAGGTGGATGTCTATTTCCTCTCGCCCCGGGCACCGGCGTTCCTTCGCAACGAGGGAAGCTACTGCTATCTCGTTCTGCCCGTCAACTTCATCAGCAGTTACGACTGAGGCACTGCCAGGAGGCAGTATGGAAATCACAATCAGGGATGAATTTATCCGGCTCGGCCAGGCCATGAAGCTGGCGGGTCTGGTGGAAAACGGCGTCGAGGCAAAGGACGTCATCACAGAGGGAAAAGTGTCGGTCAACGGAGAGACAGAACTGCGCCGCGGAAGGAAACTCCGGGACGGGGACAGCTTTACCTATGGCCAGCAGACGGTGACCGTGCGCGCACCCCGGCAGGACTGACCCGCCATGTACATCAAGTCACTGCAGCTGGCGGATTTTCGAAACTATGAGACGCTCTCTCTGGAGTTCTCGCCGGGCACCAATATTCTCTATGGCGACAATGCCCAGGGAAAGACCAACATTCTGGAGGCACTGTACCTGGTGGCAACCACAAAATCCCACCGGAGTGTGCGGGACCGGGACATGATCCGGTTCGGCTGCCAGGAGGGACACATCCGCACGGTGCTGATCAAGAACGGAGTGGACTACCAGGTTGACATGCACCTGCGCGCCGCCAAGACCAAGGGACTGGCCGTGAATGGCCAGAAGTTAAAGCGCGCTTCCCAGCTGATGGGCCTTCTGCACATCGTCTTTTTCTCCCCGGAGGATCTGACCATTGTCAAGAACGGTCCCGCTTACCGGCGCCACTTCCTGGATATGGAACTGTGTCAGCTGGACGGGAACTATCTTTACAACCTGAATCACTACAACCGCATCGTGGACCAGCGGAACAAGCTCCTGAAGGAGATCTGGAATAACCCCGGCCTGGAGGCAACGCTGGAGGTCTGGGATGATCAGCTTGCGGACTACGGTGGAAAGATCATCGCAAGGCGCCGGGAGTTCATGAACAGCCTGGCGCAGCTCATCGGAGATATCCATCTCAAGCTCTCCGGGGGAAAGGAGCACCTATCCCTTCTGTACCAGCCAGACACTGAGGCGGATCAGCTGCGGGACAGACTCCTCCAGAACCGGGAGCGGGACAAGTATCTCAAATCCACGTCGGTCGGCCCCCACAAGGACGACTTTTCCTTTGTCTGCAACGAGATCGACCTGCGGAAATTCGGGAGCCAGGGGCAGCAGCGCACCTGCGCGCTCTCCCTGAAGCTGGCGGAGATCGAACTGGTGAAGAAGATGATCGGTGACTCTCCGGTGCTGATGCTCGATGACGTGCTCTCTGAACTGGACACCAGCCGGCAGAATACCCTGCTCGACTCTCTTGGCGGCATCCAGACGTTCATCACCTGCACGGGACTGGATGAGTTTGTCAGCCACCGTTTTGCCATCGACCGGCTCTACCGGGTGGAGAACGGCGTGGTGACACAAAGCAATTGAACCAGGCGAATGAGGTTTACTAGAGTATGGCAGAAGACAAAAACAAAAATCTCCTGGAAACGGAACAGACGGCCCCTGTGGCGGATCCCCATGCGGGATTTGTCGAGGAGTACCGGGAAAACGAGCGGGAGTACAAGGATGACAACGTGAAGGACACCCGGGACGTGGGGTCTTACACGGCGGATGACATCCAGATCCTGGAGGGACTCCAGGCGGTGCGCAAGCGTCCTGGCATGTACATTGGCACCACCTCCTCCCGCGGCCTGCATCACCTGGTTTATGAGATCGTTGACAACTCGGTGGATGAGGCGCTGGCGGGATTCTGCACCCACATCGAGGTCTCCATCAATCCGGACAACTCCATCACCGTCACCGACAACGGGCGCGGCATTCCAGTGGGCATCAACCACAAGACCGGCAAGACCGCCGTGGAGGTGGTCTATACGATCCTGCACGCCGGCGGCAAGTTCGGCGGCGGGGGCTACAAGGTCTCCGGCGGCCTCCACGGCGTGGGCGCCTCGGTGGTCAATGCCCTCTCCTCCTGGCTGGAGGTGACCGTCAAGCAGGGCGGCGGTATCTACCGCATCCGCTTTGAGAACGGCGGCAAGACCAAGGAGAAGCTCCACCAGATCGGGACCTG
>JBJEYC010000040.1:0-17059 GCA_051886435.1 Lachnospiraceae bacterium
GCTGCGAAGTCCTGTCGAAATAATTGCGCACCATTCGCGCGGGAAGAAGGCCATATACATGCAGAACAAAGGAACCTATTACATCACCACCGCCATTGCATACACCTCCGGCAAGCCCCATATCGGCAACACCTATGAGGCAGTGCTGGCGGACTCCATTGCGCGCTACAAGCGGGCAGACGGCTATGATGTCCGCTTCCAGACCGGCTCCGACGAGCACGGCCAGAAGATCGAGGAGCGGGCGAAAAAGGCCGGCATGACTCCGAAGGCATTCGTGGACAAGAATGCCGCTGAGATCCGCCGGATCTGGGATCTGATGGGAACCTCCTACGATCGCTTTATCCGGACCACAGATCCGGATCACGAGCGGCAGGTTCAGAAGATCTTCAAGAAGCTCTACGACCAGGGAGATATTTACCTGGGCCAGTACAAGGGAATGTACTGCAAGGAGTGCGAGGCTTTCTACACCAAGAGCCAGATCGTGGACGGGGACAAGTGCCCGGTCTGCGGCAGCACGGTGCATGAGGAGAATGAGCCCGCCTACTTCTTCCGGATGAGCAAGTATGCGGATCGACTCATCGATTACATCGAGAGCCACCCGGATTTCATTCGTCCCGTCTCGAGAAAGAACGAGATGATGAACAACTTTTTGAAGCCCGGTCTGCAGGATCTGTGCGTCTCCCGGACCTCTTTCACCTGGGGAATTCCGGTAGATTTTGATCCCAAGCACGTCGTCTACGTCTGGCTCGATGCCCTGACCAACTACATCACGGGCCTCGGCTATGATGCGGACGGAAACAGCTCTGACCTGTATAAGAAGTACTGGCCGGCAGACCTGCACCTGGTCGGCAAGGACATCATCCGCTTCCATACCATCTACTGGCCGATCTTCCTGATGGCGCTGGGCGAACCCCTGCCCAAGCAGGTCTTTGGTCACCCGTGGCTCTTACAGGGCGGCGAGAAAATGTCCAAGACCAAGGGAAACGTCATCTATGCGGACGACCTGGTGGATATCTTCGGCGTGGACGCGGTGCGTTACTTCCTGATTCACGAGATGCCCTACGAGAACGACGGCGTCATCACCTGGGATCTGGTGGTGGAGCGCACGAATTCCGATCTTGCCAATACCCTGGGCAACCTGGTCAAGCGCACGATCGCTATGTCCAACAAGTACTTCGGCGGCGTTGTGGAGAACCGCGGCGCGGCAGAGCCGGTAGATGAGGATCTGAAGCAGACCGTCACCTCTCTGTATCCGCAGGTGGAGAAGCTCATGGAAGAGCTCCGGGTGGCGGATGCCATCACGGCGATCTTCGGCGTCTTCAAGCGGCTGAACAAGTACATCGATGAGACCGAGCCCTGGACCCTCGCAAAGGACGAGGCAAAGAAGGACCGGCTTGCAACCGTCCTCTACAACCTGACCGAGGGCATCCTCTCGGGCGCTTCGATGCTGGCACCGTTCCTTCCTGGCACTGCGGAGAAAATCGCAGAGCAGCTGAACTATCACCTCTACGACTTCGACACGCTCGGAACCTTCGGACAGTATCCGAGCGGCAACAAGGTCACGGAGAACCCGGAGATCCTGTTCGCAAGACTCGATTACAACAAGGATGTGAAGGACAAGGTGGACGCCATCATGGAGAAGCAGCGTGCCGCCTATGCCGCCGAGCAGGAAGCACTGGGTGAGACGCCAAAGGATGAAACTTCCCTGGCGGAGATCACCATCGACGACTTTGCGAAGATCGAGCTGAAGGTCGGCGAAGTTCTCTCCTGTGAGCCGGTGAAGGGCTCCAAGAAGCTCCTGTGCAGCAAGGTTAAAGTGGGAGACCGTGTGCGGCAGATCGTCTCCGGCATCCACAAGGCATACACGCCTGAGGAGATGGTCGGCAAGAAGGTCATCGTCGTCTGCAATTTGAAGCCCGCAAAGCTCGCCGGTGTTCTCTCTGAGGGAATGCTCCTTTGTGCTGAGGGGCCGGACGGAAAACTTGCCCTTCTGACGCCGGAGAATCCGGATCTGCCCGCAGGTTCCGTGGTCAGCTGATGCGAAAGCGGATGGCGGTCCTTGCCGCAGCCCTGTGCCTTCTTGGCACATCGATTCCGGTGCAGGCGTCTGCTTCCGGGGCCTATGTCCCGGACGTGCAGAGCGAGAAGCCCGCAAAGGAGCAGATGCTGGAGGCGCTGGACTTTCTGCGGGATCATGGCCTGTCTGTCATCGGCATGACGGACAAAGTCCTTGGGACCAGCGTTCTGACCGACATCGAGACACGGACCGGGGATACCATCGCTGACACCCTCCAGGAGGCAGCCTCCGCTGCCGGGAGCGATGCTGCGGATGCAGCCCGGCAGGCCGGGGAGAACGCGGTCGGCGCCGCCCAGGATGCGGCCCGGGAGACAACCCAAAGCTTTTTCGATACCCTGCGGGAAAAGATTGCGGACTTTTTTGCCTCGCTCTTTACTCCCACTACCTGATTCCGAGAAAGGAAGACGATCTTGAACAAGCTCTTTAACCTGGACAATCCGGTGATGCAGTTTCTCAGTGCAATGGCGGATCTGATCATCCTGAACCTGCTGACGCTTCTGTGCTGTCTGCCGATCTTTACGATTGGCGCCTCACTGTCTGCGATGCACTACGTGCTGCTGAAGATGGCACGCAAGGAGGAGTCCTACATCGTAAAGCCGTTCTTCCGGGCCTTTAAGGACAACTTCAAACAGGCCACCGGCGAGTGGCTGATCCTGCTGGTGGTCTTTGCCGTGCTCGGCATCGACATCCAGATGATCCGCACCAATGAGGGGCTCTTCCCCGGGTTCATGATGCCGCTTGTCATCGCGGTGGCTGTGGTGGTGTTCTTCCTCAGCCAGTGGCTGTTCCCGCTGCAGATGCATTTCGCAAATCCGGTGAAGACCACAATGAAAAATTCCATCCTGCTGGGCCTTGGGAAGTTCCCGAGAACTCTGGGGATGGCCGCCATCTGGGCGCTGCCGGTTCTTTTGCTTCTCTTTACAAATGCCCTGGTGCCGCTGGTTCTGATGTTTGGACTCTCCTTCCCGGGACTTGTGATGGCCTGGCTCTACAGCCCGGTGTTCAAGACCTTTGAGCCGGAAGAAGAGACGAAGGAGGATGAGGAGGCAGACGAGGCCGAGAAAGAAGATGCCTACCGAAGTCTTGCCGAAATGCAGGAGGAGAACCGGAGTATCGAGAAGGAATTGTCCGAAAAGAGTTCGGATCATTCCTGATCTTTGGAAACCGGAATCCTGGTTACTGAATTGAAGACGCTGCCCGATATGCCATGAAGTGGCATCGGGCGGCGCCTTTTTGCGTTGTCGGGATGACGGACAAAATGGAAACTGGTGTCATGGGCATCGAAAAAGTGCACAGCCGGAGCGAAAAATATTTGTATGTTTGCACGAAGACAGATGAACTTTTATACTTTTACTGAAATTGTTGACGAGGAAATCGCAAAATTTTCGTGAAGTTAGCTCATTGGCGGGAAAAGGAGATGCGCTTATACTATACCTTGGTTAGCGAAGTGGGGAATCACCCATTTAACAGGAGGTTAAGAATGGCAAGTCTGAGTTTGGAGCATATTTATAAGAAGTACCCCAACGGGTTTGAAGCAGTTAAGGATTTCAATCTGGAGATCGCAGACAAGGAATTCATCATCTTCGTCGGCCCTTCTGGATGCGGAAAGTCCACCACGCTTCGTATGATTGCTGGTCTGGAGGATATCTCCTCCGGTACCCTCAAGATTGACGGCAAGGTCATGAACGATGTCGAGCCCAAGGACCGTGATATCGCCATGGTCTTCCAGAACTACGCACTGTATCCGCACATGACCGTCTATGACAACATGGCATTCGGACTCAAGCTCCGCAAGGTTCCGAAGGATGAGATCGACAAGATGGTCCGCAACGCGGCCAAGATCCTCGATCTGACGCAGCTCCTCGACCGCAAGCCGAAGGCTCTCTCCGGCGGCCAGAGACAGCGTGTTGCAATGGGACGTGCTATCGTCCGTAACCCCAAGGTCTTCCTGATGGACGAGCCTCTCTCCAACCTGGATGCAAAGCTTCGTGTCCAGATGAGATCTGAGATCGCAAAGCTGCACCAGAGACTGGGCACCACGATCATCTACGTTACCCACGACCAGACCGAGGCTATGACGCTGGGAACCAGAATCGTCGTCATGAAGGATGGCGTTGTGCAGCAGGTTGATACCCCGCAGCACCTGTATGATTCTCCTTGCAACCTGTTCGTCGCAGGCTTCATGGGATCTCCGCAGATGAACTTCCTGGATGTGGCCGTGAAGGTGCAGGGCAACCAGGCATTCCTCACCCTCGACGGCAAGGACATCCCGCTCAACGCGGCAAAGTCCAAGGCTCTCATCGACGGCGGCTATGCTGGAAAGACCGTCATCATGGGTATCCGTCCTGAGGACATCTACGATGATGATGACAGAATGCAGAAGGCTGCCATCGAGTTCAAGACCAAGATCAACGTCTATGAGCTGCTCGGCGCAGAAGTCTTCCTGTATTTCGATATCGCCGGCACACCTGTGACCGCCCGTGTCGATCCCAAGACCACGGCAAGACCGGGATCTGTCATCGACTTCACGCTCGACACCGAGAAGATTCACGTCTTCGACAAGGAGACTGAGAAGGTCATCACCAACTGATCCGGATCCAATTCAAACAGATCATCATGGCAGGCACCTCACCGTTTCGGTGAGGCGCCTGCTTTTTTCTGTCCGGGGCAGATCGCACGGAAGCGGAAAAAGTTTTTTTGCTTCGTTTGTTGTTTGTGCCAAATTTCTTGTGTAAAATAGAGGTCGGACTAGACGGATTATACGGAATGTCCAACCTTAAAAACGATTTCAAGAATTTCGCGGGGGAGAAAAAATACAGCGAGACAGAAAGGACCAGTGACATGATTTCAGCCCAGATAGTGAAGAGTTGTCTTGAAGAACTGACCGCCATCACCAAGGTGGAATTCTGCGTACAGGACCTGAACGGAACCCTGTTTGCCAAGACCGATGGCGCAGAGGTGCCCGAGGAGTCGATGATTGTCAACTTCTGCCGGCAGCCGGTGGATTCCCAGATCATCAAGGATCATTATTTTTTCAAGATCATGGAGGATGATGAGCCGGTATTTGCCCTGACTGCCATCGGCAACGGCGAGTACACCATGATGGTCGCCAAGATCGCGGTCAGTGAGCTCCAGAATCTGATGCAGGCCTATCGTGAGAAGTACGACCGCAACAATTTCTTCCAGAACCTCCTGCTCGACAACCTGCTCCTGGTCGACATCCACAACCGGGCCAAGAAGCTCCATGTCAACTTCACCGCGCCCCGCGCTGTCATCCTCATCGAGATCGAGACCGAGGGCGACAATGTTGCCGCGGATCTGATCGGCGGTATCTTCACCGCCGGCAACGGAGATTATCTGACCGAGGTGGATGAGAACAGTGTCATCCTGATCAAGTCTGTCAATGCCATGGACGACTACCAGACCGTCCAGGAGGCAGCCCAGATCTGTGTGGACATGCTCAACACGGAAGCCATGCTGAACGTGCGCGCCGCCTACGGTACCATCGTGGAGGATCTGCGGAGCATCTCCAAGTCCTACAAGGAAGCCCGCATGGCCATGGACGTGGGCAAGATCTTCTATGCCCAGAAGAACGTGATCTCCTACAACGAGCTGGGTATCGGCCGGCTGATCTACCAGCTGCCCTCGAACCTCTGCCATGTGTTCATCAATGAGGTCTTTGGCGAGAACGTTCCCGAAACGCTCGACAACGAGACTCTCTCCACGATCAACACTTTCTTTGACAACAACCTGAATGTTTCGGAAACCTCCCGGAAGCTGTTCATCCACCGGAACACCCTGGTGTACCGGATCGAGAAACTCCAGAAGGCGACAGGACTGGACATCCGCGTCTTTGAGGATGCCCTGACTTTCAAGATTGCCCTGATGGTTATGGACTATCTGAAGTACCTGGATGCCAAGGACTATTGATTCAGATTTTCAGAACGGAAACGAAAAAGCGCGCAGGCTCAAAAACCTGCGCGCTTTTCAGATTCCGGTGCCGTCAAAGGCGGGAATGAAACTCTTGGAGACGGTGCCTCCCTCCTGAAGGAAGCCGTTCTCGATGCCGATTGCAATGGCATAGTCGGTGACTTCGTCGTATTCCTCTTTGGTGAGGGGACGGGAGAGCAGCGGGTCATCATGGCACTGCGGCATCGGTGTGTACTGGTTCATGATGCTGATAAAAATCTGATTTCCGAAGGCTTCGTGGAGCCGGGAGAGAATTTGCCTGCTGTCCTTTGTGCAGCCGGGCATGCAGAGGTGCCGAACGATGACACCGGAAACAAGGAGCGGATCATCGGCGTCATCTGCCTCATCCAGGCTGTGGCTGCCGTCGGAGAAGACGGGCTCCGGGCACTGTCGCACCATCTCCTGGATGACGGCAAAAGCGCGGTCGAAGTAATCCTTTGCATGGCAGTAGCGGGCGGAGAGGGCAGGATCAAAGAACTTCAGATCCGGCAGATAGATGTCCACGAGACCATCCAGCGCCCGGATGGCTTCCACCTTCTCATAGGAAGAAGTGTTGTAGACAACCGGAATCCCAAGGCCCTGGGATCTGGCAAGCCGCAGGGCGGGGATCACCAGAGGGAGCAGATGGGAGGCAGTAACCAGGTTGATGTTGGCAGCGCCCTGCTCCTTCAGCGAAAAGAAAATCCGGCAGAGGTGCTCCGGGGTGATTTCCTGGGCTTTCGATGTCTGTCCTGCGGCGCCCCGGGAGAGGTCATAGTTCTGGCAGAAGGTGCAGCCTAAGCTGCAGCCGGAGAAGAAGACCGCGCCGGATCCGGTTTTACCAACCAGGCAGGGTTCCTCGTACCAGAGAAGTGCTGCCCTTGCGGCAAGAAGCGCGCCGGGGGTCTGACAGAACCCCAGCTGCCCCGCGAGCCGGTTTACGCCGCATTCCCGGGGACAGAGGGTGCAGTTGGAAAGATCCAGGATGTTTGTCTGTGACATGACGCCTCCAAAGGACAGAAAAAAACCGGGCAGATGCCCGGCTGTCTGTTGTGCGCATGGCAGAGCCCGCAGAGGAGAGCCGCCAGGAGTCCCTGCGGCACATGAAAGGGTCTGCTTAGTGCTGCTTCGTTCCCGATCTGACACGGTTCGCAGGATTCATTGCGCAGGACCTGAACGACGCTTTGCGGGCCCTGCCACACGCATTGCAGTAAAGGACAGTATACTTGCCGGGGGCAGGTCTGTCAAATCAAAATCGGAAGCACTCCCTGGCGGGAGCGGCAGGCGCGCCGATCAGGAGCTGCTTTTTGGGGTCTTCAGCCGAAGGCGCAGGTCTTTGAAGAACTGGCGGATCAGGGCCTGACAGTCCGGGGCGAGAACGTCCCAGGTGACCTCACTCTGGTGCATCAGCTTCTCGTTGTTCACGATGTTGAGGAGCGTTCCGCAGCAGCCGGATTTATCGGAGCGGGCTCCGATGACCACCCTGTCGATCCGCGCCTGCTCGATCGCCCCGGCGCACATGGGGCAGGGCTCCAGGGTGCAGTAGAGCGTGCAGCCGTCGAGGCGCCAGTCTCCGATGACCTTTCCTGCCCGCCGGATCGCCGTGATCTCCGCATGGGAGAGCGTCGTGTGGTCGGTATTTCTGCGGTTGTAGCCCCGGCCGATGATTCGGCCCTCGTAGACGATGACGGCGCCGATCGGCACTTCCCCCAGGGCCATGGCCTTTTTGGCCTGGCGCAGGGCCTCCCGCATGTACTTTTCATCTGGTGATACCGGCACTTTTGCCATCGTGTCTCCTTGATTTTATGCCCCCTGCCGGTATACTAAACCTGATGGCAATGGACAATGCTCCGATAGGAATAGGTAGTTTCATGGGATTTGGCACCTGACTGTAACGAATGTTACTGCATGAAGCGGAGCCTAACCTTTACTATAGTACCGCAGACCGGGGCAGGCGCACAAGAAAAGGCGCCAAAATGGGGCATTTTCGGGGGTCCCGGGTTTGCAAGCGCCATCGGAACGTGTTAAGGTATTCCGTGCCTGTGTGCGAAGAAAAGAGGAAAACGTGAAAATTTCAACAAAGGGGCGCTACGCGCTGCGCGTGATGCTGGATCTGGCATTGCACGACACCGGGGAGTTCATCTCCCTGAAAGATGTGTCGGCACGACAGGGCATCACGGTCAAATATCTTGAGCAGATCATGACGGTGCTGACCCGGGCGGGATATGTCCGCTCCCAGCGGGGCAACAACGGGGGATACCGCCTTGCGAAGGATCCGTCGGAGTACACCGCCGGGGATATCCTGCGTGTGATGGAGGGGTCCCTGGCCCCGGTCGCATGTCTCGAGGATGACCCCAACCAGTGCCCCCGTGCGCCGTTTTGTCCCACCCTCACCTTCTGGGAGGGCCTGGCATCGGCAATCAATGCCTATGTGGACAGCGTGACGCTGCAGAACCTGAAGGATCAGACCGTCGCAATGGCGGGAAATGACTTTGTAATTTGACGAAAGACAAGATTCGGGGCCGCGAGGCGGCCGGGAGGAAAGTATGGCAGAACCGTTACTGAAGGTACAGGACCTGAGCGCGGCGATCGAGGAAGGAGAGCTGCTGCATCATATCAATCTGGAAGTCAATGCCGGGGAGACCCACGTACTGATGGGACCCAACGGCGCCGGCAAGTCCACCCTGGGCTATACCCTGATGGGAAATCCGGCATACAAGGTGACGGGAGGGTCCATCTGGTTTGACGGAGAGGACGTCACAAAGCTCTCCACCGACAAGCGGGCACGGATGGGAATGTTCCTGTCCTTCCAGAACCCGCTGGAGGTTCCGGGACTTTCCCTGGAGAGCTTCCTGCGCAACGCGATCCGGCAGAAGACCGGCAAGCCCCTCAAGATTTTCCAGTTCAAGAAGGAGCTGGAGGAGACCATGGCACTTCTGCAGATGGATCCCTCCTATGCGGACCGGGATCTGAACGTGGGCTTTTCCGGTGGTGAGAAGAAGAAAGCAGAAATCCTGCAGCTTTTGATGCTGCGCCCGAAGTTTGCGATCCTGGACGAGACTGATTCAGGCCTGGACGTGGATGCGGTCCGCACTGTTTCCCGCGGCATTGAGGAGTACCAGAAGAAGCGTGACGGCGCCCTGCTGGTCATCACCCACAGCACAAAGATCCTGGAGTCCCTGAAGGTCGATTACACCCACATCCTGGTCAAGGGAAATCTGGTGAAGACCGGCGGCCCGGAGCTGGTGGAGGAGATCAACGCCAACGGTTTCGAGAAGTACCTCGGCAAAGAGGACGGCGGGAAGGCGTGAGGCGCCATTGAGAAAGGACCTGGAAGAAACCTATGTCAGAAAAGCAGAACATTCAGGAAGTCGACCGGAGTCTTTATGACTTCAAAGACGACGAGTCCAAGGGCTTCTTCAGAATGAAAGAGGGTCTGACCCGGGAGATCGTGGAACAGATCTCCGAGGAGAAGCATGACCCGAAGTGGATGCACGATTTTCGCCTGAAGAGCCTGGAAATTTACAACAACATGGAGGTCCCGAACTGGGGACCGCCCATCGATGGTCTGGATATGGACCGGATCTCCTCCTATGTGCGTTCCAAGAGCAACATGAAGGGCAGCTGGGACGAGGTCCCGGAGGAGATCAAGAACACCTTTGAGAAGCTGGGCATCCCCCAGGCAGAGCGGGAGTCCCTCGCGGGCGTCGGCGCACAGTACGATTCGGAGCTGGTGTACCACAATGTCCGGGACGAGGTCGCCAAGAGCGGCGTCGTCTATACCGATATGGAGTCGGCTCTGACCGGGGACTATGCGGACCTGGTGGAGCAGACCTTCATGCACCTGGTGCCGCCCACGGACCACAAGTTCGCGGCGCTCCACGGCGCGGTCTGGTCCGGCGGTTCCTTTGTCTACGTCCCGAAGGGCGTCAAGGTGGACATCCCGCTGCAGAGCTACTTCCGCCTCAACGCCAAGGGCGCAGGCCAGTTCGAGCACACGCTGATCATCGTCGATGAGGGTGCGGATCTGCACTTCATCGAGGGATGCTCCGCCCCGAAGTACAACGTGGCCAACCTTCACGCTGGCTGCGTGGAGCTTTACGTCAGAAAGGGCGCCCGGCTTCGGTATTCCACGATCGAGAACTGGTCCAAAAACATGTACAACCTGAACACGAAGCGGGCCCTGGTGGAGGAGGGCGGCAGAATGGAGTGGGTCTCCGGTTCCTTCGGTTCCCACGTCTCCTACCTTTACCCCACCACGATCCTCAAGGGGGATCACTCCCACTGCGAGTTCACCGGCATCACGTTTGCCGGCAACGGCCAGAACCTGGACACCGGTGCCAAGATGATCCACATCGGGGAGGACACCTCCTCCTACATCAACACGAAGTCGATCTCGAAGGACGGCGGTGTCTCTACCTACCGCAGCAGCATCGTGATCGAGCCTGGCGCAAAGCGGGCCAAGAGCTCGGTGGACTGCGCTTCCCTGATGCTCGATGACCGCTCCCGCTCGGACACGATCCCGGCGATGGATGTGCGCACCGGCGACGCGGATGTGGGACATGAGGCCAAGATCGGCCGCATCAGCGATGAGGCGGTGTTCTATCTGATGTCCCGCGGTATCTCGGAGTCCGAGGCAAGGGCTATGATCGTCTCCGGCTTTGCGGATCCGGTCAGCAAGGAGCTGCCTCTGGAGTACGCAGCCGAGATGAACAACCTGATCAAATTGGAAATGGAGGGCATGTGAGAATGGCAGAGACAACAAAGACCATGCAGGTCGGCCGCATCCCCTCCCTGACCTGGAACCGGCTGAAGGTCAACTACAGCCTGGTGGAGGGAGATCTCTCCGTGCAGGAGGATGTCGCCACCACCTTCGAGGGCCTTCCGGAGGGAATTTCGGGATCGACCCTGACGCAGAAACAGGCGCAGGACTGGCTTCTTGCCAACGCTCCTGAGGAAAAGGCGGAGGCCGTTGTCGCGGGTAAAGAGCCGATTTACCATCCCCAGGCTTTCGGCACCGGACTTGGCAAAGAGTACGACGACTTTGTCCAGGGCGCAGCCAAGAGCGTGCGCTTTCTGGAGGTCGCAGAGGGACAGAAAATTGAGCGCCCGATTCTCTGGGATGTGAACTGTGAGCGCGGCGCGCGGGCAGTGACAAGCCAGATCCTCCATGTGGGGAAAAACAGCGCCCTGACGCTGGTTATGACGGAGAATTCCGATCGGGATGCCTCCGGCGCCTCCCTGGTTTCCACCAAGGTGGTTCTGGAGGAGGGAGCGCAGCTCCATCTTGTGGAGGTGCAGCTTCTGGGAAAGGGCTTCCTCTCGATGCATGACGTAGGAGCAGCCCTGAAGGACGATGCGTCCCTCGAGGTGACCGGACTCTATCTTGGCGCGGAGAAAACCTATCTTGGCACCCAGGCGGAGCTGGTCGGCAAGGCTTCCCGTCTTATGGTGGATATGGGATATCTTGTGACCGGGAAGGAGACCTGCTCTGTCAATGTCAACGCGGTACAGCGCGGCAGGAAGACCCAGGTGCAGATGCATTTTGACGGCGTCCTGGACGGGGCGGCGCAGAAGAACTTCTGCGGCACCATTGACTTCCGCCGGGGCTCCAAGGGCTCGGTGGGCAATGAGCAGGAGAATGTCCTTCTCCTGTCTGATGACATCGTGAATAAGACGCTCCCTGTCATCCTCTGCGAGGAGGAGGACGTGGAGGGACGCCACGGCGCCTCCATCGGGCGGCTGGACGAGCAGATGCTGTTCTATCTGGCGGCTCGTGGCATTGACGAGAAGACCGCAGAACAGATGATGGTCCGCGCAAGACTCCGGGCGGTGGCTTCTCACATCCCTGTCCGCTCCCTGCGCGAGCAGATTCGTGACTTTATTGAGGAGACATTCAAGGGATGAACGAGTTCAGAAAAGACTTTCCGATCCTGCAGGGGACGGATACGATCTATTTTGACAACGCGGCCACAACCCAGCGTCCTGCCTGCGTCATGGAGGCCATGACGCAGTTTAACAACACCTGCAACGCCAATCCGCTGCGGGGACTTTACACCTGGAGCATCCAGGCAACCGACGCCTATGAGCAGGCACGGCACGAGGCAGCACAGCTGATCCATGCGCAGAAGGACTGTGAGGTCATCTTCACGCGCAACACCACCGAGTCTCTGAACCTGGTGGCCTACAGCTACGGCCTCTCCCATGTGAAGGCGGGACAGGAGATCGTGCTCTCCGTCATGGAACACCACTCCAACATTCTGCCCTGGCAGATGGTGGCCCGGCAGACCGGCGCCAAGCTGGTCTACCTGGAGCCTGATGCGGAGGGAACCCTCACAAAAGAGGAGATTGAGACGAAGATCACCGACCGGGCCGCGATCGTGGCCATCGGCCATGTGTCCAACGTCCTCGGTGTGACCAACCCGGTGAAGGAGATCTGCGAGACAGCGCACCGGCACGGTGCAGTCTGTGTCGTTGACGGCGCCCAGTCGACACCGCACATCCCGGTGGATGTGCAGGAAATCGGCTGCGATTTCTTTGCCTTCTCCGGACACAAGCTCATGGGACCCATGGGCGTCGGCGTCCTGTACGGGAAGCTGGAGCTTTTGGAGGAGATGCCGCCATTTTTAACGGGCGGTGAGATGATTGAATATGTGACCCGGGAATCGGCTACCTTTGCCGAGGTGCCGGAGAAGTTTGAGGCGGGCACCGTCAACGCCAGCGGCGCGGTGGGTCTTGCTGCAGCGATCCGCTACCTGAACGGGGTCGGCTTTGACACCGTGCAGAAGACCGAGAAGGCACTGACGAAGCGCCTGATGGAGGGCCTTGCTGCAATCCCCGAGGTGACTGTCTACGGATCCAAAAACCCGGAGAAGCACTGTGGGATTGTCACCTTCAACATCGAGGGATGTCATCCCCACGATGTGGCATCGGTTCTGGACACCGAGCACATCTGCATCCGTGCGGGCCATCACTGCGCTCAGCCGCTGATGCAGTTTTTGGGCGTCAACGCGACAGCCCGCGCAAGCCTGTATTTTTACAATACGGAAGAAGAAGTCGACCGGTTCGTGGCAGCGGTCGGGAAAGTGAGGGGTTGGCTTGGATATTAAGACTCTGTATCGTGAGATTGTAAACGAACACAACCTGCATCCCACCCACAAGCACGATCTGGAGCATCCCACAATGGTGCTGAACGGGGTCAATCCTTCCTGCGGGGATGACATCAACCTGCAGCTGAGTGTGAAGGACGGCGTCATCGAGGACGCGGCCTTCAACGGCTCCGGCTGTGCGGTCTCTCAGGCCTCTGCGGATATGATGTGTGATGACATCATCGGCAAGACCGAGGAGGAGGCACTGGCCCTCGCCGAAGCCTTCATGGACATGATCCGCGGCACGGCAACGCCGGAACAGAAGGAGTCCCTGGATGAGGCGGCATCCCTGGAGGACGTCTCCCACATGCCGGCGCGTGTCAAGTGTGCCTCTCTTGGCTGGCGCACGATGAAGGAAATGGTGGAGAAGCTCCAGAAGGATGGTGTGACGCAGGGACGGGTGACCGCAAACAATTCCGAAGTCTGCGGCGCATGCCAGAGAACGGACTGCGAGAAGAAGTAAGGAGCACCAGGCGGCTGATCGGGGGAGACCAAGCGGGAGAAGAGCTGTATGTCAGACTCAAACATGACCAAAAACGCACTGGCGGCTTCCATGAAGAAGCTGATGCGCAAACGGCCGTTCGAGAAGATCAGCGTGTCGGACATCTGCAACGACTGCGGGATCAATCGAAAAAGCTTTTATTATCATTTCCGGGACAAGTACGACCTTGTGAACTGGATTTTTTACGTGGGCTTCATCGAGGAGCTGAATCTGTCCGGCTATGACAACGGCTGGCAGCTGATGGAGGACATGTGCGAGTATTTCTACCGGGAAAAGGAGTTCTATCGCGCGGCGCTGAAGATCGAAGGGCAGAACTCCTTTAAGGACTACCTGATTGATACGGTCACGCCGATCGCGGAGTTCTTCATGCAGGACATTCTGCCGCACAATGACGACGATAACTTCTTTGTCTCCTTTGTGACGGATGCCCTGCTGACTTCCATTGTGCGCTGGCTGTCCGATGGCTACGACCACGAGATGGACGCCCAGGAGTTCCTCTCGAAGATCAAAAACATCATTGTGAGCCTGGCCAGCAACCTGGCCCTCTCGGTAAACCTGCCGGCAGATGACGACATCACCCGCCGGACCGAAAAAGAGCTGCGGGAGAACGCGGCAGGCAAGCAGTAAAACAAGTACAGATAAAAAGAAGAGGTTCCGGACTGCGGTCCGGAACCTCTTTGCGTACTGTGTGAATTGTCTGCGTCAGCTTTCTGTCTGACATGGATAGGCCGGCATAACCGCCCGCAGCGTGTCGAGCAGGGGCTTTTCGGTGTCGTAGCGGGGTCCACGGGTGCCGTCCTCGTTCACGATATAGCCCTCCTCGTCCAGCTCAAACAGGTAGGGATGCTCGCAGATCGCCTGGCTGATCTTGTGGTCGTCTCCGTAGAAGTCGATGCAGACGGTGGGGACATTCTGGGAGAGACGGGAGCGGTAGCACTCATCGGTGACATCCCGGATGAGCGATTCCGGGGTGCCGTCCTTGGCGATGGCAAAGAGAAAGGCGGATTCGGAAGCGATGGTGCTCTCCACCAGATTCGGCAGCAGAGCGCTCTCAGCTCTGTCATCGTACAGGTAGTGCAGGGCGAAAAAGATCTTCTGGTCCCGGAGAAGGGAGGCAGTGAGCATCGACTCCGGATCATCCACCGGGAAGGAGATCACCGTGTTCTTGCAGAGCTTCAAAATCTCGATCTGCGCGGCGGTGACACGGCCCGTGTGGGAGAAGGCGACAAAGGCGCAGTCCCGGCAGCGCTCAAAAACTTCCAGCAGGGTATAGGCGCCGGAATCTCCCATCTCACGGATGAAGTAGACAAAAATGCCAAGTTTCTGCCCCTCGCTGATCAGGTTCTCGAGCTGCTCAATGGTCAGACCCTTCTTACCGGCGGGATCATAGCGCAGCGTGATGGCCCAGGGAAGACAGTGGCCGTACTCCTTCTCCTTCTGCCGGATCAGGCTGGCCCCGTAGGTCCAGCCCATGTATCCGAAGTTGACGCCAAACTTCTGAATTGCCTTCTCGTCGGTGTTCTTGAGAAGGTTGTGGAGCATGTCGTAGTAGGAGCTGCGGTCGTTGTCGAGAAGCTCCTGGATCACGGAGAAGATCATGTCCTGGAAGCGGTTGTGGGAGAATTGCTTTCCCAGATCCACCAGCCGTCTGGCCGCCCGCTCCGGATCTTCCTTCATCTGGCGGATGCCCTGGGAGACCGCGGACTCGATCATCGCTTTTTTCATCAGGTACGTGTTCAATTGCCACTCCTTGCTGCCTCACAGAGGCAAGTCTTCTTATCATAAGAAAGGATATCCCAACCCCAGGAAAAATAGAATCAACAATTCAGGTATTTTGTCCCGGCAGATGTCGCAAGGTTCTGCGTACGCGCTGCGGCCCCACGACAGGAAAGGTAGGCAGGGCAGGGGAAATTTTGTATCCTTTTCGCTGGCCCGGCAAGGGACGGGACAAAGGAGGATGGCATATGAAAACAAACGACAGATACCATGCAGCGTGGAGAGTACCACTCTCAAAGATCAGAGGAATGATCCTTGCAGAGAGTGCGGAACAGGAGACCCAGACGGAGCTTCTTCTGGGCCTTGCGGAGGAACTTGCGGGACGTGGTGTTCCGGTCCTTCTGGAGGATCCGGGAAGAGAGCTGCTCTTTCGCTATGCGGGCGGTGACGGGAAAGGAAGGGATAAGGAGGACAGCGCAGAACTTCCCGGCGCCGCCATCTGGCGGGCCTTCTCCGGGGACGGGATCCCCTTTCGGATTCCGGTTTCCGATCTGGGACCGGAACTTCTGTCCCGGCTTCTTGCGCTCACAGCGCCCCAGGAGATGCTCCTTGCATCCGTCTTTTCAAAGGCGGATGCGGAAGGACTCCTCCTGGACGATGCCGCGGACCTTGCGGCATATCTGGTAAAGTACGGGGAAGAGAACCGGGGAAAATCCGGGATGGCAGACAGGATCCGGGGGCGGATCGATCTTTTGGTCCGCGCCGCGGCGGGGGACCCCTTTGGATCACCCGGGATCACCCCGGCGGATTTTTTTGCAAAGGACGGCGGGATGCTTCACTTTGTGGAGGGGTCAGGAAGCGGCGTGTGTCTTCTCTGGCTTCTTGCGGCGTGCGCTGAAACGCTTCCCCTTCTACGGCCCGGAGAAAATCCTATTCTTGCCGTGATGCTCACCGAGGACACAGCGCGGATCGCGGCAGAGCGCATGCAGAGGGATCTTGCCTCCCGTGGGATTCTCCTTATTGCAGGAACCGGGATCCGGGGACCGGTTCCCGCTGTACTCCAGAGGGACTCCGCCATGCGGATTCGTTGGGAGAGCAGGGACCGTGCAAGTCTTGTCTTTACCCGGGATGGCTGCAGACAGGAGGCCTCCATCGAGGCGATTCTCGCAAATTCCGCCCCTGCGCCGGGGGGACTTGCCGGCGTTCTGGTGAGAACCGAGGTGCTTCCCGAATACCGGAGGCTGTCGCAGAAGAAGGAGCAGAACTCTGCCAGGGAGGCTCTTGCTGCCCGGGCGGAAGAACAAAAGAAAGAGGACAAGACGACTCCGGCGTCTTGTCGGTCCGGCCGGGAAAGAAATGGCGCCCTGCGCGATGTGGGGCGGTCTGTTGCCGGAACGGTAGGAAGGCAGATCGGTGAGGACGTGGGCAGAAACTTCGGAGACTTTGGCCGGCGCCTCGGCGGAAACCTTGGCGCCAGCCTGGGACGGGGCATCCTCTCCACCCTGCTTCGGCGGTGACATCTTGTGCAAAGCGCAGTCCCTGCGGTATGATGGGGGCCGAATCAAAAACGGGGCCGGCGTGCCCAGTGTGAAGGAGTGAACATGCTCGATGATATGATGATGCAGATGTGGTACCGGGATCCCCATGCCGCGGACACGGAGGCGGGGA
>JBJEYC010000041.1:0-3425 GCA_051886435.1 Lachnospiraceae bacterium
AGGTGTAGTTGTTGTAGACCGCCACGATGGAAGGCATATCCTCCTCGACGATCTTGGTCACCGTGTTCTCCTGGGCCTCAGCATTCGAGGTCTGCAGTCCAAGGGAAGCGCTGGCCGATGTGGAGCTGTCCTCCGAAGCGCTCTCGGTGGAGGCGTCGGAAGAGGCTGCCTCGGTGGAGGCATCCGTGCTGCTGCTGTTGTCGTTCTCAGCGATCGAGAGCGTTGCGCCCTCGGTGGAGGCATCCGTAGAGGCCTCGGCGACAGAAGCGGTGCTTCTGCCCGACACCCGGGAGATGCCGTAGGCGCCGGCTCCGGCGCAGACGCCGAAGACCGCTGCCAGGGCGATGGCAAAGGCTACCTTGCCGCCACCGCCGTGCTTCTTGTTGTTGTGATGGCTGCCGCCGTTTCCGGAGGCAGAACCGCTCCCATTGCTCTGGTAGCCGCTGGAGTAGGAACTCTGATAGCCGTCCCCGCCCTGGTTCGTGCTGCCCTGGCTGTACTGATAGGTGCCGTTTCCGGTGCCCGACGTATTTTGATATTCATCCGTTCTGTTTTCGTCCATGATATTGCCTGCCTTTCGTCCCCTTATACTGTATCGTTCCGGGGCCGTTTGTCCGATCGGATCCCGCCCCGCTCTTTCATCTTTACAATCCCGAGTATAGACGTGAACTGTGATAAAAATGTGAAGCGCGATTGAGGAATCTGTGTCTTTTTCGGCCCATTCGCGGTATTCTTATCCCAGTCAAAATCCGATGGAAACAGGAGGCAGCACTTGACAGGAGATACCAGCACAAGATGGGGCACGGGCGATGTGGCGCCCGCGGAAAATGAAACCGGCAGTTCGCCAAAGAGGGCGGTCCTGGTCGGGGTGACCTTTGGGCAGAAGCGGTCTGAGACGGAGGCCTCCCTCCGGGAGCTCTCCGCCCTCGCCAAGGCCTTGGGGCTCGTCCCCGCCGCGACCCTCCTGCAGGATACGGACAACATCACCCAGAAGACCCTGATCGGGAGCGGCAAGGTGAAGGAGCTCCTCCTTCTTGTGGAGGAGTGCAAGGCGGACCTTGTGATCTTCAACGACCCCCTGACCCCGATGCAGGTGCGCCACCTCGAGGATGCCCTGGACACCGAGGTGCTCGACCGCACCGGCATCATCCTGCAGATCTTCTCAGAGCGGGCAAGGACCAGGGAGGCAAGGCTTCAGGTCGCCTCCGCAAGGCTCTCGTACCTTCTGCCCCGCCTTGCCGGCATGCGCAAAAACCTCTCCCGCCAGGGCGGCGGCTCCGGGCGCCTCTCCAACAAGGGTGCCGGCGAGGAACAGCTTGAGCTCGACCGCCGTCACATCGAGCGGGAGCTCTCCGAGATCCGCAGGCAGCTCAAGGACATCGACAAGGAGCGGAGCACCCAGCGGGCGATGCGGCTTCGCTCGGGGCTTCCCCGGGTGTCCCTCGTGGGGTACACCAACGCCGGGAAGTCGACGCTGATGAACGCGCTCCTTGCCCGCTCCCAGCAGGCGGGGCGGCAGGAGAAGCAGGTCTTCGAGCAGGACATGCTCTTTGCGACGCTGGACACCCAGGTGCGCCGGATCGAGATCCCGGGGCACACGCCCTTTCTCCTCTCCGACACCGTGGGCTTTCTCTCTGACCTGCCCCACACCCTGGTCCAGGCCTTCCGCTCCACCCTGGAGGAGGCAAAGTACGCTGACCTCCTCCTGGCGGTGGAGGACTGCTCGGATCCCTCCAAAGAGCGGCAGGAGGAGGTGACCCGGACGACCCTCCAGGAGATCGAGGCCGGGGACATCCCGGTGCTCTCGGTCTGCAACAAGGCGGACCTTCTCGAGGAGGCGCCCCTTGGGCGCACCGTCGGGGACCGGGTCTACTTAAGTGCCAAGTCCGGTGAGGGGCTCGAGGCGCTCCTCTGCGAGATCGACACGATCCTCGCCGGACAGCGCATCCCCCGGCGGTATCTTGTCCCCTACAGCCGGGGAAAGCTCCTCGCGGACCTCTCGGCCCGCCACCCCGAGGCGGTGCCGGTGTACCGGGAGGAGGGGGCAGAGCTCTTTCTCACCCTGCCCCGGCGCGAGGCGGAGGCCCTCTCCCTGGAGGAGGGCGTCACCACCCTGCCGGATGAGGCAGAAAAGACGACTGACAATTAACAGACATCCCTCCTGGAGCCGGGAGCTCCAGGAGGGATGTGAATCTCCCAGCCTGTTTTTTGGCTGGGAGATTTGTTATTGGGGCAGGAAAAAGCACAGGGTGTGCATGGTCTCGTCCACCGTGTAGGAGAGGGAGGTGACGTCCGGCAGGTACTGATAGATCCCGCTGTTGTCCACAAGGTCCCCCTTCATCTCTTCAAACACCGCGTCGTCCGCGCAGCGAAGGCGCACCGCGTCCGCCCCGGAATCGAGGTCTTTCGAGACGAGGTTGGAGAGCTGGTCCGTGTCATAGGAGGTGAAGTACGCCCCCTCCCGGACGTAGTAGTTGTCCTTTGTCGCCGTGCACTCCGGCAGGGCAAAGGACACCCCGTCCTCATGGGTCAGGGCAAGATCTGCCCCCGTGACGCACAGATAGTCGTAGTTGATGCGGCCGGTACCGGATCCGTCCTCCTCCAGGGCATCGCCCCAGGTGGGGTCCACGTAGTACCAGTCCCCGTCGACCTGGACGAGGTCCCAGGCGTGGGAACCGCCGTCCGCCGTGCCGGTCACCAGGGCCGTCTCCATGCCGAGCTTCTGACATAAAAGCTGCAGGGCCTTTGCGTAGCCGTTGCAGACGCTCCGGTGGTCTAAAAAGACCGAGGTGATGTTCTGGCCCTCCTCGACCGCCGCGGTGTCGTACTGCGTGGTCTCAACAAGGCGCGTGTAGACCGCAAGGAGGGCGTCGTAGTCATCCCCGCCCTGGGGAATATCCGCCAGGAATTCCTCCACGGCGGCGTCGATTTCGGACGTCTCCTCTGCCTGCTCCTCCTCGGTCTTCGTGTACTTTGCCGAGAAGGTGAGGGCTCTTGCCCTGCCAAAGCTCGTGTAGGTCGTGTACGCATAGCCGTTGACATAGAAGAGCTCCGGGTGGTCGGCAAGGACCGACTCGTAGACCCGAGAGAGCGTGTCCTTGTCCAGGGTGGAGAGGGTCGTCTCCTGCCGGGAGGTGATGCCCGAGAGGATCTCATCGTAGAGGGCCCGATCCGCGTCGGAGAGAAGCCCCCTGCAGTAGAGGGGTGCGCTTCTCTCCTCTGCCCCGGTCTCCTCCGCGGCGGTGGTTCCCTGTGTCTTCTCCGCTTCTGCTGTCTCTGTCTCCGACGATCCCGGGATCTCCTCCCAGAGGGATGCGGGCTCCGGCGCCTTCCCATTCTCCCAGTGGAGGATGGCCAGCGCCAGCAGAAGAAGCAGTGCAACGACAAACAGGCCCCGGGCCAAGCCGGAGCCTGTTCGTTTTTGT
>JBJEYC010000042.1:0-3422 GCA_051886435.1 Lachnospiraceae bacterium
TTGGAGCCGCCGCCCACGCAGGCGATGACGGCATCGGGGAGCTTCCCCTCCTTCTCCAGGATCTGGGCCCGGGACTCCTTGGAGATCACCGCCTGGAAATCGCGGACGATGGTCGGGAAGGGGTGAGGTCCCATGCAGGAGCCGAGGCAGTAGTGGGTGTCCTCAATCCTTGAGGTCCACTCACGCATTGCCTGGGAGACCGCATCTTTCAGTGTGCCGGTTCCCGTGGTGACTGGGACCACATCTGCGCCGAGGAGCTTCATCTTGTAGACATTGAGCGCCTGCCGCTCGCAGTCGACTTTTCCCATGAAGACCACGCACTCCATACCCATGAGAGCGGCAACGGTAGCGGTGGCGACGCCGTGCTGGCCTGCGCCGGTCTCGGCGATAAGTCTGGTCTTGCCCATCTTCTTGGCAAGCAGAGCCTGGCCAAGGCAGTTGTTGATCTTGTGGGCGCCGGTGTGGTTCAAATCCTCTCTCTTTAAATAGATCTTGGCGCCGCCTAAATCCTTTGTCATCTTTTCTGCGTAGTAGAGCCGGGAGGGTCTGCCCGCATAGTTGTTGAGCAGCTCGGTGAGCTCCGCGTTGAACTGGGGATCATCCTTGTACTTGTTGTAGGCATCCTCCAGCTCAATGACGGCATTCATCAGCGTTTCCGGGATGTACTGTCCGCCATGGATGCCGAATCTTCCTCTTGACTGTGACATGTTGTCTCCTTTCATGGTCTGTTCCGTATCACTCTGCACTTCTTACGGCTGCGCAGAAATTCCTGATCTTTACCGGGTCCTTGAAGCCCGCTGTCTCTAGGCTGCTGCTGGCATCCACACCATCCGGGTGCACTGCCCTGATGGCAGCCGCTACGTTGTCAGGTCCAAGGCCTCCTGCAAGGATAAATGGCCTTCTGATGTTTCGAATCAGGCTCCAGTCAAAGGCAGAGCCGGTGCCGCCAACGCCGTTATCCAAAAGCACAAGATCCGCTTCGCTCTTTTCCGCGCGCTGCACATCCGCTCTCGTCTCGATGCGGATTGCCTGGATGATCCTGAGCGGGAAATCCGCCTGCCTTTTCAATTCCCCGATGTATTCGTTTGTCTCCTGTCCGTGGAGCTGCACCGTGCGGATGCCCGCCATATGGCAGCCGCCAAGGACATGGTTGACAGTTGCATTCACAAAGACACCGACGGGCTCAATAAAAGGGTCGAGGTGCTCCGTGAGCTCTCTTGCAGTTTCAAACGGGACATAGCGCTTTCTCGTGCTGTCAAAGATAAACCCCGCATAGTCCGGGCGCACCGCGTTCACCGCCTCGATGTCCTCGAGACGCCGCATCCCGCAGATCTTGATGCGGACGGGAATCCCCGCCGCCATCAGGATGCACCCCGGAGCTTGAAAAGCTCCGCCTGCCGGTCTTTCGCCCGCATCAGCTGCTCTCCGACAAGTACCGCATTGACGCCGTCTGCCTCGAGGGCTTCCACATCCGCTCTCGCCTTGATGCCGCTCTCTGCAACAAAGATGGTTCCCGCCGGCGCAAAGTGCCGGAGCCTTCCCGCATTGTGGATGTCCACGGTGAAGTCCTTCAGGTTCCGGTTGTTGACGCCGATAATCCTGGCCCCCGCATCCGTTGCCATCTGCACCTCACTCTCATCGTGGGCTTCCACCAGAGCGGAGAGCCCCAGGGTGTCGCAGATGCCGATCCAGCGGTGGATCGTCTCCGCGTCCAGGATGGCGCAGATGAGAAGGACCGCCGAGGCACCGAGCGTCTTTGCTTCGTAGATCATGTAGGGATCCACGGTGAAGTCCTTCCGCAGAACCGGGATAGAGACGGTCCCTGCGATTTCCTTAAGATACTCGTTCTTTCCAAGGAACCACTTGGGCTCTGTCAGGCAGGAGATGGCGGATGCCCCCGCTGCCTCATAGTCCCGGGCAATCTCCAGGTAGGGGAACTCCGGGGCAATCAGGCCCTTGGAGGGGGAAGCCTTTTTGCACTCACAGATGAAGTGGATGCCGGGTCCGGAAAGACTCTTTTCAAACCGGAATTTCTCCTCTTCCGGTGTGTTCTGTGCAAGCTCCCAGGCCTTTTCCCGGACCGCGTCCAGGGGGATTGTCTTTTCCGCCTCCTGTACGCGGACCCTGGCGTAGTCGGAGAGCTGCTTCAGGATGTTTGTTTCCATGCTGTTCACTCGTTGGAGACCTTGATCACATTTTCAAGGGTCCCTGCTGCGGCGCCGGAGTCGATTCTCTCCGCGGCAAGGGCAATGCCCTCCTGGAGATCCTTAGCCTTTCCTGCCACAAAGAGTGCTGCGCCGGCATTGAGGAGCACGATGGTTCTTCTGGTGCCCTGCTCCTTTCCGGAGAGGATGTCCCTCGTGATCTGCGCATTCTCTGCAGGGGTTCCTCCGACGATGTCCTCCTTCTTTCCGCGCACGAGGCCGAACTGCTCCGGCGTGATCTCAAAGGTCCGATAGTAGCCCTCTCTCAGCTCACAGACCGTGGTCGGTGCAGAGGCAGAGATCTCATCGAGCTTATCCTGTCCATAGACCACAAGGGCACGCTTTACGCCGAGGGAAGCAAGGACCTTTGCAACGGGTTCCACCAGGTACTCATCGTATACACCCAGCAGGAAGTACTCGGGCTTTGCAGGGTTGGTCAGAGGTCCAAGGATGTTGAAGACGGTGCGGATGCCCAGCTCCTTGCGGATGGGTCCCACATACTTCATCGCGCTGTGATACTGCTGCGCAAACATGAAGCAGAATCCGGTCTTCTCGAGCATCTCCAGGCACTTTGCCGGATCCTGGTGAATGTTGACGCCGAGGGCCTCCAGGCAATCCGCCGTTCCGGAGAGAGAGGACGCCGCCCGGTTGCCGTGCTTTGCGACCTTCACGCCTGCGGAGGCGATCACCATGGCTGCCGTCGTCGAGATGTTGAAGCTGTGGGCGCCGTCTCCGCCGGTTCCCACGATCTCGAGTACGTCCATCCCGGGATGGGGAACGGGGGTTGCAAGACTGCGCATGGCCTCCGCGCAGCCGGAGATCTCATCGATGGTCTCCGCCTTTGTGGACTTGGTGGAGAGCGCCGCCAGGAATGCGGCGTTCTGGGTCGGTGTCGTCTTGCCGCTCATGATCTCGAGCATGACCTCATGTGCCTCGTCGTAGGTCAGATCCTGTTTGTCAACCACCTTCTTGATTGCTTCTGCGATCATCACTTTGCCTCCTTTGTCAGGCTTTTTTCTATCCCACTTATCTCACAGATCTGTGTCGATACTGTGATGATATTTATGATTTTGTCAGCCGGATGAAATTTTCCAGCATCTTCGGTCCCTCCGGGGTCATGATGCTCTCGGGATGGAACTGCAGGCCGAAGATCCGGTTTGACTTATGCTGCACCGCCATCACCTCTCCGTCATCCGCCTTGGCAATGACCTTCAGGGT
>JBJEYC010000043.1:0-3410 GCA_051886435.1 Lachnospiraceae bacterium
TCAGGGGAATGGTCATGGTCAGGCCCTTCCCCAGGATCTGGGGGAACGCCTGGACAACGGTTTCCCATGCGTGTTGGGACATACACTCTCCTCTCTTCCGGGACCAGGGGCAAAAGCTTGCCGGAACCGGTCAGCCGGGTACAGATGCTGCTTCAGAGTTATAGTAACATTGTGTCAGTATACAGGAGAATGGCCCCGAGGGGAAGACCTGATTTTCCTTTTTTTCGAATTTCCTATCGGTTTAACAGGATATTATGCCTCCACCCGGACATAGGGCGGGCGGGGCGTTCCGGCACCGGGACCGTAGGAGTTCTTCTCGGAAAAGCGGATCCGTCCCCAGGCATTCTTCTTTCCCCAGTCATGCCAGCCGTCCGGATGGATGTGGGGGCCGAGATAACAGTTCTCCAGCCGCACCGCGCCGTCATCCCGCCAGGGGCGTGCGATGTAGCAGCTCTTGTCCGGCACATCGTCCGACGCGGTAAAGCGGCAGTTGATTGCCGTGAATCCGGTCTCTACATCTGCCGGGGTACAGGGCGCAAACACATATCCGGGTCCGATGCTGCGAAACTCGCAGTCGTAGAAGTACGCGGTGGCTCCGCCGAAGACAAAGTCGATGCTCCCCTCAATGCGGCATCGCTCAAAGATCACGGTCCGGGGGGTTCTTGGCAGATCCTTTCCGGGGCCGAGAAAACCGTCCTGCTCATACTCCTTTTCGGGGAGCGGCGCAAGAAACAGCGTGTCCTGGTGGCCGGTCAGAACGCAGTCCTCGAGAATGATTCCGTCACCGTCCAGGTACAGGGCAAGAGCCTGCCCCACCTTCTCCCCCGGTCCCGCCGTGTTCGCAAAGCGGCAGCCCTCGAACCGGACGTCATCCGCAAAGACCTCCACGGTGGCGGTGCGGAAGGTGTGATAGGGCCTGCCATCCTGATGGATGGCCCTTGCGTACAGATCTCCTGTGTAGGTCTTTCCTGTAAGTGTGATTCCGCTCTCTGTGATTCTTGTCTGTGGCATTGTGCGTTCCCTCCCAGGTTCATTTCAAAATCATCATTGCTGTCGGGGACACCATATCAGCAAGGCGCCGGGAAGGCAAATCCCTCAGATTCCGTAGAGCGGCGAAGAGAGATACTTTCCGCCCCCATCCGGGATGATGACAACGAGGTTCCTTCCGGCCATTTCCGGGTCTTTGGCCAGCCGGACGGGTTCAAAGAGCGGGGGTCTCCCACGAGGTCCCTGAATGCAGCGGCAATCCGGCTCATTCTGGAAGCCCTGCCTTGCATTAATACTAGTGTTCCGATATGATAAGTCACAATTTGAGATTCGTAAAGACCCGGGCAGAAAATCAGAAACCGGATTTCCCGGCATCACCTGGCGGGAGCAGACAAAAGGAGGTCAGAATTATGGGAAGAGTGAGTCAGATCGATCCGGAACACGCGCCGGAGGTAGTAAAGGAGGCAATCCGGCAGCATCTTGCAAAGGGACACCAGCTGACCAATGAGAAGAAGACGCTTCTGCACAGCGCTGCAGCTTTCCGGGCGGTAGAGGAGGCATCTTACGACCTCGATGACGAGCTGCAGGAGCTGATCGGAAAGCTCGACGGAGATCTCTTCGAATATGCCATCTCTGTCCAGAACGAGTGCATGGTCTGCACGACCTACTTTGGCAGGCTCCTTCGGCAGGAGCATCACATCGATCCGAATACCTTCCATCTGACAAGGCGCGAGGAGCTTTTGATGAACTACGCACGGAGTCTCGCCCGGGATCCGAAAGGCATCACCGATGAGGCTTTCCGGGAGCTGAAGGAGGAGTTTCTCCTTCACGGGGATAAAGACGGGAACCCGGTGAACGAGGAAAAGGCGGAGCGGATCATGGTGGTGCTCACCGCGATGGGAGCCATGATGATCGCCAACAACACCGTCAACGATGCCCTTCGGGTGGATGTGTAAACAGGCATTTTCCGGCTCCCGCCCTTTCATCTCCTTCTTGCAAAACCTTGGCAGTGCAGTAAAATAACTTATTGTAAGCGCTTTCAGATTTTTCAGATCCTTCACAGGAAGGAGGACCGCAGATGAATATTTACGACATCGCCCGGATGGCAGGCGTTTCCATTGCTACGGTTTCCCGTGTGGTCAACGGCTCGGACAAGGTCAGTGAAAAGACCAAGCAGCGTGTGCTGTCCGTCATTGAAGAGGCGGGATATACCCCCAACGTGTTTGCGCAGGGCCTGGGCTTGAACACGATGCACACCGTGGGCATCATGGTGCCCCGGATTGACGACATGTACATGGCGACGGCGGTCTCTTATCTCGAGCAGAATCTCCACAAGAACGGGTACGAGTGCATCCTGAGCTGCAGCGGTTTTGACCTGGACCGCAAGCAGTCGCATGCCTCCATGCTTCTTTCCAAGCGCATCGACGCCCTGATTCTCGTGGGCTCCACCTATGCGGGAAACGGGGCCAGCTCCCAGCAGACTGACTATATCCGTGCCGCAGCCCGGGAGGTCCCGGTCTTTGTCATCAACGGACTCGTGGAGGGCGACAACGTCTATGCCAGTATCTCGGATGATCGGAAGGCCACCTTTGAGGTGACAAAGAGCCTCATCGAGCGGGGCCGCAAGCGGATCCTGTTTCTCACGGATTCCCAGTCCTACTCTGCCCAGCAGAAGATGAAGGGATACGAGCAGGCGCTGACGGAGGCGGGGTATCCGGTTCTTGGGGAATTAAAGCTTCGGGTTGCGCGCAGCAAGATCCACTATGTCCGGGATCTTCTTCTGGAGTACAAGGCCCTCCAGTACGACAGCGTCGTGGCGACTGAGGACACTCTGGCCGCCGGCGCGTTAAAGTATGCCCTTGCCAAAGGTATGCAGGTGCCGGGGGACATCAGCATCGTCGGCTACAACAACTCCGTGGTAGCGGTGGCCTCGGAGCCCGAACTCACCTCGGTGGACGGCAGACTCGAGCAGCTCTGCACCGATACCTGCGAGCATCTGCTCCAGGTGCTCAAGGGAGAGAAGGAGTCTGTTCCCGCCGTAGACATCGTCAGCGCGATGCTGGTCAAGCGCTGCACAACTGACTTTTAAACCGTTCCCGGAGGGGCGTACTGCCCCGTCCGGGTATTTTTTGCGCCTATATGTAAACGCTTACAATTTCTTCTTGACGGGACGATGTGATGGGAATATATTGTTCGTGTAAGTCCTTACATCACAGGGGGACCGGAATTACGATCAGACATCGAAAGGAGACTTCCATGAAGGCATTTATGGACAAGGATTTCATGTTGAAGAATGAGACAGCCAAGCACCTGTTTCATGACTATGCAGAGGACATGCCGATCATCGACTACCACTGCCACATCCCGCCCAGGGAGATCTATGAGGACCGCCGCTATGACAACATCGCGCAGGTCTGGCTCGG
>JBJEYC010000044.1:0-3408 GCA_051886435.1 Lachnospiraceae bacterium
ACAACATCGGCACCACGATCACGGCGCTCCTTGCCTCCATCGGCCAGAGCCGGGACGCCAAGCGCACCGCCATCGCCCACAGCATCTTCAACATCACGGGCACCATCGTGTTCGCCTTTTTCCTGCCCCAGTTCGCGGCCTTCGTGCGTTGGATCTCCCCGAAGGGGCCTGAGATCAGTGTGATCTCACGACAGATCGCAAACGCCCACACGACCTTCAACGTGATCTGCACCCTGGTCTGGATTCCGCTTCTTCCCCTGATGGTGAAGATCGTCAAGCGGATCATCCCGGACAAAAGCGGCGCACCGGCGAAAAAGCGCGAGAGCGCTCTGGACATCCGTGTCATCTCCCAGCCCGCAGCGGCCCTGACACTGGTCTCGACGGAGATCGGAAGGGAGCTTGCCGGCATCAAGGGACTTCTCTCCTCCATGGGAGCCCTCCTTGCAGGGACCCAGTCGGACGCTGCAGCCTTTGGCCAGGCCCTGACCGAGCAGAAGGAGAGCTGCCGGGACGTCTCGGAGTACATCAGCGCGATGTTCTCCATCGGCTCCCTGACAAGAGAGCAGTCGGAGGAAGCCTCCGGGTACCTCGTTTTGTCCAACAATGCGGACCGCATCTGCGACCGCTGTCACGACATCGCCGTCCACGCGCAGGATCTGGACGCGCGGGGCATCTCCTTCTCCAAGGAAGCCGGGAAAGAGCTGGAGGACTGTCTTGCCACCGTGGAGAAAATCTACGCCGATACGGTCTCCCTTCTTTCTGCCACGCCGCCCTCCCTTGAGGACGCCAGTAGGATCAGCCGGACCAAGGTGCGGCTTCGCAAGAACATCAAGTCCATCGAGAAGGCTCACCTCACCCGCGTGAAGGAGAAGAAGTGTGACGCCTCCCTGACCCCGGTCTTCACCGACATCCTCTACAACATGGACCGTATCTCGGACAACTGCCTCTCCCTCTCGGAGGAGGCGCTGGCGGGCACAAGCCTTGCCGCCAGGAAGGAGCCCGCGAAGGCGGCCATTCCCCAGAAATAACTGCCCTGCCGCCCGGAAACTGTCCGGGCGGCATTTCTGTTTGCCCTATGGAGGCTTTTGCTCTATGATAACAGAGCCGGACAGGCTGCTTTTCCAAAGCCGCGGCAATAAGGAGAGAGAAATCATGACATATGACTATCTGATCGTCGGTGCCGGTCTCTTTGGCTGTGTCTGCGCCCATGAGCTGCACAGTGCGGGCAAGACCTGCAAGGTGATCGACCGCCGCAGCCACATCGCGGGCAACATCTACACGGAAAAGCAGAATGGCATCCAGGTGCACCGCTACGGTGCCCACATCTTTCACACCTCCGACCGGGAAGTCTGGGAGTATGTGAATGAGTACGCCGAGTTCAACAACTATATCAACTCCCCGATCGCCCGCTACCACAACGAGCTCTACAACCTGCCCTTCAACATGAACACCTTCTCCAAGATGTGGGGTGTGGTCACGCCCGCTGAGGCAAAGGCAGTCATCGCAAAGCAGGTGCAGGAGGCCGGGATCACAAATCCCCAGAATCTGGAAGAGCAGGCGCTCTCCCTGGCAGGCCGGGACATCTACGAAAAGCTCATCAAGGAGTACACCCAGAAGCAGTGGGGCCGCCCCTGCACGGAGCTGCCGGCCTTCATCATCAAGCGCCTTCCCTTCCGCTTCGTCTATGACAACAACTACTTCAACGACCGCTATCAGGGAATCCCGGTAGGCGGCTACACCCAGATCGCCGAGAAGCTCCTGGCAGATGTGCCGGTGGAGCTGAACAAGGACTTCCTCACCAGCGCCTCGGAGATCCAGATCGAAAACCAGTCCTACTACGAGATGGACGGGGATCTGTTCCGCAGCGTCATCTATACCGGTATGATCGACGCCTTCTTCCGCTACCAGTACGGTCCTCTGGAGTACCGGTCCCTGAAGTTCGAGACGGAGGTGCTGCCGGACTGCGACAACTACCAGGGAAACGCGGTGGTCAACTACACCAGTGCCGACGTGCCCTTCACACGCATCATCGAGCACAAGCACTTCGAGTTCGGGAAGGACAGCGAGACGGGAGAGCCCATCCCCGGCACCATCATCACCAGGGAATACCCGGTCTCCTGGCAGAAGGGCATGGAGCCCTACTACCCGGTGAACAACGAGAAGAACGCCGCACTGTATGAGAAGTACAAAGCCCTGGCAGCTGAGAAATCCAACGTCATCTTCGGCGGGCGCCTGGGCATGTACAAGTACTTTGATATGGACAAGGTGATCCGCGCTGCCCTCGACACCGTGAACACCCTGGTCTGATCTGTTCTGAAAAACGCAGGACGCCGGATTTTTCCGGCGTTCTTTTTGCGTATTGTTGTGCCCTGCCATCCTCCACCGTGCTACCATAAAAGCGTCAGGCAGGCCTGTCGAATCAGGCCGGGAGGGAGTCAGAATGAAAAGGAAATGGAACGGAATTCTCACAGGCGCAGCAGTTCTTGTCAGCACCCTGCTGCTTTCCATGCCGGCGCAGGCGGCAGTTGGTGATGCCGACTACATCGCCAAAACCAATCAGGCAATCATCAACTCGCGGGAGCTCTCCACCACCGTCACGCTCTATGAAACTCTGCCAGTCACCATGTCCGGCAGACATTTCACCTCGATGGCCAGTGACGACGCGTCCGCCTCTTACAGCTATGATGCGGATGGAAATCTCGTCCGGGTTGACGATGTCGTTTCCATTGAGGAAATGGCCTACGACACCAGCCACTCGCTGATCTCCTTCGAGATCACTGCCTATGCTCTTCCGCAGGGCTATTTCCGCAATCCCAGCGCCTACAACCGGGATGCATACGTGGATAGCGTACATGATATCGCGTACACGCCCAGCTATGATGCAGCAGGGCGGCTCCTTCAGATCAACGACAGCAATGACGTCACCGATACCGTCAGCTATGACGCACTCGGAAGACTGACGCTCTGGCAGACGCAGTTTTGGATCGGCAGCAACGCCTGCACCACAGATTACCTGTATTTCTATGATGCGCAAAACCGCCTGTCCAAGGTGCAGGAGGTAAATCTTGACGACGGAACCCCCCGTCTGATGGACGAGATGAATATGATCAAATACAACCGCTACGGTGAGCCCCTTGTCATCACCCTGCAGGATGATTTTCTCGAAGATGACGCGGGTAAGACGGAGACAATCAAGCTGTCTTACTATCAGGACGGCGCCCTGAAGAAGGCGTCCTTCGGCTCCTACGGTTCCGACCGGACCTATCAGTATTAAACAGGCAAAACAAACCCGGAGCCAGACGACGCAGAAAAAGTCCTGCGCACAGGATGGCACCACAGGGCACTGAAATTACCGTTACTATTCACAGGGGTGAAACCCAAATCTGAATAACATCATTACCATTGACA
>JBJEYC010000045.1:0-3402 GCA_051886435.1 Lachnospiraceae bacterium
CCGCGAAGGCCCATGCCGATGGCCTCGGTCAGGCAGTTCATGGAGTTTGCGGTGTACATGCCGGAGCAGGAGCCGCAGGTCGGGCAGACGTTCTCCTCATAGTTGGCAAGTTCCTCTGCAGTGATCTTGCCGGCGTCGTAGGAACCGACCGCCTCAAACATGGAACTTAAGGAGCGCTTCTTTCCATTGACATGACCTGCCAGCATCGGGCCGCCGGAGACAAAGACCGTGGGGATGTTGATTCTTGCCGCGGCCATCAGAAGGCCGGGGACGTTCTTGTCGCAGTTGGGGATCATGACCAGTGCATCAAACTGATGAGCCTTTGCAAGACACTCGGTGGAGTCTGCGATCAGGTCTCTGGTCACCAGAGAGTACTTCATGCCGACATGGCCCATGGCAATGCCGTCGCAGACTGCGATGGCAGGGACCATGACGGGCATGCCGCCCGCCTCGGCAACGCCGAGCTTGACTGCCTGGGCGATCTTGTCCAGATTCATGTGGCCGGGGATGATCTCATTGTAGGAGCAGACAACGCCGATGAGCGGCTTTGCCATCTCCTCCTTGGTGAATCCGAGTGCATTGAACAGACTTCTGTGGGGCGCCTGCTGGACGCCCTTCTTGACATTATCACTGAGCATAGTGTTTTAATCTCTTTCTGCCCTGCCCGTTCGCAGGGCTGCTGTGAAAATCAACGATGAATTCTTGCGGCAACCGCATCGCCCATGCCGCTGCAGGACACCTCGGTGAGGCCTTCCTGCTCTGCGGGATCCCTGGGCATCAGATCTTTGGAGCGGATGCCGTCTGCCAGAGTCTTCTTGACCGCTGCCTCGATCGCGTCCGCTTCCTGCGTGAGGCCGAAGCTGTAGCGCAGCATCATGGCTGCGGAGAGGATGGTGGCAATCGGGTTTGCGATATTCTGGCCTGCGATGTCTGGCGCAGAGCCGTGGCTGGGCTCGTAGAGGCCAAAGCTCGTCTCGTTTAAGGAGGCGGAGCTGAGCATGCCGATGGAGCCCGTGATCATGGAGGCCTCATCCGAGAGGATGTCTCCAAACATGTTTTCGGTGAGAATGACGTCGAACTGCTCCGGGTCCTTGACGAGCTGCATCGCGCAGTTGTCGACGAGCATGTCGTTCACCTCGACGTCCGGGTAGTCCTTTGCCACCTCGTGCACCACCTTGCGCCACAGGCGGGAGGTGTCGAGCACGTTCGCCTTGTCGACGGAGGTGACCTTCTTTCTGCGCTTGGAGGCGATGTCGAAGGCGGTCTTCGCGACGCGGCGGATCTCGTTCTCGTTGTACTTTAAGGTGTCGACTGCGGTCTCCACGCCATCAATCGTCTTCGTCCAGCGATCGCCGAAGTAGAGGCCTCCAGTCAGCTCACGGACGATCACAAGATCAAAGGTGCGTCCGCCCTCTTTGGCAGCCAGCGGGCAGGAGTCCGCAAGCTCCGGGAAGAGGTAAGCGGGGCGGAGGTTCGCGTACAGGCCCAGGGCCTTGCGGATCCCCAGAAGTCCTGCCTCAGGGCGCTTTTGGGGCTCGAGCTTGTACCAGGGGGAGGTCTTGGCGTCTCCGCCGATGGACCCCATCAGGACCGCCTTCTTGGTCTTTGCGGTCGCAACCGTCTCCTCGGGAAGCGGTACCCCGAACTTGTCGATGGCGCAGCCGCCCATGTAGAGATCGGTAAAGGTAATGGTGTGGCCGTATGCACGGCATACGGCCTCTAGCACCTTCTTTGCCTCGGTCACAATTTCCGGGCCGATTCCGTCGCCCGGAATGCAAGCGATATCCAGATTCATATTTACCTCCTGTCCGTGTTCATTGCGAACACGGGATCCTGCCCGGGTGCCGCCATAACACAGGCGGCGCGCTGGTTCGTCCTGCCGGATCACCCGCACTTTTTGGACTAACAAACGCCATTCTAGCCGAATCGGACCGAGGATGCAATTCCGATATCCGATTCTTACCGATATTCATACGAAAAAGGTATGATACGTTTCTCGTTGCGGCGGGTTTGTATGCCAGGCGCAAAACGCCCCCTCTGTCCCGGATGCGGCAGAGGGGGCGGATACTCACTTGGTCTTCTTGTCTTCCTTCTTCTCGTCCTTTTTGTCCTCGGACTTGTCCTCTGCCACAGCGGCAGCGTCCTGAGGTTTCTCGATCTGGACGATTGCGGACTTCTGCATCGGGATCCGGCAGTTCTTGTTGTTGCCGAACTCGACGATGACGGTGTCATCGGTGATGTCGATGACGATGCCGTAGAAGCCGGCGGTGGTCAGAACGGAATCTCCGACCTCCAGGGAGCTGAGCATCGTATCCTTCTCCTTCTGCTCCTTCCTCTGCGGGCGGATGAAGAAGAAATAGAAGAACACGACGATGATGACCAGGTAGATGATCATCATCACCCCGCCTCCGCTAGAGGAAGACGAGGACGACAAGAGAAGTGCATTCTGCAGCATGATTGATATCCTCCGTAAATTTTTACCAAACTAGGCCAATGATACAACACGGCCGGACAATTCACAAGAAGGGCGATGTTGTGAAAATCTTCTAAACTGTACAACGGGACAGTTTTTTACTCCTTGTCCTCGGCGTTTCCGGAAAGGGCCTCCACCTTCTCCTTCTTGAAGGAGGCGAAGTTCCCGGCGTCCAATGCGTCCCGGATCTGCTGCATCAGGTGGTTATAGAAGTAGAGGTTGTGCATCACGCAGAACCGAAGGCCCAGGGCCTCATCCGCCTTGAGCAGGTGCCGCACGTAGGCTCTCGAGTAGCCAGCCCGGCACACGGGGCAGCCGCATCCCTCCTCGATCGGGCGGGGATCCCGCTCGTACCTGGCGTTTTTGATGTGCAGGGTGCCGTGGTTGGTGTAGAGGTTTCCGTGCCGACCGTTCCGCGAGGGATAGACGCAGTCGAAGAAGTCGATGCCCCGATCCACACTCTCGAGGATGTTGACAGGCGTCCCGACGCCCATCAGGTAGGTTGGCTTATCCTGCGGCAGATAGGGGACGGTCTGATCCAGGATGTCGTACATCTGCTCGTGGGTCTCACCGACAGCAAGGCCGCCCACTGCATACCCGTCGAGGTCGAGCTCCGCGATCCTTTTTGCGTTGTCAATGCGGATCTCCGGGTAGATAGCACCCTGGTTGATGCCAAAGAGGAGCTGGTGAGGGTTCACCGCATCCTCTTCCTGCTTGTACTCGTTCATCGCCTTTTGGCAGCGAAGGAGCCAGCGGGCGGTCCGCTCGACGGAAGCCTTCACATAGGACTCCTCCGCAAGGGCCGGCGGGCACTCGTCAAAGGCCATCGCAATGGTAGATCCCAGATTTGCCTGGATCCGCATGCTCTCCTCCGGGCCCATGAAGATCTTCCTGCCGTCGATGTGGCAGTGGAAGGTGACGCCCTCCTC
>JBJEYC010000046.1:0-3389 GCA_051886435.1 Lachnospiraceae bacterium
CCAAGCGCTACGGAAAGCGCCCGGGCCTCTGGGGGATCGAGCCCCTCAATGAGCCTCTGACCGAAGGAATCTATGACACCTTCCAGGTGGAGAAGCGCTATCCCGCAAGAGTGCCGGAGATGGCTTCCCACAATAAGCCCATCACCTTCTCTTTTCTCGAGGACTTCTACACAAGGGCTTATGAGAGGATCCGCCCGCATCTTGCAGATGACAAGGTTATTCTCTTTCACGACGGCTTTTCCCTCAGCCGCTGGGAGAACTTCTTCAAAAAGAGCGGCTTTGCAAATGCAGCCCTCGACACCCATCAATACCTGATGATGGCGGAGATGGCGGGCTGCCCCCAGACGGTGGAGGGGTACAAGGACTTCATTAAGGAGCACTACGAGAAGGAGATCGCAGCCGTACAGTCCTATATCCCGGTCATCTGCGGTGAGTGGTGCCTGTTCAACTCCCTCGCTGTCGGCACCGACACCCACGGCGGGCAGAGTGTGTTAAACGGTGTGGAGGGCTCGGAACAGGAAGTTTTCTCGAAAGAGGAAAAGCGCAGGATTTACCGGGAACTCGCGGACGCATCGCTCCGCGCCTGGAACAGGGGCAGCGGACAGTTCTACTGGAGCTATAAGCTCCTGACGGACACCGTGAACGAATCAGGCTGGATCGGCTGGGACGCCTGGGATCTGGGAAGATGCGTTGACTTTGGCTGGTATCCGGTGACACGGTCCTGAGCCATTTGGAAGAAGGAGACACCGGATCGGATTTGGAATGATCCGGCTGTTGGGCCGCCAGGCGGCCCGGGAGGAAAACATGGCAAAGACAGACAAGAGAGTACACACCGCAACCGCGGTGAAGGATGCGAATGTAAAGTTAAGCTTCCTCGAACGCCTTGGATACGGCGCCGGGGACTATGCGGGGAACCTGGTCTATTCCGCAATCAGCGCCTTCCTTTTGGTCTACTACACCAACGTGGTCGGCGCCTCCGCCGCAGCGGCCGCCTCGATCATCGCGGTCAGCAAATTCTTTGACGGCGTATCGGACCTTATCATGGGCTACATCATCGACCGCACCCACACGAAGATCGGCAAGGCAAAGCCCTGGATCCAGCGGCTGTTCATTCCGCTCGCCGTCTGCGAGGTGCTGATGTTCACGGTGCCGTCCTCCTGGGCCACCGGCGCACAGCTCGTGTACATGTTCCTGACTTACAACCTGGTCTCCACGGTCTTCTACACCGGCATCAACGTCCCCTACGCAACGATGCAGGGCCTGATGACCACCAACCAGTATGAGAGAGGTGTCCTTGGCACCTTCCGGAACCTCCTTGCCACCGCGGGCACCATGACGATCAACACCGTCATGTATAAGATGACCGCCTTCTTCGGCGGCGGTGATGTCTACACCCAGCGCGGCTGGACGCTGACCACCATCGTCCTGATGCTGGTCTTCTGCGCGGTCACCATCTTCCAGCTGGCCACCACCCACGAGCGTGTCGACTCCTACAGCAGTGACGAGGAGAGCAAAGAGGAGAAGGTCAGCTTCGGAAAGGGACTCAAAGCCCTTGTCACGAACCGCTACTGGCTGCTCCTCATCGTCATGATCTTCGGCATGTACTTCATGATGTCGACCTTCTTCGGCTCTGCCGCCTACTACGCACAGTACATTCTCGGCAGCACCGATTACTACACCCCGGTCTCCAACGCCCTGTCCCTTGCCCAGATCCTGACCCTTTTCGCGACGCCCTTTGTCATGAAGCGGATGGGAAAGCGCAATACCGCCCTTCTCGGCGCGGTGATCTCCGGCGCAGGCTTTCTGATCAATGGCTTTGTGGGCGACTCTGTCGCAGCGGTCACAGCCCTGTCCGTTGTCAAGGGCATCGGCTTTGGCATGATGGGCGGCACGATGTTCGGTATGCTGCAGGACGCCATCACCTATGGTGAGTGGCAGGCCGGTTTCAACCATGCGGGCATGGGCAATGCCGCTTCCTCCTTCTGCATGAAGATCGGCTCCGGCATCGGCACCGCAGCCCTCGGCTGGATCCTTGGTGCCGGCGGCTTTGACGCCCAGATGGCCGTGCAGAGCGCAGCCGGTGCGAACGCGATCCGCGTCGCTTTCGTCTGGGTTCCGGTTGTCACCTCGGTGCTCTCCATCGTGGTGCTTCTGTTCTTCGATCTCGACAAAAAGTATGCCGCCATCGCAAAAGACCTGGCAGAGGGCCGTCACAAGAACGACGCATAAGGAGGATCATCCATGAAGGCTGTACAAAAGACCGTAAGCTTCGACGTAACAACTGGTGTGACCAACGTAAAAGAGAAGGATCTCTCCCTTCGGGAAGAGGCATCCCTACCGGTCCATGTGGAGAGCAGCGTGGTGGGAATATATCCGGACTACCGCTTTCAGACCTTTGAGGGCTTTGGCTGTGCCCTGACTGAGTCTGCCTGCTATCTGCTGTCAAAGCTTTCAGAGCGCGAGCGGAAGAAAGCTCTCTCCCTCTGGTTTTCCAGGGAAGGCATGAACGCCTCGTTCGTCCGCCTTTCCATCGATTCCTGCGACTACAGCCTGTCAGAGTACCAGGCGGTGGAGGATCCCATCCAGGATCCGGAACTTGCCACCTTTTCGATTGACCGCGACCGGAAATACATCCTCCCCATGGTGAAGGAGGCACTGGCAATGGCAGACCATCCGCTGTCCGTCCTTCTCTCCCCCTGGAGTCCGCCCAGGCAGTGGAAGACCCCGCCGGAACTTTCCGCCAACGATGCCGCGGTCTACGGCGGTATGGGCATGCAGGTGGACACCGACCGCCCCGGCCGGTGCTTTGGCGGAAGGCTCCGTCCGGAATTCTACGGGTCCTACGCAAAGTACCTGGTAAAGTACGTGCAGGCCTATCTCGATGAGGGAATCCCGGTGCGCATGCTCTCCATCCAGAACGAGGCCTCTGCCGCCACCAACTGGGACAGCTGCCTCTGGAGCGGAGAACAGGAGCGGACCTTCCTCACAAAGTACCTGTACCCGGAGATGGAGCGGGCAGGCCTTGCCGGAAAGATCCAGATCTTCATCTGGGACCACAACAAGGAGCGGGCCATCGAGCACATCGATGCCTTCCTGCAGGATCCTCTCGCAAGGCAGGAGGTGGACGGATTCGCGTTCCACTGGTACAGCGGGGATCACTTTGAGGCGCTCTCCCTCCTGCACGGAAAATATCCGGACAAGATCCTGATGCACAGCGAGAGCTGCGGACTGCACATTCCGGGGCGGACCACTGCCTTCGTGCTCACAAAGGAGCAGGAGGAGGCCCTGGCGGGAAAGAAGATGGAGCTGGAGCAGGCGGGGGAGCAGAAGACCCCGAACCAGTGCGATCTGGAGGATGCCCTGCACTATGCCCACGACATCCTGGGAGA
>JBJEYC010000047.1:0-3383 GCA_051886435.1 Lachnospiraceae bacterium
GCCGTCCGCACAGGAGCCGTCTGCGCAGACAACATCTGATCCCGCACCGGACCCGGTTCCAGACCCCGAGCCGGCACCGGCCCCCGCTCCCTCTCCCAAAGAGGAGCCAAAGCAGGACCCGGCAGGTGAGGAGAATGGCGCTTCACAGGAGAAGGGCCCGGTGGGACGTTTCTCCGGAGTTCCCCTCTCCGATCTGTCTGAGGATGAGGACAAAAAGAACTGAGAAAAAGACACGAAAAGGGCCGGGCACACCGACCCTTTTTTTGACGTCAGAAAGCGAGTGGCATGCAGGAAAAATTTGATATTCAGGAGGAGCTGCACAAGCTGCCGAAAAAGCCCGGCGTCTATATCATGCACGACAAGAACGACGTGATCATCTACGTGGGCAAGGCAAAGATCCTCCACAACCGTGTGCGGTCCTACTTCCGCTCCAATATCGGCCGGGGACCTGCCATCGACCAGATGGTGAAGCAGATCGCCTATTTCGAGTACATTGTGACCGACTCGGAGCTCGAGGCGCTGATTCTCGAGAACAACCTCATCAAGGAGCATCGGCCCAAGTACAACACCCTTCTGGTGGACGACAAGACCTACCCCTATATCAAGGTGACCACCGGGGAGACGTATCCCCGGATTGTGATGGCCAGGATCCGGAAAAAGGACAAGGCGCGGTACTTCGGACCCTTTATGAGCGCCAATGCGGTGCATGACACGATTGAACTCCTGAACCGGATGTACGGCCTTCGGGACTGCAACCGGGTGCTGCCCCGGGACATCGGGAAGGAGCGGCCCTGTCTCAACTACTATATGAAGCGCTGTACGGGGCCCTGTCTTGCCGGGGCGGTGTCAGAAGAGGAATACCGGAACCGCGTAAACCTGGCGGTAGAATTTCTCTCCGGCAACTATGAGCTCGTCACAAAGGATCTGACCGCGAAGATGCAGGCTGCCTCTGAGGCGCTGAACTTTGAGGAGGCGGCGCACTACCGGGATCTGCTCCAGTCCGTCCGCTCTGTCTCCCAGCGCCAGAAGATGACGGAAGGTGTCGGCGAGGACAAGGACATCTGCGGCATCGCCCTGGAGCCGGAAAACGCGGATGCAGACGCCGTCATCCAGACCTTCTTTGTCCGGGATGGCAGACTCATCGGCCGGGAGCACTTCTACATGAACCACGTGGGCGGCAAGACCACTGCGGAGATTCTCTCCGAGTTTCTGAAGCAGTTCTACGCGGGCACCCCCTATATCCCCCGGGAGATCTACCTGCCCGAGGATGTGGAAGACCGGGAGGTCATCGAGGAGTGGCTGAGCCAGCGCAAGGAGGGAAAGGTCACAATCCGGGTTCCGCAGAAGGGACAGAAGGAGAAACTCGTGGAGCTGGCGATGGAGAACGCTGCCCTCATCCTCTCCAAGGACCGGGAGCGCTTAAAGCGCGAGGAGGGCCGGACCATCGGTGCCGTAAAGGAGATCGGGGCGCTTCTGCACCTTCCGAATCTCGACCGCATGGAGTCCTACGATATCTCCGACATCTCCGGTTTTGCCAACGTGGGCTCCATGGTGGTCTACGAGAAGGGAAAGCCCAAGCGGTCGGACTACCGCAAGTTCCGGATCCGGACCGTGGCGGGGCCGGACGACTATGCCTGCATGAAGGAGGTCCTGACAAGACGCTTTTCTCACGGCCTGCAGGAGCGGGAGGAGCTGGAGGAGAAGGACATGGACGCTTCCTTCGGGAGCTTTACGAAGTTCCCGGACCTCATCCTGATGGACGGCGGCAGAGGGCAGGTGAACATCTGCCTGGACGTTTTGCGGGAGCTCAACCTCTCCATCCCGGTGGCCGGCATGGTGAAGGATGACAACCACAGGACAAGGGGCCTGTACTACCACAACGTGGAGATTCCCATCGACCGCAGGAGCGAGGGCTTCAAGCTGATCACGCGGATTCAGGACGAGACTCACCGCTTTGCGATCGAGTATCATCGTTCGCTGCGCAGCAAGGCACAGGTGCATTCCCGGCTCGACGACATTCCGGGAATCGGACCGGTGAAAAAGAAGGCACTGATGCGGCACTTTGCCTCGATTGATGACATCATCCAGGCGGATCTTGACACCCTGGAACAGGTGCCGGAGCTTTCGGCAAAGGATGCCCGGGCGGTGTACGACTACTTCCGGGAGGAGGAGCCGAAAAAGGAGGAGGTTCCCGGGGATGGAACAGAGTGAGAAGACACTTGTCTACCCCCTGACCGGGGCACGGGCACAGGATTCGTTCTACTATGTGACCGGGGACCGGTGGTGTATCGAGGGAGAAGAGAAGGGAAAGAAGGTGCGGATCCCGGGAAAGGGAAAGCCACAGGAGGAGTGGGAAGCGCTCCTTCACACCTACGCGGACCGGGGTTTTGTCCTTGTCTGGCAGAAGGAAGGAAACCGCTGAACCGAAAAGACCCCGGAATCCGGGTGATAGGCGCAAATCGTGTCCGTATGGCCGGGCGCGGTATGCTATAATTTTATCAGCCCGTTTGGGCATACAACCTATGGGGACCGATTTTCCGGGCGCATCTGGAAAACGGGGGAAGGAACGGATATGGCAACGGTAAAACTGACCGAAGTGATCGAGAAGGAGCATCTGACCAATCTCACACCGGATATCGCAACGGACGGAATCAAGATCAAGCAGCCGGACATCAACCGCCCCGGCGTGCAGCTGACGGGATACTTCACCCACTTTGACCCGTCCCGCATCCAGATCATTGGCTTTGTGGAGCACTCCTACATGCAGCAGATGTCGGATGAGCAGAAGGAGACGATCTACGATCAGCTGTTTCAGATGCATGAGCCCTGCTTCATCTTCTGCAGGGAACTGCATCCGGATGAGATCTTTCTGAAGTACGCGAAACAGTACCAGGTGCCGCTTCTGATGACCAAGCAGGCAACCTCTGTCTTCATGGCGGAGCTGATCCGCTGGATGAACGTGCGCCTTGCGCCCTGCATCTCGATCCACGGCGTTCTGGTGGATGTCTACGGCGAGGGTGTTCTGATCACCGGTGAGAGCGGCATCGGCAAGTCCGAGGCAGCCCTGGAGCTGATCAAGCGTGGACACCGGCTGGTGTCTGACGACGTGGTGGAAATCCGCAAGGTCAGCGAGGAGACCCTGGTGGGCTCTGCACCGGACATCACCAAGCACTTTATTGAACTGCGCGGCATCGGCATCATCGACGTGAAGACCCTCTTCGGTGTGGCGAGCGTGCGTGACACCCAGAACATCGATCTGGTAATCCAGCTCGAGGAGTGGGACAAGGACAAGGAATATGACCGCCTCGGCCTCGAGGAGGAGTATACGGAATATCTCGGAAACCGCGTGGTCTGCCACCGGATTCCGATCCGTCCCGGACGGA
>JBJEYC010000048.1:0-3367 GCA_051886435.1 Lachnospiraceae bacterium
GGCGTCATCGCCTCCATGTGCGATGAGATCATCGTCATGTACGGCGGCAGAGTCTGCGAGCGCGGCACGGCAGACGATATTTTCTATCGTCCCTGCCACGAGTACACCAAGGGACTTCTGCGCTCGATCCCGACCATGAGCAACATGAAGAAGAAGCTCGTCCCGATCGGCGGCACCCCCATCAACATGCTGGCCATGCCCAAGGGCTGCGCTTTCTGCCCCCGGTGTGACGCGGCACGCAAGATCTGTCTGACCGAGGTTCCGCCGGAGGTACGCACCCCCGATGGGCATCTCGCCTCCTGCTGGATCAACTGGAAGAACATGGCAGATCAGGGCCTGCTCGATGAGGCCCAGGCAGAGGCCGTCCTGGAGAAGGCAGAAAAGGACAAGGAGGCAACCGCAAAATGAGCGAACCCGAATCGAAAAAGAGCGAATACCTCGTGGAGGTGAAGGACTTAAAGGAGTGGTTCCCGGTCAAGACCGGCTGGTTCCACACCACCCCCTTAAAGGCAGTGGACGGCGTCTCCTTCAACATCAAAGCTGGTGAGACGCTGGGACTGGTGGGAGAGTCCGGCTGTGGCAAGACCACGGTCGGAAGAACCCTGCTTCGCCTCTATGAGCCCACTGGCGGCGAGTTCTACTTTAACGGAGAATTGGTCACGGAGAAGAACATCCATCCGCTGCGCAAGCAGATGCAGATGGTGTTCCAGGATCCCTATTCCTCTCTGAATCCCCGTATGACCGTCGAGGATATCATCGGAGAGCCTCTGGACATCCATCACCTCTACAACAGCCGGCAGGAGCGCCATGAGAAGATCATGCACCTGATGGAGCTGGTGGGACTCAACGCAGAGCACGCAACCCGTTATGCGCACGAATTCTCCGGCGGCCAGAGACAGCGTATCGGCATCGCCAGAGCCCTCGCCGTGGACCCGAAGTTCATCGTCTGCGATGAGCCGGTTTCCGCACTGGATGTCTCAATTCAGGCCCAGGTCATCAATATGTTTGAGGAGCTCCAGGAAAAGCTGGGCGTTGCATACCTGTTCATCGCCCATGACCTGCTTGTGGTGCGCCACATTTCCAAGCGCGTGGCTGTCATGTACCTTGGCCGCATCGTGGAGATCGCCGATACCGATGACCTCTACGATCACCCTGTTCATCCCTACACCCTCTCGCTTCTCTCGGCTGTGCCGATTCCGGATCCGAAGACAGCACGGGCTTCCAAGCGCATCATCCTTGAGGGCGATGTGCCGAGTCCTCTGCACATGCCTTCCGGCTGCCCCTTCCGCACAAGATGCCGCTATGCAACCGAGCAGTGTGCCACGGAGGCTCCGGCCCTGAAGGACCGTGGTGGCAACCACTTCGTGGCCTGCTGGAACAAGTGATCCTCTGCCCCTGCCTATCCGGACAAATTGGTGGAAATGGACAAAAATTTCCCGTTGGAGGATAGGAGCTTGCGGGCTATAATGATTTCGCATGGGCCCGGATTCATGGGTCCTGCGCCGGGTTCCCCTGTCAGGAGCCCTGAAATGAGATGACGCCGGAGGGTCCGCTTCGGATCCCCCGTCGATCATATATCTTCAATTTTAAAGGAGGAATTTATGAAGAAGAAAGCATTAGCTATGGTCCTTGCGGGCACTCTGTCCGCTGGACTGCTGGCTGCATGCGGTGATGCTTCTGCTCCGGTTTCCGGATCTTCGGAAGCTGCTACCGCTGCTGCCACCGAGGCCGCTGCTGAGTCCGCAACCACTGCGGGCACGGCATCCGCAGAGGCATCCACCGGTGATTTCTACGAGCCCACCGATGCTGACGGCATCGAGGACTGGGTCACCGAGGCAGGTCTGACCGGAGACGGCCAGGCACCTGACTGGAGCGCCTATGACAGCCTGATCAGCGACATCTACACCGACACGGATCTTGCAGACCGTGACGCAAAGATGCACCAGGCAGAGACCATGCTGATGGCTACTGGCGCCATCGTCCCGCTGTACTACTACAATGACCTGTATCTGGAGAACACCTCCTGGTCCGGAAACTATGCAAACGTCTTCGGAACCAAGTTCTTCCAGACCTCTTTAAAGGATGGCCAGCCTGCAGATGTCATGAAGATCAACCTGGCATCTGAGCCGGATCATCTGGATCCTCAGCTGAACTCTACCGTCGATGGTGCAGCACTTGCTTCTGCTGCTTTCGTAGGCCTCTATACCTATGATGCAGATGGAAACGTTGTCCCTGCCCTGGCAGACGGCGATCCGACCATCTCCGATGATGGCACGGAGTACACCATCAAGATGAAGAGCGGCCTCAAGTGGTCCGATGGCTCTGACCTCAACGCAGAGGACATCGTCAACTCCTGGAAGAGAGCAGTTGACCCGGCAACCGGTTCCGACTACGCTTACCTCTTCTCCGTCTTTGATGGCTACGGTGATGGCACCAACCCGGATATCAATGTCCAGGCTACCGATGACACCACCATCACCTTCAAGCTCACCGCTCCCTGCCCTTACATGATGGGCCTTCTGGCATTCCCGGTCTTCATGCCGGTTCCGGAAGAGGCATTTGGCAGCGACTCCTGGGCGAACGAGGCAGGCTTCGTCTCCGACGGACCTTACACGCTTCAGAGCTGGACCCACAACGAGTCCATGACTTATGTCAAGAACCCGAACTACTATGATGTCGACAACGTCACGGTTGACGAGCTCGACTTCATGCTCTCTGCAGATGACACCGCTATCCTGGCTGCATATCAGGCTGGCGACATCGACTACGCAGATACCGTTCCTACCGGCGAGATCCAGAACCTGAAGGACGGCGATGATTTCCATGTCATCCCGAACCTCGGCACCTACTATGTCGGCTTCAACGTCAACAGCACCATGTTCGAGGGCAAGACCGTCGCACAGGCTGCTGCTATGAGAAGAGCTCTTGGCCTGCTGATCGACCGCCAGTACATCGTCGACACCATCGGCCAGACTGAGCAGAAGGTTGCTACCTCCTTCATTCCTTACAGCATGAGCAACGGCAACGGCGGCGAGTTCAAGACGACCGACGATTACACCTATCCGATCGACGACGGCTACTATCAGGATTACAGTGTTGCTCCTGATCAGAACACCGCTGAGGCCATCAAGCTCCTCGAGTATGCTGGATATGAGTTCGATGACAACAACATGCTCTCTGCTGATACCCCGATCACCATCAACTACCTGACCAACGAGGGCACTGGCCACGAGGGTGTTGCACAGGCCATCCAGCAGGATCTCTCCACCATCGGCGTTCAGATGAACATCTCCGTCGAGGATTGGCAGACCTTCATCAACGACCGGAAGCAGGGCAACTACGATGTGGCTCGTCAGGGCTGGCTCGC
>JBJEYC010000049.1:0-3361 GCA_051886435.1 Lachnospiraceae bacterium
GTCTCAATCGAGAGGGAGGGGATGTTGGAGAGGGTCGCCTGCCGGATCTGGATCGCGTTGAGCACGCCCGAATGGTGCTCGTACTGCTTCGAGAAGTACCGCTCCTTGTGCAGCACCTTCGTGTCCTTGATGCCGGTCAGCGCCTGCAAAAGCCACTTCGTGGTCTGGGCGTTGTTCTGCTGCACCTCCAGACCATAGTGGTGCAGCACCGGGCCAAAGAGCTTTCGGTTTAAGACAAGCACTCCGCCGATGAACAGCGCCATGATGCCGGTCATCCAGGGGTTGGTTACAAAGGAGAGAACAAAGAGAAACAGCGAAATCACTGACTCCGTCGCAAGGCGAAGGAGCGCGAGCATCAGGCTGTAGGTTCCACTCACATCTCCCTGGATATTGCGCATCACCTTGCCGGTGCTGGCATTCAGGTAGTACTCGTAGGGGCGGCCGATGTAGTCCGCAAAGATCCGCCTGGAAGTCTCATACTGACCGTCATAGACGAAGCGGTACTGGGTATTGTACATCACGTACAGGTAGATGTTTTTCGCGATGTACACCCCGCACAGAAGAAAGCAGAGCACCATGATGAAGTGCCTCGGGCTCTCCATGCCCAGGGCAGTGTAGATCCGAAATAGGATCCTGTTCTCCAGGACCTCGTCCGGATTCATGGCAACTTCCACAAGGGGCAGGATCAGAGAGGTACCCACGGTCTCGAGCGCCGCGCCCACCAGCATCATGAAAGCGAGCAGCACCACCTTGTGCTTCTGCCTCTTTGTCATGATCGTTCCAAGCCGCCTGATTACATCCTTCATCATGATGATTCCCAAAGTGCCGCGCAGACGGCTCCCTGCCCCCAGGGATAGGCGCCGTACTGCTGCACGTACTGTCCAAAGTCAATGCACTCCGCGGAGCACTGCAGGACGGTTCCGTCCCCGCCGGCCGCGGCTAGGAGGGCCTCCTCGCTCTTTGTCACATCCCCCGCAAGGCCCGCGCGCTTTCTCGCCCACAGGATCATGCCGGAGGCGGAGGTGTCCGCAGGCCCCCTGGTGCCCGGCAGGGTCCAGCCATAGAGGCCGTCCTCCCGCTCATAGGCCAGGGCGTCCGCAAAGAGCTTGCGGATCGGGAAGGAGAGCTGCCCCGCAGGGTCCAGCGAGAGGACCTCCGCGGCGCCAAGAAGAAGCCACCCGACAGCCCGCCCCCAGCCGACGATTCCCTGGCAGAGCCCGGTGGCCGCGTCGTACCCGTGGTAGGGAAGACCGGTGCGGGCATCCTGCCCCATGGTAAACCAGTTGGAAAGCTGCAAAATGGCAAGCTCCTGCGCCTTCTCATCTTCCCGGACGGCCCCGTAGCGGGCAAGAAACAGGGACGTCTCCCCCACGCCGTCTGCGAAAATATACTGGTTCTTCCGCGCCGCGTTGTAGACGATGGAGCCTTTCCCATCGCACCTTGCGTCCTTCAAAAAGGCCGCACAGGCATCCGCAAGAGAAAGAAGTTTCTGATTTCCGCTCTTTTCGTACAGGCGGAGGGCCGCGTAGGCCGCAACCGCATCGTCCGTGTGGGCGATGACGGGATCCCGGCGCAATGCTTTTTCAAGGTAGGCCGTCGCCACATCCTCCGCTTCCTGCTCCCCGGAAACCGCGCACTCGCAAAGGCCAAGCAGAAGAAGCCCTGCCGGCCAAAAGAGCGGGTCATTCTGCACATGCTCGCCCCGAAGGATCCGCTTTCCCAGCGCCCGGAGCTCCTCCTTTGCCGTCCGTTTTCCCTCCGCCATCCGGGCAAGATCCCGGATGGTGGCCTGTTCCACTGCCTTCTTACTCGTCATGCCGGTTTCCCTTTCGCGAGAGCCTCCTCTTTGCAATGCCGATCAGATACCCGGTCTCCTGGCTTCTCCCGAAAAAGAGCAGGAACACGCCGTTATAGAGGAGCGTTGCGATGATAACCATTACCAAAAACCGGGGAATGGTCAGCGTCCCCAGCATCCTCGAAGCCAGGAACCGGCAGGCCAGAATGCAGGCGGCGGTGACCGCCACGTACTTGGCAGAGTCCCCGAAGTAGTCAAGGGGAGACCTGTCAAAGCAGTCCCGGTAGATGATGATGGGCTTGGTCACGTTGGCAATCAGGCCCGAGACCACGGTGCCAACGTAGATGCCGGCAAGGCCGATCTTCTGCACGAGCCAGATCGAGAGGACGAGGTTCACGCCGCCCTGGATCAGGGCAAGCCATTTGTCCTGCTCAAAGACACCGGCCGCGGTCTTGTAGTTGGACAGCACGGTCCGCTCCCCCTTGAAGTAGAGGTCGATCAAAATCAGGGCCACTGCCGCCTCCGGCAGCACCCAGTCATCCCCGAGCCAGATCTGGATGAGGGGCGTCAGCAGGGCAAAGAAGCCCGTCACCGCAAAGCCGTAGATCCAGGAGGCGAAGAACCGGTAGACCTTGAAGAGCTCATACTGGCGCTCGCGGGTCTCCGTGGCGATCAGGTTGCCGAAGCCCGAGATCACCGAATTGAAGATGATGTTCACGAAGTTCGTCACCGCGTTGATGACCATGTTGTAGTTGTCCACCATGCCGGCCACCGACACCTGGATGAACGAGGAGATGATCAGGGAGTCGGTCTGAAGACGTGCGACATCGCCCACCTTGTGGAGCACCAGGGCTCTGGTCTTGGACCAGACCTCAGCGTGCTCTTCCTTTGTCAGCGGGGTCACGTTCTTCTCCCGCAGGTAGGGATAGAGCCGGTCCAGGTACCAGGAGACGAAGAGCTTCTGGGCCAGCTGGACAAACATGTCCGTCAGCAGGTAGAAGAGGAAGTTCTTCGTGACAACGACCACCAGGATCTGAAGGCCGGTGGTGATCAGTTTGGTCACCGTGTTGATGTTGGTCTGGATGTAGTTCTTCTGCTCGGCATTGCAGAGGCTGTACTTGTAGCTGACGAAGTAGGTGCTGACCGTGTTGAACAGAAAGATCAGGTAGTAGAGCGTCAGCTGGGTATTGGAGACCCCGGGGTTCTTGACCAGTTTTGGCAGAAAAGGCACCAGAACAAGGCCGATGCAGGCGACCACCAGGGCGATCACCGTGTAGGCCTTGCGGTACATCTGCATGTAAGACTTGATCTTCTCCCGGTCCTCTTCCGCCACCGGCTTGTACAGCGCAAAGTTCAGCGCGGTGCCGATGCCCAGCTCCGCCATCGAGAGGATGGAGAGCACGTTGGAATAGGTGGAGTTGATGCCCAGGAGCTGTTCCGAGAGGTTTTGAATGAAAATGGTGCGCAGCACAAAGGACATCAGCATCGTGGCGGCCTGTCCCAGGTAGCCAAAGAGGATGTTCTTTTCCGCGAATCTGACTCTGCCCAAGCGTTTTGCCTTTCTTT
>JBJEYC010000050.1:0-3351 GCA_051886435.1 Lachnospiraceae bacterium
TCGATGCAGTAGTTGTTGTACCGGGTGATTCTCGCCCGGTAGCCGGGCTGGATGACGATGGTGGTCGTCGGCTCCTCGATGACGGCCGGCCCGTGCACCGTGTCCCCGTAGCTCAGACTCGTGCCGTGGAAGACCGGCGTGATCTTGATGTCGTCGAACTCCTTGAAGAAGACCTTCCGGGTGCCGGTGTTCTTGGCGGGCTCGTAGGCGAGGTCCACGGGCTTGGTGTCCTTGGCGGGCAGGAAGGCCTCCCGCTCGTGCTTTCCGATCGCCTTGACACGCCAGGTGATGCACTCGAGGTAGGTGTCGTCCTTGATCGAGAAGGTCCGCTCGTGCTCCTCGTGGAAGGCCTCCTCCATGCCGGGGATGCTCTCCGGAGTGATCTCCAGGTTCTCGTTCAGATACTTGGTGATGTCGATGGCGAGCTCGTACACCTGGAACGGATAGTGGGCCTCCATGTAGACCTCAATCTTCTGCCGGTCCTTCGAGATCTTGTTTCTCTGGAAGAACTGCATCGCCTTCTCCTTCAGGCCGTCTAGCAGGTGGTTGACTGCGTCGAAGTTGAAGTCGTTGGTTCTGGTGTAGAGGCTTCCGTTGTACTCCGAGACGATGTCGGAGAGGATGCCGCCGACGGCGCTGAGGCCCCCCGCCGTTCTCGGGATCAGGAGCTTGTCCATCTCCAGGCCCTCGGCCAGGGCGATGGCGTGCAGGCCGCAGGCACCGCCGCCTGCCACCATCGCGTAGGAGCGGGGGTCAATGCCCTGCCAGATCGTGATGTCCTTGATGGCGGCGATCATGTTGACATTGACCGTGGCCCAGATGGTGTAGGCCGCCTCCATGACGGTGATGCCCAGAGGGTCCGCGATGTGCTCCTTGATGGCGGCCTTTGCCAGCTCCGGGTAGAGCTTCATGCGGCCGTCGTTGAAGAAGTCGGGATCCAGAAAGCCCAGGACGCAGTTGGCGTCGGTGACGGTGGGCAGGTTTCCGCCGCGGTTGTAGCAGGCAGGGCCCGGCACGGAGCCGGCGCTGCGCGGTCCGACCCGGACCATGCCGCCGTTGTCCACCCAGGCGATGCTCCCGCCGCCGGCGCCGATGCTGTGCACGTTGACCCGGGAGATGCCGGGGATCTCATTGCCGATGATGGCCTCCTTGGAGACCGAGATCTTGCCGTTGGTCACGCAGCTGACATCAAAGGTGGTGCCGCCCATGTCCAGGACCACCGCGTTGTTCTCGTCCAGGTCGTCCATGGCAAATCTCCTGCCGGAGACCGGTGCCATCGAGGGGCCGGAGTCCAGGGAGTACAGCGGCCGATCCACGATCTCGGCGGTGCTCATGACGCCGCCGGCGGAGTTGACCATGCCGACCTTGCCGATGAAGCCCTTCTCGTTGAGCCGGTTGTTCAGGTCATTGGCATAGGTGGAGATCAGCTTGCGGAGCGAGGCGTCCATCGCGGCGGAGACCCATCTGCGGTACTCCCGGTTGCTGGGGTTGACCTCGGAGCTCAAAACCACCGTGACCTCCGGCCACTCGTCGTGGACGATCTCGGCTGCCTTCTTCTCGTGCTCGGGATTGACCGTGGACCAGAGGAAGCAGATGCAGATGGCCTCCACGTTGTACTCCTTCAGCTGCCGGGTCTGCCTTCTCACATCCTCCTCGGAGAGGGGAATGTCGATGCCGCCCTCGGAATTGATCCGCTCCCGCACGGGAAGGGTGAGATAGCGCGGCACGAAGGGCTCCGGGTAGTCCAGAAACATGTCAAAGGGATTCTTGTTCGGGCCCTCCCGGAACAGGAACACGTCCCGGAAGCCCTCGGTGCAGAGGATGCCGACCTTGCCGCACTTTTTCTCCACGATGGCATTGGTGGAGATGGTGGAGCCGTGGGTGAAGAGTCCCGCGTTGACCACGCTGATGTCCTCCAGGAAGTCCTCCAGCGTCTGGCCGTAGTGCTCTGCCGCCACTTTCAGTGCGCCCAGAATGCCCTCGGTCCAGTCCTGCGGGGTGGTCGGGGACTTGAAGACGTTGATCTCGCCCTTCTCATCCATGACTGCTGCATCGGTAAAGGTGCCGCCTACATCAACACATGCGTACTTGGACATTGCGTTACCTCCTCTTTGCTCTCATGCTTGCCCGCAGCGCTTCGGTCGCCTTGCGATCCGGCTTGAAGTGCTCCTCGGAATCATCCACCACAACACCGTACACGTCTGCCGCGAACTGCTTGGTGATCCAGCCCTCCCGCACCCTGTGGCAGACCCGTTCGGGATCCCGCTCCAGGGGATCTCCGTATCCGCCGCCGCTCGAGCTCTCGGAGACGATGGCTTCCCCGGGCTGGATCGCCGGCTCTGCAAAGGGCGGAAGGTCCACCCGGGAGGATTCTCCCTTGGCGAGGTCGTACTTCCAGGCGGCCGACCGGTGTCCCGCAAGGCCGCCGCAGGCGCCCTTGGGCGGGTTGTCGATGCCGTCGCAGGAGTAGGCGCAGGTCACCGGGTCCTTTCTTGCGGTCATCACAAACTTGCAGGAGGGAGCGGAGTCATAGGTTCCGGCGCCCACGGAGTCCGGGAGGATCTCCTCCGACACCGCCTCGAAGGGGTACTGCTGCTCCAGGACCTCGATGGAGTTCCAGTTCATGGCGCCGCCGGTCACCGGGTACTGGTAGGTGACCCAGCCGTCATATCCGTTCACGGCGGGGCCGCCGGTCATGCCGCAGAAGATCTGGTTGACGTAGGGCTTGTTCTCCTTGCGCCAGTCAATGCCGGAGACCACCGACACGGCCGGGCACTGGACGGCGCCGCCCTCTGCCATGCCCTTCTCGTCGGTGATCTGGTTCATCAGGGCCTGTACCCCGGAGATCACGCGGTCGGCGAGGTTGGTGGTCGCCATGGAGGAAGAATAGGGGCGCTTTGCCTTGCCGATCACGCAGCCCTCGCGCATCAGCACCTTGATCCGGCTCATGGCGCCGTCGTTGCAGGGGATGTCGCAGGGCATCCGGTTGAGGACGCCGGTGACGACGCTGGCCAGGGTGGTGGCCTCGCACATGTTCAGGCCGCAGGGGAGGGAATCGGGATTCTCCCGCATGTCGAACTGGATCAGGCCCTCCTTGGGCTTGGTGTCGCAGATGATGTGGATGTTGATCTCGGGGACCACCCCCTCGATCGCATCCGCCTTGATGTCGTAGGTGTAGTGGCCCTCCGGCAGCTTTTTCAGCTCCTCGGACATGCGCCTTGCGCCGTAGTCCTGGTAGGCCTCGCAGAAGTCCTTGATGAGCTCGTTTCCGTACTCGGCGCAGAGGGCCTCGAGCTCCTTCTCGCCGACGCGGGAGGATCCGACGCAGGCGAGGTAATCGCCGTACCACAT